>NZ_JAVHPH010000308.1:0-13254 GCF_036170495.1 Azonexus sp.
GATGCCTCGCGCGCCGTCGGCGTCGCCACCAAGCTGCTCTCGGTCGATCAGCGCGACGGCTACATGGCCGAGATCGTTGCCGAATACGCCACCGTGCGCGCCGAACACGCCGGCCGCAAGGGCGCCACCATGGTCACGCTGGAAGAAGCCCGCGCCAACCGTTTCACGTGGAACGAGCCGTTCTCGCCGACCATCCCGAAACAGCTCGGGCTGCAAACACTCAACCCGAGTCTGGCCGACCTGGCGCTGCTCATCGACTGGACGCCGTTCTTCCAGAGTTGGGATCTGGCCGGTCGCTACCCGGCCATTCTGGAAAACGAAGTGGTCGGCGAAACCGCCCGCCAGCTGTTCGACGACGCCAAGAAAATGCTGGCCAAAATTGTCAGTGAAAACTGGCTGTCGGCCCGAGTCGTCTTCGGCCTCTACCCGGCAAGCGGTGAAAACGAAGACATCATCATCTACGCCGACGAAGAACGGACGCGCGAACTGACCCGCTGGGTCGGGCTGCGGCAGCAGCATAAACAACCAAAGGGCCGCTTCAACCTGGCGCTCGCCGATTTTGTCGGCGAACGCGACTACGTCGGCGCCTTTGCCGTCACCGCCGGCCATCGCATCGAAGAACGCGTCGCCGCCTTCGAGGCGGCCAACGACGACTACTCGGCGATCATGCTCAAGTCGCTGGCCGACCGCCTGGCCGAAGCCGCCGCCGAATGGCTGCATCTGCAAATCCGCACCCAATACTGGGGCTATGCCAACGATGAATCGCTCACCAACAACGAGCTGATCAACGAGCAATACAAAGGTATCCGCCCCGCCCCCGGCTATCCGGCCTGCCCGGACCACACCGCCAAGCGCGAGCTGTTCGCCCTGCTCGACGCCCCGGCCAACGCCGGCATGGAACTCACCGAATCCTGTGCCATGACGCCGGCGGCGGCGGTATCCGGCTTCTACATCGGCCATCCGGGCGCGGCTTACTTCGCCATTCCGAAGATCGGCCGCGATCAGCTGGAGGATTGGGCCAAGCGCAAGAACATGTCGATCAAGGACGCCGAATACTGGCTGGCGCCGTTGTTGTAACTCCAGAACGGGCGACGCCTAGTGCTTGGCGTCGTCCGCTTTGAAGCAATACCCCTCGGCAGCACAGGACTGCCAGCGGCTATCGCCGACGAGCTCCAGCACCTGCTGGTGGTACGGGAGGATGGCCGGGCGGTGGGCGACGCTGATCAGCGTCGTTTTCATCTGCTGCAACTGCTGGTAAAGCGCCGTCTCGTTGGCGCTGTCGAGGGCGCTGGTCGCTTCGTCGAGAATGGCGAAACGGGGTTTGCTGAGCAGGATGCGGGCAAAGGCCAGGCGCTGCTGTTCACCGACCGAGAGCACTTTCTGCCAGTCCATCTCGCTATCCAGCCCACCAAAGCGATTGGCCAGGTCGGGCAGGTTCACCTTTTCCAGCACTTTCAACAGCTGGGCATCGGGAAACGAGCGTCCCTTGTGCGGGTAGAGCAACTGGCTGCGCAGGGTGCCGAGCAGCATGTAGGGCTGCTGGGGCAGGAACAGGATGTCGTTGGGCTGCGGCCGGAAAATGGTGCCGCTGCCGGCGTACCAAAGGCCGGCAATGGCGCGCAGCAGGGAGCTTTTGCCGCTGCCGCTCGGGCCGACAATCATCAGGTTTTGACCGGGACGGATGTCGATGGATAAATTCTGGACCAAGGTTCGTTCGTAGTTCGGCGTCTGCAGGGTAACGTTATCAAGGGTCAGGTGCGGGGCATCGACCGACAGGATGGTGCTCGCATTGCCGACATGCCCGGCCGGATGGCCGGGAAGGAAACGAGCCAGGGCATCGAGCCGGTCGACGCCGGCAGCAAAGCGGCTCAGGCTTTCGAAATTCTCGACAATCAGCGAGAAGGCGGCGAGCACGGCGGCAAAGGCGCCAGCGGCCTGGATCGCCCGGCCGACTTCGAGCTCGCCGGAGAGCACCCGGGAGGCGATGATGGCGCTGGGCAGAACAATGGTCGCCAGGCCGTAGGCGTGCTGGAAGAAATTGAGCCCAAGCTGGGCACGGATCAGGCGCTTGAAGTTCTTGAAAGCGGCGGCGAAACGCTGCCTGACCTGTTGCAGCTCCTGCGCCTCGCCACGGTACAGGGCGATCGATTCGGCGTTCTCGCGGATGCGCACCAGACTAAAACGAAAATCCGCCTCGCGGCGTAGCTGGTGAAAATTGATATTCATCAGCCGGTTGCCGAAGACAAAAATGGTGATCAAGGTACCGGCCGTGGCATAGAAGATCAGGAAATAGACCAGTTCCCGCGAAATCGACCACAGCACAGTGCTGAAGGCGACCAGTTGCAGCACCGAGCCGATGAAAATGAGCAGGAAATAGAGCGAGCGCTGGGTGAAGGTATTGATGTCTTCGGCGACGCGCTGATCGGGATTGTCGATGCCGGCGTTGGCATTCAGTTCGTAGAAATGGCGGTGGCTGAAATAACTGTCGAGAAAACGGTGGGTCAGCCAGCGCCGCCAGTGGATACCGAGGGTGTCCCGGACAAAATAATAGAGGGCGTAGATCGGTACGGCGGCGATCAGCAGGCCGAGACAAAACTTGATCGACGTCCAGAAACGCTCCTCGTCGCGCGCCGCCAGCGCCGAGGTGAATTCCCCGGTCTGCTCGTTGAACAGCACGGCAAAACGGGTTTGGCCAAGGAGCAAGAGAACGAGCAGGGTGAGCAATCCCCAAGCCCTGAGCTTTTCGTCCTGACGCCAGTAAGGCGAGGCGATGGCCCAGAATCGTTGCCAGAGATGCCGGTCAGGAGGCTTCATGTTTGATCGCCATGGTCTGTCCAGGCGGGCCGAAAATCGGCCGCCGTCTGTTGATCCTGTTTTACGCTCCCGATCATGTCCGGGTCAAGCCGCCAGGCAAACGCCAAACATGGCCCGAAATCGACGAAAATTCGGCCTATGAATTCCGCCCACAATGTCGACCTGACCCCCTTCAACACGCTGGCCCTGCCCGGCAAGGCAGCCGCCTACCAAAAAATCGTCGCCCCCGGTCAACTGGCCGCCCCCGAGCTGGCCGGCCAAACCCGCTTCATCCTCGGCGGGGGCAGCAACCTCGTGCTGACCGGCGATTTCGACGGCCTTGTCCTGCACATGGCCATTCCCGGCAGGCGGCTGATAAAGGAAGATAGCGAGGCTTTCTACATCGAAGCCGGGGCCGGCGAAAACTGGCATGGCTTCGTGCAATGGACCTTGCAGCAGGGTTGGCCGGGTCTCGAAAACCTGAGCCTGATTCCCGGCACGGTCGGCGCCGCGCCGATTCAGAATATCGGGGCCTACGGGCTGGAAGTCGGCGAATGTTTCCATTCACTGATGGCCTGGGACTTTGAAAAACAGGCATTTTTTCCGGTTGACCGTGGCAACTGCCGTTTCGGCTACCGCGACAGCGTTTTCAAGCAGGAAGGCTGGCATTTGAGTGGGCGGATGGCGATCACCTCGGTGATTTTCCGACTCTCGAAAGCATGGATGCCCAACCTGCGTTACGCCGACGTGAATCAGGAATTAGCGGCGCAAAAAATCGCGACGCCAACGCCGCAGGATATCGCCAACGCGATCATCGCCGTGCGCCAGCGCAAGTTGCCGGACCCGGCGGTCATCCCGAACACCGGCAGTTTTTTCCACAATCCGGTCGTCGAGGCAGCCCAAGCCGCGGCGCTGGTGGCCGATTACCCAGCCCTGCCGCGCTATGCGCAGCCCGATGGGCGGGTCAAACTGGCGGCGGGCTGGCTCATCGAGCAGGCTGGCTGGAAGGGCAAGAATCTCGGCCCGGTCGGCATGTACGAAAAGCAGGCGCTGGTCCTGGTCAATCACGGTGGGGCGACGGGCGACGACGTCAAGCGCACGATGGCCGCGGTGCAGGCTGACGTGAAGGCCAAATTCGCCGTCGACCTCACTCCCGAGCCGATTTTCCTGTAACGAACAGGCAGGCCGCGATACCTGTCGCCACGGCATCGGCCATCCTGGCCTGGCGCTCAGGATCGGCCAGCTCCAGTTCCTCGTCGCGATGCTTGATGACGCCGGCTTCGAATAGCACGGCGGGCAGGGTCGTCCGGTAGAGCACGACGAGGTTGTCGTAATACCAGACCCCGTTTTCGGCGTCGGCCGCCAGATGCTTTCGCCCGTGCCAGGTCGACGGAACGAAACCGGCCCGGCGCATCATGGCGCCCATGCTCGAGGCACAGCGCAAGCTGGTTTCCGGATCCGGATTCTGCGCTGAAACAAAGATTCCGTAGCCGCGCTTGACCTCGGTGTAGGTCTGCTCGGCGCCCTCCCAGACCCACGGTTTCAGCCATGATTCACCGATCGAATCATGGTGGATCGAGACGAAAAAATCGCTGCCCGCCGCCTGCTCGGGCCGCGCGATCAGGCTGCCGATGTCGCCGGCAAAATTGATTTCGCGCACCGCCTGACCTCGCTCGCGCAGGACACCGGCGAGAACCCCGGCGAATTCCCGATTGAAGGCGAATTCCGGACGGCCGCGCGCGCTCGTCGCCCCGCCATCGACGCCACCATGCCCGACATCGATGGCCACCAGCGGCGGCGCGGCGATTACCACGGTCAACCGGAAAAACAGGGCAAAAATGAAAGTATTCTTCAAAGTCATCTGCTAATTATCGCGCCAAGTCGCCAATCCAGCCCGGAAAGCCGCCGTGAGCATGGAACGCCCGGCGAATTTTGCGCTATAGTTTCCGGCCAGCCAGGGAGCAAAAAAATGAGCAAAGAGACCATCCATCCGCGCGGCACCAGCGCCCATATGCCTGACCTCAACTGGAGTCAGGTTCGCGAAACCGTGCTGATGCTCGAACTCTCTGCCGTGCAGATCGAAACCGCCATGAAGGACAGCAACGCTTCGGTCGACGTGCTGACCAATTCCTTCACCAGCATGGCCAGCTACATGCGGATGATTTCCGACACCGTGCACACCCTGCCCGACCAGGGCGAAGTCGGCGTCGCCAAGCAGAATCTGAGCGGCATCTCCGACCACGTTTCGGGCATGGTTCATCAGGCCATCATCGCCTTCCAGTTCTACGACAAGCTGGTCCAGCGGCTGGCGCACGTCGGCATCAGCCTGGGCGATCTCAGCGATCTGGTGGCCGACGGGCGACGCCTCTACAACCCCAGCGAATGGGTCTCCCTGCAGGACAAAATCCGCACCAAATACACGACGCGCGACGAAATCGCCATGTTCGACGCCGTCATGCGCGGCATGCCGGTGCACGAAGCCGTCGACAAGTTCATGGCGGAAATGAAAGAGAAGAACGACGACATCGAGCTTTTTTAGCTCCCCTTAAGCCACGCCATTGGCGCCGCACATTGAAGCCGGGCGCCAATGACGGTAACATCAAGGCCTCATCGCGAGGAAGCCTGGATACCCGAAATGAACGCGCCGGAAGCCACCTGCCGTCACCCGAAAGCAAACCATGACAGCCGGTGACGGACTGCCCGACCTGCCCGGCATCGACAAGGCCGACGGCCTCAATCGCATGCTCAACAAGCCGTCGCTCTATGAAAAAATCCTGCGCGACTTTCACGCCCGCCTGATCGATGCACCGCAGGTCATTCGCGCCACCCTGGCCAATGGCGACTTCGTCAGCGCCGAACGCCATGCCCACAGCGCCAAGGGGCTGGCTGGAACGATCGGGGCCCTGGATCTTCAAGACGCCGCCAAAGACCTCGAACACGAAATACACGCCGGCCAAATGCCGTCAGATACCGTGTTCGCTCGCTTCGAACAAGCGCTGCGCACCGTTCTCGAGGGAATCGCCATCGGCTTCGGTATCGAATCAGCCGACTGAGCACGCCTTCAGAAATCGGCCGAAGCTTCCCAGACGATGTTCGCTTTTGGCCCCCCCTGGCTGGTCCGCTCCAGCATGTCGATCAACGGCCAGGCGCGCTGGCTCATCGCCACCACCGGCTCCTTCTTTTTTCCCGTTTCATCGCGCTCGTCCTCATCCGGTGGTGGCGGCGGCGCCTCGGCCCGTTTCACCGC
This sequence comes from Azonexus sp., assembly GCF_036170495.1. GTDB lineage: Bacteria > Pseudomonadota > Gammaproteobacteria > Burkholderiales > Rhodocyclaceae > Azonexus. Next base: position 6,041 of record NZ_JAVHPH010000308.1, read on the forward strand.
GTCGCGCAAAGTCTGCGCGGCCGGCGTCATCTCGGCCAGGGTAAAGGTTCCCCGCGCCGTCGTCGCCTTGCCGAGCGCCTGCAACAGCGGCCGGGCCGCCTCGGCGAACATCAGCAGCTCCCCGGTTTCACTGGAATAAAAGCGAACTAACATTGATTTCCTTTCCCTGCATGGATTCCCGGTTGTCACGCTGCCCCGCCTTGGGCACAATGAGCCGGAGGGAGGCAACGAGCATGACCACAAATATTAACGCCAATCCGCTAGAGACAGCAGGTGACGAGCTTGAGCGCTATGCACTGGAAGAATGTCTCAAGCGTCACCGTTTCGATCAACGCGTGTCGGTGCTGGTCCTCCCTGACAAGCGCTGCGAGATGTCGATCAAGTTCGCCCACCTCGGTGCCCAGGTGGTCGTTGCCGACCGCCCGGGTGTGCAGCAGGAAGTCGAAGGCCGAATCCTCGCCGCCGCCCTGCGCGACGAAATCCGGTTTACGCCGTGTATCTTGCCGGAATTCCCCGACGAAGCCCAAGGCGAGCCGTTCGACATCATCGTCCTGCGCCGCGGCCTGTGCGCCATGCCCTACGAAGAAGCCCGCCGCATCGTCCGAAAGCTGCTCCTCAAGCTCAAAATCGGCGGCAAGCTCTACATCTCTGTCCTCGGCCTGCACTCTGAACTGAGCGAAGGTTACACCGCCAGGGAATCGAGCGTTGATCAGCGTTTTGCCCAACTTTCGCCGGTGCTCGCCGAAAAATATGGAATCCATGAACAGGTCTGCCTGTACTCCGAACGCAACCTGTTCATGCTCCTCCTCGAAGCCGGGGCCAGCGTCCTGCGTACGCTGACCACCACCTACGGCAACGTCAAGGGCGTCGCCGTTCGCGTCTGATGCGCCTGGGCGTCGACCTCGGGGGGACCAAGACCGAGATCATCGCCTTGGCCGACGATGGCCATCAGTTGCTCCGCCAGCGTGTTGCTACGCCGCAAGGCGACTACCTGGCGACGCTGATGGCGATTGCCGGCCTCGTCGAAAATGCCGAAAACAGCCTCGGCCAAAGAGGTAGCCTCGGCATCGGCATCCCTGGCGCCGAATCGCTGGCCACCGGCCTGATCAAGAACGCCAATTCCACCTGCCTGATCGGCCAGCCGCTGAGACGCGACCTGCAAGCCCTGCTCCAGCGTGAAATCCGCCTGGCCAACGACGCCAACTGCTTCGCGCTATCCGAAGCGGTGGACGGTAGCGGGCAGGATGCCGGGATCGTTTTCGGCATCATTCTCGGGACCGGCGTCGGCGGCGGCATCGTCATCAACCGTCAGCTACTGACCGGCGCCAATGCCATCGCCGGCGAATGGGGCCACAATCCGCTGCCCCTGCCGAGCGGCGAAGACCTGCCCTTGCCGCCCTGCTACTGCGGCCGCAGCGGCTGCACCGAAGCCTATCTGTCCGGCCCGGCACTGGCCGCCGACCATCATCGCCATACCGGACAAACCCTGACGGCCAGCGAAATCGACCGCCTTGCGGCCGGCGGTGACGCCGCCTGCGAAGCCTCGCTGCGCCGCTACGAGGACCGTCTCGGCCGCGCCTTGGCCGGCGTCATCAACCTCCTCGACCCGCAGGTCATCGTCATCGGCGGCGGACTGTCGAACATGCAGCGGCTTTACCGCAATTTGCCGGAATGCTGCGGTCGACACGTTTTTTCGGACGTTTTTAACACAAAGTTTCTGCCGCCGAAGCACGGGGATTCCTCGGGGGTACGTGGCGCAGCATGGTTGTGGGATTGATGGCAAAATCCGGCGACCATGGCCCACGTTTCCCTCTTCATCGGCGGCATCCGCCCACTCCCTGAGTCGGCTCGCCCGACCGGCATGTACAAGCAGCCGGCTACCGGCCCGCTCGAACTCGGCCGCGAGGGCTTCATCGGCGACCAACAGGCCGACCGGCGCGTGCACGGCGGCCCGGAAAAGGCCGTCCACCTCTACCCGGCGCGCCATTACGGCAAGCTGGCCGAACGCTTCCCGGAAGTGGCGCCACAACTCGTCATCGGCAGCCTCGGCGAAAACATCTCGACGGCCGAGCTCGCCGAAAGCGATGTCCGCATCGGCGACATCTGGCGTCTCGGCAGCGCCGAACTGCAGGTATGCCAGCCGCGCAACCCGTGCTGGAAAATCGATGAACGCTTCGCCTGCGACGGCATGGCCGCCTTCATCGCCGAGCAGGGCCTGACCGGCTGGTACTGGCGGGTTATCACACCCGGCCGGGTGATCCCCGGCGATACGCTCGAACTGGTCCAGGCGGCCACGGGCAGCTTCACGCTGGCCGAAGCGATGCAGTGCTGGCAGGCCCACCGCCCCGCCCTCGGCGATCTGGAAAAACTCGCCAGCAGTCCCGGCATTGCCAAAAACTGGCAACAAAAGATCGTTTCGCGTGTCGAATGGCTCCGAAAAAACCCAGAAAAAATGTCGCCCATCCCGGTGGCGTTCCACCTGAAACCCGATAAAAAATGAAACCATCCGACGCTCGCCGCCTGTGGATCAGGCTGTTTCTGCCTTTTGCCGCCGGCTATTTTCTGTCCTACCTGTACCGCACAGCCAATGCGGTCATCGGGCCGGTTCTCGCCCGCGAGCTGAATCTCGGCGACAACGCGCTCGGCCTGCTGACCAGCACCTATTTTCTCGCCTTCGGCGCCGCCCAACTGCCGCTCGGCATGCTCCTCGACCGCTTCGGTCCGCGTCGCGTCGAGGCTGGACTGCTGCTCATCGCCGCCGCCGGCGCCGCCGTTTTCGCCTGGTCCGATGCCCTCGGCGGCCTGGCCATCGGCCGCGCCCTGATCGGCCTCGGCGTATCGGCCTGCCTGATGGCCTCGTTCAAGGCCTTCGCCCAGTGGTTTCCGCCCGAACGGCAGGCCTCGCTGACCGGCTGGGTGATGGCCTCAGGCGGTCTCGGTGCGCTGGCCGCGTCGAAGCCACTGGAACTGGCGCTCGGCTTCGCCACCTGGCAGGCGATCATCTTTGCGCTCTCGGTAGCAACCCTGGCCGTCGCCACCACCATCCTCTTCGTCGCCCCCGACAAGCCGGGCGAGGCTGGCGGCAGCGGCCTGGCCGAGCAACTGGCCGGCGTCAGGCAGATATTCTCCAGCACGCATTTCTGGCGCTACGCCCCGATGGGTTTCTGGTTTACCGGCGGCTTCATGGCCGTGCAAGGCCTGTGGGTGGCGCGCTGGATGACGGTGATGGAAGGCCTCGATGGGGCGGCGATTGCCGCCCGCCTGACCTGGATGAGCGGCGCCATGCTCGGCGGCTTCCTGTTCATGGGCTTCTTCGCCACACGTCTGGTCCACCGCGGCATCAAGCTCGACACCATCTATCGCGCCTCCATGCTGGTCGCCATCAGCCTGCTCGCCCTGATCAGCTGCCTGCCGAGCTTCGCCGGCAACTTGCTGTGGCCCATCCTCGGCGCCTGTTTTTCGCTCTCCAATGTCTCCTATTCGCTGGTCGCCCAGGCCTTCCCGTCAGCCCTCTCGGGGCGGGCCAACACCGCTCTCAACCTGCTGGTATTCGCCGGCGCCTTCGGCCTGCAATGGGGTATCGGGATACTCGTCGACGCCCTGCAGGCGAACGGCTGGGCTGGCGATGCGGCTTTTCGCGGCGCCTTCTTCACGCTTCTGGGTGGCCAGTTTCTGGCCCTGCTCTGGATGCTCAGACCCGGCCGGCAAGGCTGAGCCGACGAGGTCGGCCGGCGGCCGATGGCCGCCCCCCTCGCCTCTAACTGGTAAAGCCCGGCCACCCGACTCAGCCCGAGCAAATCGTCAAATTTGGTTTTTAGCCAAAATTCCGCGTTGACCGTGGCAGTGGAGAGCGCCCCACCCCGCCGCTGCTTGAGCCCGTCAAAAACGTCAACAGCCCAGCCGGAAACTCAAAACTCGAGCGGATCAACCTCGATGTGCCAGCGCAGTTTCGATGGCGCCTTGATGCCTTCGATAGTCTCCCGCCAGCGCGGCAGGAAATTCTGCAAGGCCGGGCGCGAATAGGACTCGGCGAGCAACTGGCCGCGTTCCAGATTGGCCAGCCGGGCCAGTTTCATCGGCACCGGGTCATAGATCATGACGTTCTCGTGCTCGCCGATCAGTGGCAAGGCCGCGGCCACATTGAGGAAGGCGATGGCGTCAGCCATTTCCGGCGCCTCGGCACGCAGCACGGCCTGGAAGGCATAGGGCGGGAAGCCGGCCTGCTCGCGCTCCTTGAGTTGCTGGGCGGCAAATCCCGGGTAATCGTGAGCGGCCAGCGCAGCAAACAAGGGATGATCCGGATATTCGGTCTGAATCAGCACTTCACCCTTCAGTTCAGCCCGCCCGGCCCGCCCGGCGACCTGCATCAGTTGGGCGAACAGGCGCTCCGGCGCCCGCCAGTCGGCAGCGTACAGGGCGGCGTCGGCCCCCAAAGCACCGACCAGCGTCAGCTTGGGAAAATCGTGGCCCTTGGCCAGCATCTGGGTGCCAACCAGAATGTCGGCCTGACCGCCATGGATCAGTTCGAGCATCGCCTCCCACTGCTTACGACTTTTCACCGAATCACGGTCGACGCGCAGGATGCGCGCCTCGGGAAACTGTTCCTGCAACCAGACCTCAAGACGTTGCGTGCCCCGCCCGAAAGGATGAATATCCTGATTGCCGCAAGTCGGGCAGGCTTTCGGGACGCGGTTTTCGCAGCCGCAGTGATGGCAGCGCAACCGGCGATCGGCGAGGTGCAAGACCATGTTCGCCGCGCAGCGCGTACACCGCGAAATCCAGCCGCAGGCCGGGCACGCCAGGACGGGCGCGTAACCACGCCGGTTGAGGAAGACGAGACTCTGTTCGCGGCGCGCCAGACGTTCCTTGATGGCGGCAATCAGCGGTTCGCTGACCCCCTCCTTCAAAACCATTTTGCGCGTATTGATGATGTGAACCGCCGGCAGCGTCGCTTCCGGATTGGCGCGCTGATTCAGGGTCAGCAGGCCGTAACGCCCGCCCTGGGCGTTCGCCCACGACTCCAGCGACGGCGTCGCCGAGCCGAGCAAAATGGGGATACCAAGCTGGTGCGCACGAAATACGCCGACATCGCGCGCCGAATAGCGCATGCCGTCCTGCTGTTTGAACGATGGGTCATGCTCTTCATCAATGACGATCAAGCCAAGCCGGGGCAACGGGGTGAAAATCGAAAGGCGCGTACCCAGAATGATGCTCGCCTCGCCGGCGAAAGCCGCCCGCCAGTTGCGCTCACGCGCCGCCTCAGCCAGTTCACTGTGCAGGGAAACAACGCCGGCCTCGGGAAAACGGGCGCGAACCCGGCCCTCCAATTGCGGCGTCAGGTTGATTTCCGGGACCAGCAACAGAGCTTGCCGTCCAGCCGCCAAGGCTTGCTCGACCAAGCGCAGATAGACCTCGGTTTTGCCGCTGCCGGTCACGCCATGCAACAGATGGACGGAAAATCCAGCGGCGAGATCAATGGCAGCCAAGGCCTTGGCTTGTTCGTCGGTTAGGGCCGGGGGCTGAACCGGCTCAGGCTTGCGCACGGCGCGTCCGCTACGTCGGGCCGGCGGATCAAGGCGCTTGAGACCGACCGGCAATGCCTGAAGTACAACTTCACCGAACGCTGCTTGATAGTAAGTACTTGCAAATTCGCAGAGGCGAAAAAAATCTGCCGGCAGCGGCGGCAAGTCACGCAAAGGTTCGCCCGACGGCTTCAATTGCTCCGTAGGCCAGTCGCTTTCGCCGACCACATCGACGATAACGCCGAGTTTCTCGCCACGCCCGAATGGCACGCGAACCCGGTAACCGATATCCGCGGTCGACGCCGTTTCAGCCCGATAATCGAAAAGGCGATGTAACGGCAAATCGAGGGCGACGCGCAAAACGGGCATGGATTTACCGGCCAAAGCCGTTACTTCTCCAAAAAATCGGATTTATTCCGCCCCGAAAACCAAACTATTTGAGTTGTCCACAAACACTGTGGATAACATTGTGGATTTCTTTTCGACTTTGACGCAGGACAACGGCTTGGTAAGGATTCGGTCACCCTGCAGAAATATTGGGCAACCTTACTATTCGTTTAAATTCAGCAAGTTAAATAAGCAATGTTAAGTCAAGGGTTTTTGGGCGTTTATTTTTGGCGAGCGGCAAAAATCTGTGTATAAGCCAAGCCTTGCCGCTCACTTGTGGCTATTACTTACGTAATACGCGGCTATATGAGCGCACCGTCTCGACCAGCGCCGTGATGCTATCCGGCGAGGTGTATTGGGAAACACCGTGGCCCAGGTTGAAAACGTGGCCAGTGTTGGCCGGGCCAAAACTGTCGAGCACCTTTTTCGCTTCGGCCGCGACGACTTCCGGTGACGCAAACAGCACGTTGGGATCGAGATTGCCTTGGAGAGCCACCTTGTCGCCAACGCGACGACGCGCCTCGCCGATGTCGATAGTCCAGTCGAGGCCAATGGCATCGCAACCGATGTCGGCAATCTTTTCGACCCACAAGCCACCATTCTTGGTGAACACGATGCTCGGAATGCGCTGACCGTCCTTTTCCTTTTTCAGGCCGGCAATAATGCGGCGCATGTATTGCAAGGAAAACGCTTCATAGGCCGCGTTGGATAGCGAGCCCCCCCAGGTGTCGAAAATCATTACCGCCTGTGCACCGCAGTCGATCTGGGCGTTCAGGTAGGCGATCACCGAATCGGTGGTCACCGACAGGATGCGGTGCAGCAGGTCGGGACGGCTGTAGAGCATGCCCTTGATGTTGCGGAAATCGCTCGAACTTTCGCCTTCGACCATGTAGCAGGCCAGCGTGTAAGGGCTACCGGAGAAACCGATGAGCGGCACCGAGTTGTCCAGGGCGCGGCGAATTTCGGAGACGGCATCCATCACGTAGCCGAGATGTTCGTAGGGATCGGGCGCCGTCAGATTGTTAATCGCCCATTCTTCGCGCAGCGGACGCTCGAACTTGGGGCCCTCGCCTTCGGCGAAGTAGAGGCCGAGGCCCATGGCGTCGGGCACCGTCAGGATGTCCGAAAACAGGATGGCGGCATCAAGGTTGTAGCGGGCGAGCGGCTGCAATGTCACTTCGCAGGCCAAGGCCGGAGACTTGCACAGGTTCAGGAAGTTGCCGGCTCGTTTGCGGGTTTCGCAATATTCGGGGAGATAACGACCAGCCTGGCGCATCAGCCACAGCGGGGTGTATTCGGTCGGCT
>NZ_JAVHPH010000309.1:0-2642 GCF_036170495.1 Azonexus sp.
AGCAGCGTGAGAAGCCAGTTTTTCGTTTTCATGATGATCTCCGTTGGTTTTGGGGGGGGCTACACCAAGGTATACGGAAAACGCATTTAATTTATTCCATCAGCCCGAGCCAGCCGCCACAAAGAAGTCACCTCGGCCACCCGCGCCGCATGCAGCGGATCGCTCACATCCTGCGCCTTGGGATGTTGCGGCCGAGTATCGAGACGCTCAATAACTTTCAGTCCGGCCATCGCAATCCAGCCGAGCAGCTTTTGCCGCGAGCGCAGGCCGAGATGTTCGGCAATATCCGAAATAATCAGCCACCCCTCGCCATCGGCCTCGAGATGCGCGGCCAGCCGTCGGAGAAAACCGCGCAACATGCGCGAATCGGGATCATAGACCGCGTACTCGATCGGCGAAGTGGGCTCGGCCGGCAACCACGGCGGATTGCACACAACCAGCCTGGCCCGCCCGGGCGGGAATAAATCGGTCTTGACGAGTTGGATTGCTGCGGTCAACCCCAATTTTTCGACATTTTCGGCAGCGCACGCCAAGGCGCGCTCGTCCATGTCGGTCGCCACGATCTGCTTGACACCACGCCGGGCCAGAATCGCCGCGATGATGCCCGACCCCGTCCCAATATCGAAGGCCAGATCGCAGTTGCCTGGCAACGGTGCCTTGGCGACGAGATCGACATATTCCCCGCGGACCGGCGAAAACACGCCGAAATGCGGGTAGATGCGTCCCTCGACCGCCGGCACCGGCACGCCCTTCTTGCGCCACTCGTGGGCGCTGACGACCGCCAGCAACTCGCGCAATGAAACGACAGACTCCTCGCCAGCCGGCGCCCCGTAAGCCTCGACGCAAGCCTGCCGGACATCTTGCGCCCGGCGCAGGGGGATACTGTAATCGCCACCAAGTGGCACCAGCAACAGGCCGAGCGCCTGCGCCCGTCGCCCCTGGTTCCGACGATGCTGCTCGAACGCCTCGGCTGGCGTTACCGGCTTTTTCTGTCCACCTAACCGCGGCTGGCGATCAGCGCGCCGACTCAAGCCCTGCAACAAATGACGGGCATTCTGCCAGTCGCCGCGCCACAGCATCGCCGTTCCCGCGCTAGCCAACGTCCAGGCAGCATCGACACTCCAACGATCATCAACGACAACAAGCCGGTCATGCACCGGCACGCCAGCCTCGGAACGCCAGCGGGCGGATTTTGTCTCGCCACCCTCAGCCCAAGTAACCACAGGAAATGTCGCGCGCGTCATGGCCCGCATTGTAGGACAGAAGCCAGGGGGCCACCGCCCCGCACATTGACGCAAACAACGTAATTGCTGAAATTGTGAATTATTCGACCGTCGACCAAGACACTGGCTGAAACAATGTCAGCCAATCAAATCCATTCGTAGCAGCAATCCCCACTCACAGGATCCACCCCGTGACCACTTTGAGCTCATTCCCTGCCGGCGGCATCATCGAATCCGCGATCACTTTATTCGGAAGCAACGCGACAAACACGGAGCGACACCCGGGAAGCCCTGAAGGCAACAAACAAGAACGCGCCATGGCACGCCGCCTTGAGCAACTTCACACCGCGCTCGGTGCAGCGGAGGTCGTCTCCGCCAAAGCTGCAAACATCAAGAACATTCCACCCGTTCTCAAGTCCGCAAACGCTTTCGGAACCGGCGTTCTCATCATGACAGCCATGCTCTCCGCCCTGTCCGGCGCTGGCGCAATGTGGCTATTCGCGCCGCACACCGCTGCCCCCACCGTCACCGTGCCAGCCTCGCTGGCGCCGGCAGGTTTTCCGGCAGTCGCCGCGGCGCTCCGCGAACCCGCATTGGTCGCACCAGCCACCGTGGAAACCAACGATACGAAAAAGATCGGCGAATTTCTCGACGAATGGCGAAACGCCTGGGCGCAACGGGATATCGCCAGCTACCTGAAGGCCTACAGCCAGCAATTTACGCCAGCCGACGGCAACTCGCGCGAGGTCTGGGTCACCGCCAGAACGAAGAAACTCTCAGCCGGCGCCCCGATCGACATCCAGATCCGCGAACTCGGCATCGAGCGGGTCAACGCCGACCTGTTCAAGGCCACTTTCCGGCAGGACTACAGCTCGGGCCGCTATCGCGAAATGGCGCGAACCAAGGTCCTGCTCATCACCCGCGACCATGGCGAATGGAAAATCATCAAGGAATGGATCACCGACAACAAGCTCGGGCTGTAGCGAGCAAAACACGTCGAAATTGGAAAGTCGGCCGATAAGCCGGGTTCTGTTCCCCCCTTGCGGGGTTCGGCAATCATTCCTCTAGGCCCGCCGTCACCGACGGGCTCAAGCAACCTACCCGGAAGCAGCGCGGGCCACGCCTCAGCTTCCCTATTTGGTCTTGCTCCGGATGGGGTTTACCGTGCCGTCCGCCGTTACCGTGGACGCGGTGAGCTCTTACCTCGCCGTTTCACCCTTACCTGTGCGTCTTGCGACGCCATCGGCGGTCTATTCTCTGTTGCACTTTCCGTTGCCTTGGGTCGCCTGACTTTCGTCTGGCGACTTATAGCACCCAGCCGTTAACTGGCATCCCGCCCAATGGAGCCCGGACTTTCCTCCCGGCACTTGCGTGCCCAGCGATTGCCTGGCCGACTTTCCGAGGCGGATTATACGCGCC
>NZ_JAVHPH010000310.1:0-2634 GCF_036170495.1 Azonexus sp.
TCAATGGCGAAATGCGCATCTGGAAGGGCGAGACGCGGACGGTGCATTCGCCGGTTTGTGTGCAAGATACCGAGGGCAAGCTGAGCCATGTCGAACTGGGCAGCGTCCCGGTTACCGGCACGGTCGAGGCCGATGCGGCGCTGGCCGCTGCCGTCGCCGCCTACGATCACGGCCGCGGCGACTGGCCGAACCTGTCGGTGGCCGAACGCATCGCCTGCGTCGGCGATTTCACCAACCAGATCGTCGCCCGCCGCCGCGAGATCGTAAACCTGATCATGTGGGAAATCGGCAAGAGCCTGGCCGATTCGCAGAAGGAATTCGACCGCACCATCGACTACATTCGTGCCACCGTCGAGGAGCTCAAGCGGCTTGACAACAGCAATTCACGCTTCGAAATCGTCGATGGCACCATCGCCCAGATCCGCCGCTCGCCGGTCGGCATCGCGCTGTGCATGGGGCCGTACAACTACCCGATGAACGAGACCTTCAGCACGCTGATCCCGGCGCTGATCATGGGCAATGTCGTGCTCTTCAAGCCGCCGCGCTTCGGTGTGCTGCTCTACTACCCGATGCTCGAAGCCTTCCGCAGCGCCTTCCCGCCCGGCGTCATCAACATCGTTTACGGCCAGGGCCACGTCGTCGTCCCGCACATCATGGGTTCGGGCAAGGTCAATGTGCTGGCCCTGATCGGCTCCTCCGAAGTGGCCGACCAGCTCAAAAAATCGCACCCGAAAACCAACCGCCTGCGCGCCATCCTCGGCCTTGGTGCCAAGAACGCAGCGATCATCATGGCCGACGCCGACATCGAGCTGACGGTCAAGGAATGCATCACCGGTTCGCTCTCCTTCAACGGCCAGCGGTGCACGGCGATCAAGATGATCCTCGTGCACCAGTCGATTGCCGAAACTTTCCTGCGCCGCTTCTGCGAGGAAGTCGGCAAGCTGGCCATCGGCATGCCGTGGGAGTCCGGCGTCATGCTGACCCCGCTGCCCGAGATGGAAATGGTTGCCTACATGAACGAATGCATCGCCGATGCCGTGGAAAAAGGCGCCAAGGTGATCAACCCCGGCGGCGGCACCACGGTCGAGACGCTGTTCTATCCGGCTGTGCTTTTCCCGGTCAAGGAAGGCATGAAGCTCTACCGCGAGGAGCAGTTCGGCCCGATCATCCCGGTCGCCACTTTCGAGGATATCGAAACGCCGCTCGACTACGTGATCACCTCCGACCACGGCCAGCAGGTCAGCATCTTCGGCAGCGACCCGGGGCAGATCGCTTCGCTGGTCGATACCCTGGTCAATCAGGTTTGCCGGGTCAATATCAACTGCCAGTGCCAGCGCGGCCCGGACGTTTTCCCCTTCGTCGGCCGCAAGGATTCGGCCGAAGGCACGCTGTCCGTGCACGACGCCCTGCGCGCCTTCTCGATCCGCACCATGATCGCCGCCAAGCAGACGGAAGCATCGAAAAAGCTGCTCGATGCCATCGTGCTCGGCAACAAATCGAACTTCATCAATACCCACTTCATTCTCTGAGGCTTCCCACGGTCAACCGGGCTTGCTACGGTCAACCGGAAAAAACAGCCAAAATTGAAATGCCGGGGTCGAGCCTTGACGTCCGGCACAGGCCTGAACAGCTAGGGAAGTCACTCGAATCGATAGTCCTCGCCCGCATACAGCTTCCAGTCGCCATCGCCACTCAATTCCAGCACCTGCTGGTGATATTTGAGGATGGACGGCCGATGGCCGACGCTGACCAACGTTGTACTGGTCGCCGCCAACAGTCGATACAGGCTTTCTTCGTTGGCAATATCGAGGGCGCTGGTCGCTTCATCGAGGATGGCGTAGCGCGGCCCGATCAGCAGAACGCGGGCGAAGGCCACGCGTTGCTGTTCGCCGACCGACAGGACCTTGCCCCAGTCCAGTTCGGCATCCAGACCATCAAAATGGGCGGCGATGTCTGGCAGGTTCACCTGCTTCAGTACCTCCAGCAACTCGGCATCGGTCAGGCCTTTCTCGACGTTCGGGTAAAGCAGCTGGTTGCGCAAGGTTCCCTGCACCATGTAGGGCCGTTGCGGCAGAAACAGCATTTCCGTGCTATCCGGCCCGATGATGCGGCCGTTTCCCGAGTGCCACAGTCCGGCGATGGCGCGCAGCAGCGAACTCTTGCCGCAGCCGCTCGGGCCAACGATCAGTACGCCCTGCCCCGGGCTGATTTTCAGCGACAGATTCTTGAGCAGGATGCGCTCATGGTTGGGCGTCCGTAGCGTGAGCTTTTCAATGGCCAGATCGGGGCCCGGCGCAAAGCGGATGACGCGTTCTTCCGATACGGGCGCGCCGTCAGTGGCGATGAGAAAATTTCGGAAAGTGTCGAGACGCTTGATCCCCGCCGCAAACTTGCTGAGGTTGTCGAAGTTGTCGATGATCACCGTCAGCGCACTCAGGATGGCGGCGAAGGCACCGGCGGCCTGGACGGCACGGCCAACTTCAAGCTCGCCGGAAATGACCCGCTCGGCAATGATCGCACTGGGCATCACAACCGTCAGGAAGCTGTAGCCGAACTGAAACAGGTTGAGCTTCAGTTGTACCCGGATCAGCTTGCTGAGGTTCTCGAAAATGTCGTTGAAAAACCCGCCAACCA
>NZ_JAVHPH010000311.1:0-13069 GCF_036170495.1 Azonexus sp.
AGTTGCCCAGCACGTTGGCCTGAAAGACCACGCCGTGCGGGTTGCTCTCGTCGAAGACGAGCAGGTCAACAACCGGCAGCAACTCCGGCTGGCGCGAGTAGCGCGAGCGGTAGGTGATGATCGAGTCGGCCAGTTCGAGCAGCCATTCGAGCGAGCCCTGACTGCGCGCCGCCGGCATGTGCAGGAAATGGGCCAGCGTCAAGGCCAGGAAGGACAGCCGTTCGAGCCGGCGGCCGATGAACAGGAAGCGCCAGCCGTCGTCACGCGTCATGTTGTCCATGGCAAAACCAGTCAGCGACGACGAGACACCGAGCACGCGATCGAGGAAGGCGATCGCCTCGGTCAGGGTCGGGTGGGTCTTGAGCGCCGCTTGCTGATCGCGCTGCAGGCGGTTGAGCGAGTGCCAGTGGTCGAGCGACAGGCGTTCGCGGACGTGCGTCGCCGACCACATCAGGGCGCGGATATTGCGGGCCAGGCTGCCCGGCTGCTCGGGATCGTAGATCGCCTCAAGCAGCTCGTGCTCGCCGCCCTCCTTGGCCTCGCCGCTTTCCCCGGATTTCTCTTCGGCCTCCTCCGGCTTGGGCAGGACGCCCAGCCGGCGGGCCAGTTCGAGCGCGGCAATGACCACCGGCGTGCGCTGCCCACCGCCGACAACGACGCGCGACAGGGCGACGCGCAACAGGCGGGCGCTGTCGTCGAAGCGCTCGGAATAGCGGCCGAGCCAGAACAGATTTTCGACGACGCGCGAAGTCAGGTTGGAACCGGCGCGCACCAGGTCGCGTACACCGACCGAGGGCTTGAGCAGCGAGAACTGGCTGACCGGGCCATTGGTCAACACCCAGCAATCTTTCGAGGCGCCGCCGCGCTGCATCGAAATGATGCGCGTGCCGGCCGCCGTCGTCACCCGGGCCAGACCGCCCGGCATCACCGAATAGCCGTCCGGCGTCGTCACAGCGTAGGCGCGCAGGCCGACCGGACGGGCGAGCAGGCGACGTTCGTGGGCCCGGCTCCAGGTCGGCGCCTGCGACAGATTGATCATTTCCTGCGCGACGTAGGCATGCGGCCGCGCTTCGATGCGGCGCAGCATCTCGGCCCGCGCCTCACCCTTCAATTCATTGCCGAAAACCGGCTCCATGTTCTGAGTCGGGTAGGCCGGCTTGATGACCAGATCGTCGAAGTTTTCCTTGACGAAATCGAGGGCCGGTTTCTCGCCGCACCACCACGTTGCGACCGACGGCATGGCCAGCTTTTCGCCGAGCAGGTGGCGGCAGATGGCCGGCAGGAAGCCCATCAGTGCGCCGGAAGCGAGCAGGCCGCTGCCCAGCGCGTTGGCGATGACGACACGCCCGGCGCGTGCCACGTTGAGCAGGCCGGGAATGCCCAGCGCCGACTCGCCGCGCAGTTCGAGCGGGTCGCAGTAGGCGTCGTCCTGGCGGCGCAGGATGACGTGCACCCGTTTCAAACCGCGCAAGGTTTTCAGATAGACCGTTTCGCCGCGCACCGTCAGGTCCTGCCCCTCGACCAGCGGGAAACCGAGGTAGCGCGCCAGATAGGCGTGCTCAAAATAGGTTTCGTTGTACGGCCCGGGGGTGAGCAGGACCATGTGTGGCTGCTCGTCGCCCTCGACCGGGGCGAGTGCGGCCAGGCCGTCGAGCTGGTCGCGGAAGAAGTCGGCGACGTGCTGGACGCGCAGGTCGCGGAACATTTCCGGGAAGACGCGCGAAACGATGAGCCGGTTTTCCAGCGCGTAACCCGCCCCCGACGGCGCCTGCGTGCGATCGGCGATGACCCACCAGCGGCCGTTCGGCGAACGCGCCAGGTCGACCGCGTAATGGTGCAGCCAGACCCCGCCCGGCGGCTTGACACCACGGCATGGCCACAGGTAGCCGTGCTGACCATAGACCAGAGCCGGCGGCAACAGACCCTCGGCAAGCAGCGTCTGCTCGCCGTAGAGATCGTCGAGCATGGCGTTGAGCAGGGTGGCGCGCTGGGCGATGGCGGCCGACAGCTCGGCCCATTCGTCGGGTGGAATGATCAGCGGCAGCGGATCGAGAGCCCACGGCCGATCGGCCCCGTTCGGATCGGCGTAGACGTTGTAGGTCACGCCGTTTTCCTGGATGCGCTGCTCGGAGAAATCGAGTCGACGGCGCATTTCCTCCGGCGTCACCGCATCGAGATGCTCGAGGAACTGGTTCCAGTGCGCCCGGACAGACCCGTCCTTGGCCAGCATTTCGTCGTAGCGGCGGGGCGTGTGGGGGTAGATTGCGAGGAGGGTGCGCGCCATTTATTTGTTTTGTAGCGAAAACAGAATACAGCGAAGCGGCCCTGGCTAGGCGTGCCGCCGAGGACAGTACAAGCAGTACGGCGAGGAGGCAATAACGACGCCAGGGGCATTCTGTTTGCGCTTCGTCAAAATCGACGCAAGTCTAGCGTAAACGGGTGCTCGGCGCTGACCTCCGGCGCCTTGACCTGCAGCTTGCCCGGGGTGTGGCCGAAGCGGAAGAAGCGGGCCAGACGGCGGCTTTCGGCCTCGAAGGCATTGACCGGGAAGGTGTCGAAACTGCGCCCACCCGGATGCGCGACGTGGTACTGGCAACCGCCCAGCGACCGCTGCATCCAGGTATCGACGATGTCGAAAACCAGCGGCGCATGGACGCCGATAGTCGGATGCAGGCACGACGCCGGCTGCCAGGCGCGGTAGCGCACACCGGCAACGAATTCGCCGTTGGTGCCGGTGTTCTGCAGCGGCACCGGCACGCCATTGCAGGTCACCACATAGCGGTCGGGCGCCATGCCCTTGATGCGGACCTGGACGCGCTCGACCGAGGAATCGACGTAGCGCACCGTGCCGCCACCACCGCCCTCCTCGCCCATGACGTGCCATGGCTCAAGCGCGTGACGCAGTTCGAACTCCATGCCCTTGACGGCGAAATCGCCGTATTTCGGGAAGCGGAATTCGAAATGCGGGGCAAACCATTCGGCCTTGAAGGCGAAGCCGGCCTCGGCCATTTCCTGCATGACGTCCTTGAAGTCCTGCTCGGCGTAGAAGGGCAGCATGAAGCGGTCGTGCAGCTCAGTGCCCCAGCGGGCCAGGCGGGCCGGCTCGTAGGGTTGTTCCCAGAAGCGGGCGATCATGGCCCGCAGCAGCAGTTGCTGGGCCAGCGACATGCGGGCGTGCGGCGGCATCTCGAAGGCGCGCAGTTCGAGCAGACCGAGGCGGCCGGTCGGGCCGTCCGGCGAGTAGAGCTTGTCGATGCAGAACTCTGAACGGTGCGTGTTGCCGGTGACGTCGGTGAGCAGGTTGCGCAGGATGCGGTCGATCAGCCACGGCGGGACCGAATTTGGGTAACCCGCGCCCGGCTGCGGAATCTGCTTGAAGGCGATTTCGAGCTCGTAGAGGCTGTCGTTGCGCGCTTCATCGACGCGCGGCGCCTGGCTGGTCGGCCCGATGAACAGGCCGGAGAACAGATAGGACAGGCTCGGGTGGTTGTGCCAGTAGGCGACCAGGCTCTTGAGCAGATCCGGCCGACGGAGGAAGGGCGAATCGTTCGGCGTGGCACCGCCGAGCACGAAGTGATTGCCGCCACCAGTGCCGGTGTGGCGACCATCGACCATGAACTTTTCGGTGGTCAAGCGCGAGTAGTGAGCCGCCTCGTAGAGGTGGGTGGTCTGGTCGACCAGCTGGTCCCAGCTACGCGCCGGATGGACATTGACCTCGATGACACCGGGGTCGGGGGTGACGCTGAAATGCGTCAGGCGCGGGTCGGACGGCGGCGTATAGCCTTCCATGATGACCGGCATCTTCATCTCTTCGGCCGTCGCTTCAACGGCGGCAACGATTTCGAGATAGTCGTCGAGCTTTTCGGTCGGCGGCATGAAAACGTAGAGCCTGCCGTCGCGCGGCTCGGCACACATCGCCAGGCGGGTGATCCAGCCGGCCGATTCCTTGAAGCGCGGCATCGTTTCAGTCGGCTTTTCCCACGGGCGGACCTTGCCGTCGCCGGTCGCCGAGGCGGCGGCTGCACCAGCGCCAGCGGCACCAGTGCTGCCGGGGCGACTCTGCATCTGCGGCTCGCGAGCACCGGTTTCACCGCTCACGCGGTTACGCAGGGCGGCGTAGCTGGCCAGCGGATCGGTTGCCATTTCGGCATCGGGCACATTGACGTAAGGGTAGTCGCTCGTTTCCGTCCATGGCTGCGAGTCGTACGGCAAACGGTAGCCCATGGCCGAATCGCCGGGGAACAGGTAGCAACGTTCGGCACGCAGGAACCACGGGCCGGTCTGCCACTGGTTCCAGACATTTTTCATGATCGGCAGGACGTGGCCGACGGTATAGGTCAAGCCCTGGGTGAACACCTTCATGAGGCGTTCGCGCTCCATGGCGTCGTCGACGCGGGAATCGAAGGGATCGACGTTGCCCGGCAGGCGGCGCTCGCGCCACATGTAGTAATAGACATCCTCGAAGGCCGGGAAGACGTAGTCGGAAGTCATGCCCAGGCGTTCGGCGACGCGTTTCAGGAAGCGCTGGGCGTGTTCGGCCGTGGCGCCGTAATCGACGCTTTCGTTGGCGTACAGCTCGGGGGCATTCCAGATCGGCTCGCCGTCCTTGCGCCAGAAGCAGTTCAGCGACCAGCGCGGGAGCTGTTCGCCGGGATACCACTTGCCCTGACCGAAGTGCATGAGGCCGTTCGGGGCGTATTTCTCGCGCAGGCGATGGAAGAGGTCGGCGGCGAAAATGCGCTTCGTTGGGCCGAGGGCGGCAGTGTTCCATTCGGCGCCATCCGGGTCGTCGACGGCGACGAAGGTCGGCTCGCCGCCTTGGGTCAGGCGGACATCGAGCTTGCCGAGGGTGTCGTCAATTCGGTGGCCAAGGCTCTCAATCTCGTTCCACTGCTCATCGGTATAGGGCTTGGTGACGCGCGGCGATTCCCAGATGCGGGTGACCTGCATGTGGTGCGAAAACTCAGTTTCGCATTCATCAAGGCCGCCGGTGACCGGCGCGGCGGAACCGGGTTCCGGCGTGCAGGCGAGCGGAATGTGGCCTTCGCCGGCGAACAGCCCGGAGGTCGGATCGAGGCCGATCCAGCCGGCGCCCGGCAGATAGACTTCGGCCCAGGCGTGCAGGTCGGTGAAGTCGGCTTCCGGGCCGGACGGGCCGTCGAGCGATTTGACGTCGGCCGTGAGCTGGATCAGGTAGCCCGACACGAAACGGGCGGCAAGGCCCAGATGACGCAGGATCTGGACGAGCAGCCAGGCCGAGTCGCGGCACGAGCCGGAACGCTTGGTCAGCGTTTCTTCCGGGGTCTGGACGCCCGGTTCCATGCGGATGGTGTAGCTGATGGCCTTCTGCAGGTCGGCGTTCAGCGCCACGAGGAAATCGACGCTGCGCAGCGGCTCGCGCGAGATGCCATCCATGTACTTCTTGAGTTCCGGCGTTTCCGGCAGCTTGTGCAGGTAAGGCGTCAGTTCGTGGCGTTCCCAGGCCTCGTAGGCGAAGGGAATTTTCTCGGCATGGTCTTCGAGGAAGAAATCGAAGGGATTGATGACCGACATCTCGGCCACCATGTCGACCTCGATGCTGAATTCGCGGGTCTGTTCCGGGAAGACCAGGCGGGCCAGGTAGTTGCCCTGCGGATCCTGCTGCCAGTTCACGAAATGCTGGTCCGGACCGATCTTCAGCGAGTAGGACAGGATGCGCGTCCGCGAATGCGGACAGGGGCGCAGGCGGACGACCTGCGGCCCGAGGTTGATCAGGCGATCATAGTTGTAACGAGTAACGTGATTCAGCGCGACATGGATCGACACGAGCTTGCTCCAGGCAGAATGATTGCAAGCTTAAAAGCAAGACGCGAACCAGCTTGCAAGTCGTTGTTTTTCAATAAACCCGATAGTGGCACGCACCTCGTGAAAGCCTGATGACGGGCGACGTGCACCAAAAACGTGCGGCATCCGGAGACGACTTCAGGGAAGCTGAACGAAGCCCCTGGCATCGAGCGCCACAAACGGGTTGAAACAAACTTCCCATAGAAAACCGTCCGGATCGGCGAAGTAGCCGCGAAAGCCGCCCCAGAAAACCTTGTCGGCCGGGCGCACCAAGGTGGCACCGGCCGCCACCGCTTCATCCAGCGTGGCGATCACCGCCGCCTCGGACGGCACGTTGTGGGCCAGCGTAAATCCCGGAAATCCGCTGCCGGCCGCCGGCACCGCGGCATCCTCGGCCAGCGCCGCGCGCTGGAACAGGCCGAAGGCGACCGAGCCAGCCTGAAAAAAGGCGATCGACTCCTGGCTGGCCGCCGACTCCCGCCAGCCCAGCGCCTTGTAGAAAGCCCGGCTGCGGGCCAGGTCGGCAACACCGAGGGTGATAAAGCTGATGGTCTGGTTCATGATCCTTGAAACCTCAGTTGGACGCGGCTGATGGTGCGTTTGGGCGAGATGGCCGGCGCCGGGTTGCAAACTGCGATTTTAAGCGTGTCGATTTCAAAATTTGCCAAATTTTCCGGTTGACCGTGGCATCCGCTGCCAACCCACCCGCGCAGAAAATCGAGCCGGCATCGCGTCGTTTTGAGCTATCGAAGCACCTGATCGCGGCCCTTCTTTCGCCGCACTGCGGGCGATTCGCCGGCTTTCGGTTGCCTCACCCGGCTGTTGAGTGCCAATATGGCGCGTGACGATATTTTCCCCTCGCAGTGGAATCTGAAAGGCATTTTTGATGAATCCATGGCTTGCTTTGGCTCGCGTCTACAGTCAGGGCGGACTCAAACTTCGCTTATGGATTCTCGCCTTGTTGCCGCTGGCGGTGTTTCCGGTATTGGTGGCGATCGCTTTGCTGGTTGGCAACCATTTCGGCGAACGCCTGTTGCTGAACAAAGTCATGTCCGACCTGGCGGTAACCCACGACCATCTTCGTCACCTCGAGCGGGAAGCGCTCGCCTCCATCGACTCGCTGGCCAATTCGCCGCGCATTCTCAGTCTGGTAGAGGGCAAGGCTAGCGGGGTTTCGCTCAAAGAAGTCCTCGATTCGCGCAAGGACAATATCGGATTTGACTTTCTCGCCGTCCTCGATGCATCGGGCAAGGTGGTCAGCGCCAGCGAGGGATTCCGGCCGGGAGAGACTTATCTTGACCTGCCGGTAATTCGGGATGCCGCGGCCGGAGGCGAAGGCCGGGCCGGGCTGGAGGTCGTTTCAGCCGGGGCCCTGGGACACCTCGCGGCCAGTTTGCCCGGGCGGGCCCGGCTGGAACTGCACGAAACGCCGATGGCCGCCCCAACCACGGCAACCAGCGAAGAGCGCGGCCTGCTCGTCGTGGCTGCCGCCAGCATGCAAAAACTGACCGGCCATAAGCGCTACACGGTGGTGGGCGGATTTCTCCTCAACCGGCACGACGAATTCGTCGATTACCTGGCGCACATCGGTTCCATCGGCAGCTTGCACGACCTGGGGGTCGCAGAGACGGTAACGCTGTTTCTCTCCGACGTCAGAATTGCCACGACGGTGCGCCGGAACGATGGTCAGCGGGCGCTTGGCACCCGGGTTTCGCAAGCCGTCAAGGAAACGGTGCTGGAGCGCGGCGAAACCTGGTTACAGCGCGCCTTTGTGGTCAATCACTGGGCGTATACGGCTTACGATCCGGTCGTCGATTATTCGGGAAAGCGCATCGGAATGCTTTATGTCGGCATTCCGGAGGCGCCATTCACCGCCTTGCGCTGGCAGGCGATCGGGATGATCGTCGCCTTGCTGGCTTTGGTCAGCCTGCTCGCCACCTGGATTTCCTGGCGACTGGCGCACGGCATCATGCACCCCCTCGACCGGCTGGAAACGGCAATGCGTGCCGTCAAGGGCGGCGAGATGCAAACACGGGTCGGCCCAATGCCGGGCAATGACGAACTGGTTCGGCTGGGTGTGCTGTTTGATCAACTGCTCGACACCATCGACCGACAGACCACGGCATTGCGGCACTGGGGCGAGGAACTCGACGACAAGGTGGCGCAGCGGACGCACGATCTGGCCGTCGCCAACACGGCACTGCTTGCTGCCCGTGACGCGGCCGATGCCGCAAATCAGACGAAAAGCAGCTTTTTGGCCAACATGAGCCACGAAATCCGTACCCCGATGAATGCCATTATCGGCATGGCGGAATTGACCTTGGCCACCAACCTCAGCCCGCGGCAACTCAACTACCTTTCCAAGATCAAGTCAGCGTCGGAGAGCCTGCTCACCGTCATCAACGACATTCTCGACTTCTCCAAGATCGAAGCCGGCAAACTGGAAATGGAGCAGACGCCCTTCGTCCTCGAGTCCGTATTTGACCGCCTTTCAAGCGTCGTCGCCCTGCGCGCCGAAAATCAGGGGATCGAGCTTTACTATGACATAGACGACGATTCGCGCGTTCTCAAAGGCGATCCGCTGAGACTGGGGCAGGTCCTGACCAACCTGGTCGGCAACTCCCTCAAGTTTTCAACGGGCGGCAACGTCATCGTCAAAGTCAGCACGACACCCCTCGGTGATGAAGACCTGGAACTCCACTTCTCGGTCAGCGACGAAGGCATCGGCATGAGCGAAGAACAGGTCGGCAAACTGTTCGCTCCGTTCACCCAGGCCGATTCCTCGACGACCCGGCGTTTCGGCGGCACCGGCCTGGGCCTTTCGATCAGTCGCCAGTTGATCGAACTGATGGGCGGACGCATCTGGGTGGACAGCGAACCGGGGCGTGGGAGCACCTTTCATTTCACGGTTCGCTTGAAGATTGTCGGCCCCGACCGCCGCATCGGGCTTCGCGAATTCGGTCGGCAACTTGCCGAGCAGGCGCAGCGGCCGGTCCTGATCGTCGATGACAACCCCATTTCCCTGAACATACTTCGCCATCTGACCAGCCAGATTGGACTGAAGGCAGAAGTGGCCGCCAGCGGCTACGAAGCGATCGGCAAAATGGACAGCGAGACGCCACCGGACTATCTGTTGTGTATCGTCGATTGGCGCATGTCGGGGATGGATGGCATCGAAACCATCCGCCAAATGCGCGCCCTGTACGCCCGGCACGACAGGTGCCCACCCCCTGCGATTCTGGTCACCGCCTACAGCCACCATAGCGATCTGGACGGCGTTGCCGGCGATATCGACGGCCTGCTCAGCAAGCCGGTTTGCGCCCGCCATCTTTATGTTGAATTGGCTAACCGCCTGGGCCTTGCCAACCCGCAAACACCCCCGGTCGAACGGCGCAAGGTTGCCGTTCGGCAATGGTCGCGCTTCAGCGGCATGGACATCCTGATTGCCGAAGATGTCGAAATCAACCGCGAGGTGATCGGCGAACTGCTCGCCAACGCCGGGCTGCAGGCCAGATTCGCCGTCAATGGCGAGGAATGCCTGAAAGCCGTAGCGGAAAAACGGCCCGACGTGATTCTGATGGATGTTCAAATGCCGATCATGGACGGCTACACAGCCACCCACCGCCTGCGCGAAAGCGCCGAATATGCCGACCTCCCGATCATCGCGCTGACCGCTAACGCGCTGCTCGAAGAGCGGGAACGCTGCATCGCGGCCGGCATGAATGGCCACATCGCCAAACCGGTCCGCATGGAACAGTTTTACGAACAACTGGTCGCCTGCCTGCCCAACTGGCGGCCGGGAAACAGGTCATCGCGCAGCGTTTCGCGCCCCCCGAACGCCGACAGCGACAGCGACAGCGACAGCGTGCAGATTGCCGACCTGCCTGGCATCGACATCGCGGTCGGGGTCAGCCATGTCGGCAAAATGGCCTTGTATCTGCGCCTATTGGCCAAGTTTCGCGATACCCATGGCCAGTCCTTCGAAAAAGACTATCGCCAGGCGCGAGAGGCCGACGACTGGGGAACGCAACAGCGCTTGGCCCACTCCCTGAAAGGGGTGGCGCGCACCTTGGGGGCATTTGACCTGGGCGAGGCCGCGGCACAACTCGAAGCGGCCGCCAAGGCAAAGGACAACGACGCATCGACGGCTTGCCTCGGGCAAACTGTCGCCGAGATGCAGACCGTGCTCGACGGTTTGCGGCACATTTGACTGGCGCCCCGCGCGCCCCCGCCTTCCAGACATCGGCGACGCAACCTTGAACCCGACGGCACCAGCAACTCGGCGTAAAATGGCCGTTGCCACCAAGCCCAACGGAGCGCGCCATGCTGCAAGCCATTCTCGACAACTACCTGCTGCTCGCCGCCCTCGTCCTGCTCTTTCTGGTTCTCGTCCCGGCGCTGGTTTTGCGCGGGCGCGGCGTCCGCGAACCGGGGCGCCCGGATCGCCGCAGCCAGCCACGACCAGGCACCGACCGCCGAGCCTAGAGGCCTTCAGCGCGGGCCGCCATAGTCGTCGGCCAGCCGGTCGTAATGAGCGTGGGCCTCGGTTTCCAGGAGCGCGGCAGCATGCCATTCAAGCATCGCCGGGTGGGCCAGCACGGCGTCGCGGTAAGTAGCGGCGAGCGGCGGCAGCGGCACGTTGTAGACGTTGAAGCGGCAGACGATGGGTGCATACATCGCATCGGCCACCGAAAATTCGCCGAACAGCCACGGGCCGTTGCCGGTGGCGAACTGGCGGCGCGCCTCGCTCCAGATTTCGACGACGCGGTCGATGTCGCGCTGAACCTCCGGCGTCGCCGGCTTGCCTTTGAGCCTGAGCTTGAGGTTCATCGGCATGGCGGTGCGCAGTTTGGCGAAGCCGGCGTGCATTTCGGCCGAAATGCTGCGCGCCCTGGCCCGCGCCCGGGCATCGGCCGGCCACATCTGGGCATAACGTTCAGCCAGGGTTTCGGCGATGGCGATGCTTTCCCAGACCTGGAAACCGTCCTCATGCAGACAGGGCACGCGGGCATTGCCGGCCAGCGGCTTGAGCGCCGCGTTGTAGTCGCGCCCGGCCACCGACACCATGTGCTCGGTGAAAGGGATGGCGAAATGCTTCATCAGCAGCCACGGCCGCAAGGACCATGACGAGTAGTTTTTGTTGCCAATGTAGAGGTCGAACATGGCGCGCTCCTTGGTTGTAAATGCCTGCGCAAACTTTACCGTAAATCGACGAAGGCACGGCAGAGAGGGTTTGCTACGGTCAACCGGAAATATCGGCCAATTTTGAAGTCGACCAACGCCGTACCGGCGAACGCACCATGCTGCGCACTCCCCGTATAATTCGCGCTCCCGGGCCCTGCCCGTCATTGATCGCCCACCATGTCCCAGCCTTTGAAAAATTCCCTTTTTTTCCTGTTGACCGTAGCCATGCTGGCCGGCTGTGGCGAGGTCGAGGATACGCGGCCCGGTCAGCCGGTGAAGCACCGCCAGGTCGCCTTCAAGGAAATCGTCAAGACCTTTGAACCGATGGGCGTGATGCTGCGCAAGGGTACCTACGACGCCGACAAGTTCCTGCCCCTGGCCGAAGCCCTGCTCGCCAGGCGGGATGGTCCGTGGGACTATTTTGGCGCCGACACCAACTACCCGCCGACCAAGGCGACAGGCGAGGTCTGGGCGCAGCCGGAGGCGTTCGCGAAGAATAAAAACGCCTTCATCGCCGCCACCGACACCCTGCTCTCCGCCGCCCGGAGCAAGGACAAGGCACAGGTCGAAAAAGCCTACGATGCCGTGCACGAGGCCTGCAAGACCTGCCACAAGCAGTTCAAGGAACGCTGAGTTTTCCGGAAAATCCGCATGTTGAGACTGACCGAACTGAAGCTGCCGCTCGACCACGCCGCCGATGCGTTGCGCCCGGCCCTGTGCCAGCGGCTGGGCATCGCCGATGGCGAGCTGATCGATTTCACGATTTTCAAGCGCAGCTACGATGCGCGCAAGAAATCGGCCATCACGCTGATCTACACGCTGGATTTCACTGTTCGCGACGAGCCGGCGCTGCTCAAAAAACTGGCCAATGACCGCAACGTCGGCCCGCGGCCGAATACCGACTACCAGTTCGTCGCCCAGGCCCCGGCCGATCTCAAAACCCGCCCGGTCGTCATCGGGACCGGCCCGTGCGGCCTGCTCGCCGGGCTGATCCTCGCCCAAATGGGTTTCAAGCCGATCATTCTCGAACGCGGCAAGGCCGTGCGCGAGCGGACGAAAGACACCTGGGGCCTGTGGCGCAACAACAAGCTCAACCCGGAATCGAACGTCCAGTTCGGCGAAGGCGGTGCCGGCACCTTCTCGGACGGCAAGCTCTACAGCCAGATCAAGGACCCGCAGCACCACGGCCGCAAGGTGCTCGAAGAGTTCGTCAAGGCCGGCGCGCCGGAAGAGATCATGGTTGTCAGCAAGCCGCACATCGGCACTTTCCGGCTGGTCAAGATGGTCGAGAACATCCGTGCCACGATCACCGAACTGGGCGGCGAAATTCGCTTCGGCAGCAAGGTCGACCGACTGGTCATCGACGACCACCAAGTCCGCGGGGTGGTCATGGCTGACGGCCAGACCATCGCCACCGACCACGTCGTCCTCGCCGTCGGCCACAGCGCCCGCGACACCTTCCAGACCCTGCACGAACAAGGGGTTTTCATCGAGGCCAAGCCATTCTCCATCGGCTTTCGCATCGAACACCCGCAGGCGATGATCGACCACGCCCGCTTCGGCCCCAATGCCGGCAACGAAATCCTCGGCGCCGCCGACTACAAGCTGGTCCATCACTGCGGCAACGGCCGCGCCGCCTACAGTTTCTGCATGTGCCCGGGCGGCCAGGTCGTCGCCGCCACTTCGGAAGAAGGCCGCGTCGTGACCAACGGCATGAGCCAGTATTCGCGCGCCGAACGCAACTCCAACGCGGCGCTCGTCGTCGAAGTGAAGCCTGAAGATTTTCCCGGCGACTACCGAACCAACCCACTGGCCGGCATCGAGTACCAGCGGCAATGGGAATCGGCCGCCTTTGTCGCCGGCGGCAGCAACTACGCGGCGCCGGCCCAGCGCGTCGGCGATTTCCTCGCCGGCCGGCCGTCAACCGCCCTCGGCGAAGTCGATCCGTCCTACCAGCCCGGCGTGCACATGACCGATCTGGCCAGTTGCGCCCCGAGCTACGTCATCGATGCGCTGCGCGAAGCCATCCCGGCCTTCGACAAGCAGATTCGCGGTTTCGCCA
>NZ_JAVHPH010000312.1:0-2598 GCF_036170495.1 Azonexus sp.
GCAGCCCTCGGGTCGAATGCGTCGCGCACGGCGTCGGCGAACAGGTTGGCGGCGAGGACGAGGATGAACATGGCCGCGAAGGCCGCGACCAGCGACCACCAGACGACCGGCTCGCGGCCGAGTTCCATGCGGGCGTTGTTGATCATCGTGCCGAAGCTGGTCATCGTCGGATCGACGCCGATGCCGACGTAGGACAGCACCGCCTCGGCCAGGACGAGCCCGGAGAAATCCATGACCAGCGCGATGATGACGATGTGCATGAGGTTGGGCAGGATGTGGCGGACGATGATGCGCCAGCTCGACACGCCGAAGGCCTGCGCCGCCTGGATGTAGTCGAGTTCGCGCAGCTTGAGCGTCTCGCCGCGCAATAGCCGGCACAGTCCCGTCCAGCTCGTGATGCCGAGGATGAAGCAGAGGGCGAGCAGGCGCAGGTCGGCGCGCTCGGCGGCGGTCGAGAACCATTCGGGGTGCGTATCGATGACGACCTGCATCATGAGCACGGCGGCGGCGATGAGCAGCACGCCGGGGATCGAATTGAGAACCGTGTAGATGTACTGGATCAGGTCATCGACCCAGCCGCGGAAATAGCCGGCGACGATGCCGAGCAGCACGGCCATGGGCAGCATGACCAGCGTTGTGACGAGGCCGATGATGAGCCCGGTGCGCACGCTTTTGAGGATCTGGTAGAGCACGTCCTGGCCGACCTTGTCGGTGCCGAAGACGTGGTAGTCGCCGGATAGCCAGAGCAGCGGGACGATGACCAGCAGCATGAGCAACAGCGTCAGCAGCACGGCGTCCCAGGCGAAGGCCGCTTCGCGCAATTTCAATTTTGGGCATTTTTTCCGGTTGACCGTGGCAACCGCGCCAAACACGCCCAACCAGCCGATAAAGGCCAGTGCACTGGCCTTCAGGGCCGTCAGGCCGGCATCGGCTGCGACGTCATCCTCGCGTTCGCCAAGATGCTGGCCGCCGTGCTTGAGGCGCGGGTAATCGCGCACCGTCCCCTGCCCCGGAACGTCGATGGTTTCCTTGGCGTAAAGCCGCGTCGCAAAGGGCTCGGAGTAGGTTTTTTCATTGCGCGAACGCAGCGGCGCGGCCAGCGCATCGAGCGCCGACAGCACCTCGATCGCATAAACCGCCTTCTGCCCCGGCTGGCTCTCGAGTTGCGCGCGGTAATGCAGCGAATCGAGCAGGCCGATCAAAATGAAGGCGAGCAGCACCGTCGCCGACGCCATGCCGACCCGATTCGCCCCAACCCGGCGCCAGGCGGCGAGCAGCGGCGGGTTCTTGGCAATCAGCACACCAAGGCCCAGACCGGCCGCGACGAGCAACCAGATCAGCACATCCGACCACAGCACGACGATCTGCAAGCCCATCATGCGAAGCGTATCCGCGGATCAACCAGCGTGTAGGAAATGTCGGTCAGGATCAGGCCGACGATGTAGAGCACCGAGCCGATGAAGACCATAGCCCGCACCACCGAGAAATCCTGCGCGTTGATCGCGTCAATCGTGTAGCTGCCCAGGCCGGGGATGCCGAAGAAGGATTCGGTCAGCAGCGAGCCCATGAAAAGCAGCGGAATGACCACGACGACGCCGGTCAGGATCGGAATCAGCGCATTGCGCAAAATGTGGCGGAAGAACACCAGCGTTTCCGGCAGGCCCTTGGCGCGGGCGGTGCGCACGTAATCCTTGCTGACCTCTTCGAGGAAAATCGTCCGGTACCAGCGCGTCGAGGAACCGATGCCCGACACGACGCCGATCAGCACCGGCAGGATCAGGAAACGCCACGCCTCAAGCCCGGCGCCAAAGCCGGAAATCGGCACTAGCCGCCACACCTTGCTGATCAGATATTGCCCGCCGATGATGTAGAACAGCCCGGAAATCGACATCGCTGCGACGCACAACACGACACCCCAGAAATCGAACGCCGTGGCACGGAAGAAGGCCAGCGCCAGGGCAAACGTAATCGTCACGAACAGGCCGAGAATAAAGGTCGGCAGCGCGATGGCCAGCGACGGCAGCATCCGGTTGCCGATTTCGCGAGCGATGTCGCGGCCATCCTCGGCCCGACCGAAATCGCCAACAAACATGCGGGCCGATTTTTGAAAGAAAATCGTGTCGACCGCAGCATTCAGCCCGCGCGCCTCGCTATTCCACAAAAGCGGCTTGTCGTAACCGCGCTCGACCTTCCACCTCTCGATCGCCTCGGGCGTCACCCGCTTGACGCCGAGCTGCATGCGCGCCATGTCGTCCGGCGTATTGACGACGAAGAACAGCGCGAAGGTAACGAGGTTAACCCCGATCAGGATAGGCAACGCATAAAGCAGGCGGCGGATGATGTAAGCAAGCATTGGCCCGATTATGCCAAGAGCCGGCGAGAAGTGCTAAGCAAAGCGGAGCGCGGCGAATCGCCCCGACAAGCCGATCGCTACAATGCATCAACCTCATCGTCAGCGCCCTGCAGACGCCGGTCGAGTCGCTCGTCGGGATTGGCGAAATAGCAATCGAGCGCATCCTTGAGGTTGTTGACGGCTTCGTCCTTGGTCAGGCCATCCGTCGTAATGTCCAGCTCGATGCAATGGGCGATGAAAACGCC
>NZ_JAVHPH010000313.1:0-9689 GCF_036170495.1 Azonexus sp.
TGAGCGACTGAAGGGAGTTCCAGCGCGTGTAGGAAAGGTCGCCCATCGCTTCCCATCGGTCGGAAACCTGCTGCCAGACCGACAGAATGAAAGTGTCCGGCAACTTCAGGTCGGCTTTGACCGGGAGAGCGCCATTGAGCGTGCCTTCGAGGGTGTATTTGATCGATGAGCGATAGGAAAGACCGACGCGCATGGCGGGCGACAGTGTGAACAAGGCACCCACATTCCAGCCCCAGGCACTGTCATCTGCCTTGAGGATTACGCCCGTCTTGGTCAGTTCGCCATCGATGGACTGGTAGTTCAAGCCAAAACCAAGCGACACCTTGTCACTCACACGATAGGCAATGGACGGATTGATGTTGATCGTCTTGATTTCCGACTTGATGGCCTGCCCAGCCCCCACCCAACCGGCATCGTATTCAGTTGCCAGCCCGAACGGCGCCGAAACACCCAGCCCCAGGAAAAGGTTTTTCGTCACTTGCCCCGACAGGTAGGCGTTAGGCACCGCTGCCCAGCCGCCGGCGTCGCCGCCCGACTTTACGCCGAACTGATCGCGGTATTCGTAGCTCGGCCCGACACCTGTCACCCCGGCCGAAAGCTGGATGCCACTGCCCAGCTGCGTCATGCCGGCCGGATTGTAGAAAATCGTGCTGGCATTGTCGGCAACCGCCGCCGAGCCGGCATAGGCGTTACCCAGACCGCTGGCATTTTGCTCCATAAGCTGGAAGGCGGCGGCCGAAGCGACGCCGGAAAACGCAACCAGCAACAGGGCCGGAACGATACGCAGGGTCATTTTATTCATTGGATTGCTCCCTAACAGGCGGGGTAATTGGATAACTGACGGATTTTAATCCATTTTCGCCGAGTTTTCGGGCGGAACCGCGCGCTTCATTCCGTCGCCATCAATGGCCACGTAGGTCAGTTCGGCTTCAGTGACCTTGACGATGATCGGCGCGGCGTAATTGCGTTCGGCATAGACCTCGACCTTAACCGTGATCGAGGTGGTGCCGACGCGCACAATATCGGCGTATAGGCTGACGATGTCGCCGACCGAAACCGGCTGTTTGAAGAGGAAGGAATTGACCGAAACCGTGGCCACCCTGCCGCGCGCCCGGCGCATGGCGGGAATGGCGCCTGCCACGTCGACCTGGGCCATGACCCAGCCGCCGAAAACGTCGCCGTTCTGGTTGAGATCCGCCGGCATGGGCACGACGCGCAACGTCGAGTGCTTGCCGGGAAGAGAGATTCGATCGATGGTCATGACTTGTCCAAAACGCGATGCATATCAGGATTTTCCCGGAAAGCGGGGAGTTTTCATATACTCGCAGAAGTCACCTCACCCGCCAATCTCCGTCAGGCCCCGCCATGCGCCGTAGCACAGCCCTTCCCAAACCGCCCGCCGGACAACCTCTGCCGGAAACCCATGTGTGGCTGACCTTGCGCACACTGTTCCCTTATCTCTGGCAATACCGTTTGCGCGTTATCGCCGCGCTGTCCTGCCTGATCGGCGCCAAACTGGCCAATGTCGGCGTGCCGCTAATCTTCAAGGAGATGATCGATGGGCTGTCGGGCAGCGAGCAACGGCTGGCCTTGCCGGTCCTGCTGCTTGTCCTCTACGGCACGCTGCGCTTTTCGACTTCGCTGTTTCAGGAACTGCGCGAAATTCTCTTCGCCCGGGTCACGCAACGGGCCGTCCGGCAGGTCTCGCTGGAAGTCTTCCGCCATCTGCATGCGTTGTCACTGCGTTTCCATCTGGAGCGCCAGACCGGCGGCGTGTCGCGCGACATCGAACGGGGTAGCCGCTCGATTTCCAGCCTGATTTCCTACACGCTCTATTCGATCCTGCCGACGCTGGTCGAAATCGGGCTGGTCCTCGGCATCCTGTTCGTCAAGTACGACATGGGTTATGTCGTCATCACGATGATCTCGCTGCTCGCCTACATCGTGTTCACCATCAAGGTCAGCAACTGGCGCATCGACATCCGCCGCGCCGTCAATGAAAACGACTCGGCCGCCAACACGCGTGCGGTCGATAGCCTGCTCAACTACGAGACGGTCAAGTATTTCAACAACGAAGCCTGGGAAGCCCGCCGTTACGACGAGCAACTACTCAAATGGGAAGAGGCGGCAACGCGCAGCCAGACGACGCTGGCTTTCCTCAACCTCGGCCAGCAGGCGATCATCGCGCTCGGCGTCACGGCCATGATGTGGCGCGCAGCGAGCGGCGTGGTCGATGGCCGGATGACTATCGGCGATCTCGTGCTGGTCAATGCCTTCCTGATTCAGCTCTACATGCCGCTCAATTTCCTCGGCATCGTTTACCGCGAAATTCGCCAGGCGCTGACCGACATCGAACGGATGTTCAAGCTGCTCAACGAAAACCGGGAGATCGCCGATGCGCCGGATGCGCGCGACCTGCCCAGCGGCCCGCTGCAGGTTAATTTCGACGCCGTCGAGTTCGCCTACGAGCCAAACCGGCAAATTCTGAAAAACCTGAGTTTTGCCATCCCGCCGGGCAAGACAGTAGCCGTCGTCGGCCATTCCGGGGCCGGCAAGTCGACGCTTTCGCGGCTGCTTTACCGTTTCTACGACGTCACGGGCGGCGCCATCCAGATCAATGGCCACGATCTGCGCGCCCTGAAGCAAACCAGCCTGCGCGCGGCCATCGGCATCGTGCCGCAGGACACCGTGCTGTTCAACGACACCATTTTCTACAACATCAATTACGGCCAACCGGAAGCGAGCCGCGAGGAAGTCTTCGCCGCCGCCCGCGCGGCCCAGTTGCACGATTTCATTGAGTCGCTGCCGCTCAAGTACGAAACCCGCGTCGGTGAGCGTGGCCTCAAACTCTCCGGCGGCGAGAAGCAACGCGTCGCCATTGCCCGAGCCCTACTCAAAAACCCACCCATCCTGATTTTCGACGAAGCCACTTCGGCGCTCGATTCGGCGACTGAACGAGCCATTCAAACGCAGCTGGAACAAGTGGCCATCGGCCACACGACGCTCGTCATCGCCCACCGCCTGTCCACGGTCATGAACGCCGACGAAATCCTGGTCATGAACGAAGGGCGGATCGTCGAGCGCGGCAGCCATGCCGCGCTGCTGGCTGCCGACGGCACCTACGCCCGGATGTGGACACTGCAACAGCAGGAAGATCGCGACCAGGAACCGATCGCGCCGTGAAGGCTGCAACTTTGAGGCTTACCCGTGGCGGCGGGTTGTTGCCACTTGTCACCTTCTTGCTGCTGGCATTGGTTACGCTCGCCACCTGGCAGTGGCAGCTTCGCCTCCAGACGCAGGCCGAAGAGCTGGCCAACAACCAGGAGAGCGCGGCGATTACGGCCGAGATTCGCGACCGCCTGAATCTGCATGGCCAGTTCCTCCGCTCGCTGCAGGCCTTTGCCGCTGCAACGCCAACCCATGACCTGACAACGTGGCGGCATTTTGCCAAGGCCATGGCAACCGAGGGCAGCCTGGCCGGCATGTTTGCCTTCGCCTATGCGCCGGCAATGTATCGCGATGCCACGGGAGCATTTCAAAAATCGAGCCAATTTCCGGTTAACCGTGGGATGCTGCGGATATTCCCGAAAACCGACTCCCGGCTGGCCTTGCCGCTTGCCTATATCGCGCCGGAATCGCCCACCTTTGAGGCGGTGCTCGGGTTTGACCTGCTCTCCGAATCAGCGCGACGCGACGCCATCAACCGCGCGATGCTCTCCGGCAACGTTGCCATGACGGCGCCCATCGAACTCCAGCCCGACAAAGGCACGAAACGTCCGGGCTTCCAGATGCTTCACGCTATCTACCTCGAGCGCGGGCCAGCCGGCTCTCGCCACGCGAACAAGCGAGCCTTCGCCGGCGTCGTCCTCACGGCATATCGCTTCGACGAGTTCATGGCATCCTTCAAGCTCCCGCTCGGCAGCCGCTTTGTGTTGCAAATTTTCGACGAATCACTGGCCGGAGACAGCGCAAAATCTGCGCCAACGCTAATTTACAACTCGGCCCCCGGCCATAGCATCGGCGACACACCTTTACTGCATCACGAAATCGACTTCGGCGGACGCAACTGGATTCTTCACTTTCACCTGAGCCGCCACGGCCACACAGCACTTGATACCCCTGCGCTAGTTCTCTATGGCGGACTGCTCGGCAGCCTGCTGCTGGCGCTCCTGGTTCACCACCTGGCCACCCATCGCGAACGCGCCGAACGCTACGCCCGCGCCCTGACGCGTGAGTTGAGCGAACACCGCGACCATTTGCAGGAACTCGTCGACAAGCGAACGGCCAGCCTTGACGGCGCCTTGCAGCAAGCGCGCGCCGCCAATCAGGCCAAATCGGAATTTCTCGCCAACATGTCGCACGAACTGCGCACGCCGATGCATGCCATCCTCGGGTTTGTCGAGCTCGGCAGCCGACGCGCCGCAAATGGCGGAGATCCCAGAATCACTCAATACTTCCAGCGTATCGACCAGAGCGGACAACGCTTGCTCGCCCTGATCGACGAATTGCTCGACCTCTCGAAACTGGATGCCGGGCAAATGATCTTGCACCCGACAACATTCGACGTTGTTGCCCTGATTAAGCAGGTCGTCGCCCAGCTCGAATCGCTGCTAATCGATCGCAAGTTACAGCTCGACATCAGCAGCCAGGCAGCCAGCACTTACCTTACCGCGGACCCGGGCCGGCTTGCGCAGGTCATCTGTAACCTGCTCTCCAACGCCATCAAGTTTTCGCCGGAAGGCGGATGCATTCGTGTCACGCTATCGGAGGCCGAACTCCCGACCGGTCGGCGAGCCAGGGATTGCGGCTCGCAGGCGGGTCTGGCCATCAGCTTCATCGATCAGGGAGTCGGCATACCGACCGACGAACTCGAGCATATTTTTGAAAAATTCGTGCAGAGCAGCGCCACCAAGAATGGCGCGGGCGGAACAGGGCTCGGACTGGCCATTTGCCGGGCGATTGTTGCCCAGCACCGTGGTACGATTGCAGCCCACAACAATCCAGGGCCGGGCGCCTGTTTCGTCGTCACTCTGCCATTGAACTGCTGGATGGAAAAATCGGGACAACATGACTAAAACACATGTCTTGCTGGTGGATGACGAAGAACTCAACCTGGAAATTCTGGTCGAGTATTTCGAAGGAGAAGCCCCCTTCGTCCTGCACACAGCAGACAGCGGCGAATCCGCCTGGCAACTGCTAGTAAATCCGGAAAACCACTTCAAGCTTATTCTGCTTGACCGAATGATGCCCGGGCTGGACGGCATCGCTCTACTCAAACGGATGAAGAGCGACCCGCGCATCTCTAGCATCCCCGTCATCATGCAGACGGCCGCCAACTCCCCCGAGCAGATTCGCGAAGGCCTTGAAGCCGGGGCCTACTACTACCTAACCAAGCCCTACCGCAGGGACAGCCTGCTCGCCATCGTCCACGCGGCGCTGAGTGATGCGGAGGCGCGGAGTGCGCTCAGCCGGCAGTTGCACCAGCACATCAATTCGCTGCAGTTTCTTGATCAGGCTGAGTTTTCCATCCAAACCATCGATGAAGCCGCCCAATTAGCCTCCTTCATTGCCCATGCCTGCCCAAACCCCGAAGCAGCCGTTATGGGCATTTCCGAACTGCTCATCAACGCCGTTGAGCACGGCAATCTCGGCCTGGCCTATGCCGAGAAAAGTACTTTAAAACAAGAGGATCGCTGGCACGAAGAAATCAGCCGACGCGCCGCCCTGCCAGAAAATGCAAGCAAGGAAGTCCGCCTCAGCTATCGCCGCCAGCCTGATGCCATCACCCTTCGCATCTGCGACCAGGGGCACGGATTTTCCTGGCAAAACTATCTCGAAATTGATCCTAAACGCGCCTTTGACCCGAATGGTCGCGGCATCGCCATGGCCCGCATGCTGAGCTTCAGCAGCATCACCTATGAGGGCTGCGGCAATATCGCCGTCGCCACCATTTGCAGTGGTAAGAGAAACAGTGGTGAGCACCAAACATGACTTCTATCTCAAGCAAAATGAAGGTACTGGCGGTCGACGACAACCGTACCAATCTACACATTCTTCAGGTTTTCCTGAAAAAGCTCGGGCACGAAGTACTGCTGGCCGAAAATGGCGAGGAGGCCGTGCGCCGCTTCGCCGCAGAGTCCCCTGATCTGGTGTTGCTCGACATCATGATGCCGGTCATGGATGGCTTCGAGGCGGCGCGGCGAATCAAGGCGATGCCCCGCGACCGGTGGACGCCGGTCATCTTCCTGTCCGCGCTGAACCGCGACGAAAATCTGGTTGAAGGCCTTGATGCTGGCGCCGACGACTACTTGACCAAGCCAATCAACTTCGTCGTCCTCGAAGCCAAACTTCGCTCCATGCAACGTTCGCTGGCCTTGCAACAGGAGTCGATCGACTCGCTACGGCGCATTCAAGCCATCTCCGATAACGTCGTTGATGCCATTGTCACCAGCGATGAACAAGGCGTCATTGTTGCGGTCAACCAATCAACTGAGCGCATTTTTGGCTGGACTCCGGCTGAAATGGTAGGGAAAAATATTTCAATGCTCGCGCCCGAAGATGAGCGCGCGACGCATGGCATCCGGGCCCGAAATGATGGAGAGGGCAAGCCGCCAAAAAGCATCAGCCTTGAGCGCGAACTAGAAGCATTGCACCAGGATGGGCACCGGTTCGCAGCGACACTGACCATCTCCGAAATTGTTCTCGACAACCAGCGGATGAGGGTCAGCGTCATACGCGACATTTCAGAACGCAAGCAGACAGAACAAAAGCTTCGCGAAAATGCCCGCCAGTTGCAGGACTATTACGACCACACCCAAGCCGAACAGCACCTCGCCTTGGGCCTGATGGAAATGCAGCTACACCGCAAGGGTCTCCAGGACAGACGGCTACGCTATGCGGTCATCCCGGCTGAAAACTTCAGTGGCGACATCGTTGCCGCCAACCGTTCTCCGGATGGGCTTTTCTATGCCTTGCTTGCCGACGCCACCGGGCACGGTCTAACCGCAGCGATCAGCGTTTTGCCTGTGCTCGCCCTGTTCTACAGAATGACTAAACTCAATCGGTCAATTCGTGAAATTGTTCTCGAGCTGAATCAACAGCTTAAGGAATCCATGCCCATCGGTCGGTTCGTCGCCATTACGCTGGTTTGCCTCGATGAAACAGCAAAACAGGGCGACATCTGGGTTGGTGGCACCCCGGATGCGTTCCTGTTCGACCGATGGGGACGGATCGCCTGCACCTTTCCATCAGAGAATCTTCCTTTGGGCATCGTCAGCAACGACAAGCTTGGCGGCAATCCACAACATTTTTACTGGACCGACGAGAGCCAGCTGGTACTCTGCTCGGACGGCTTGCTTGAGGCAACCAGTCCAGAGGGGATTCAATTTGGTATTGAGGGACTGATAGCATCGACAGCCAATACCTCACCAACTGACCGCTTTGCAAAAATCGAGGCAGCACTGGCGTCTCATCAGAACAATGGTGTTGCTAGCGACGATATATCGCTAATGCTCATCGACTGCCCATAAATAGCAGCAAAAAGCAGGTAGACAAAAAAGGCCGGAATTTCCGGCCTTTTTTTATCACTACCGTATTAGGCAGCAGCTTCCTCGATTTCCACAGCCTCGGTAGGCTCCGGACGGTCGACCAGTTCGACAAACGCCATCGGCGCGTTATCGCCGACACGGAAACCACACTTCAGAATGCGAAGGTAGCCGCCCGGGCGGGTTGCATAACGCGGGCCGATTTCGGCAAACAGCTTGACCACGATATCGCGGTCGCGCAAGCGGTCGAAGGCCAGACGCTTGTTAGCCAGCGTCGGGGTCTTACCGAGGGTAATCATCGGTTCAACAACACGACGCAGTTCCTTTGCTTTAGGCACAGTGGTCTTGATAGCCTCGTGCTTAAGCAGGGAAACGGTCATGTTGCGCAGCATCGCCAAGCGATGGCTGCTGGTACGGTTCAGTTTGCGAAGTCCATTGCGGTGACGCATGGTTAATCCTTTCTATATTCTGCAGGCGTCCCTTGACCGCCCGGGGGAAAAGGCTTACACCTTCTCCAGACCGGCAGGCGGCCAGTTTTCGAGTTTCATGCCAAGCGTTAGACCGCGAGCGGCTAACACTTCCTTGATCTCATTCAGCGACTTACGACCCAAATTCGGAGTCTTGAGGAGCTCGTTCTCGGTACGCTGGATCAGATCGCCGATGTAGTAAATGTTCTCGGCCTTCAAGCAGTTCGCAGAACGAACAGTCAATTCGAGATCATCCACTGGACGGAGCAGAACCGGATCAACCTGAGCCGGTTTGGAAGCCTCAGCGACAGGTGCGGTACCCTCCAGATCAGCGAAGACGGAAAGTTGCTCCATCAGAACGCGGGCAGCGTAGCGGATAGCTTCTTCCGGCTCGACAACACCGTTGGTTTCGATATCGACAATCAGCTTGTCAAGGTCGGTACGCTGTTCAACGCGAGCGCTTTCGACAGCGTAAGCAACACGACGAATCGGGCTGAAAGAGGCATCGAGTACCAGCTTGCCGATGGACTTGGCATCGCCGAGATTGCGCATGTTGCCAGGAACGTAGCCGCGCCCCTTCTCAACCTTGATCTCCATGGACAGCTTGCCGCCCGTGGAGAGGTGAGCGATTACGTGTTCCGGATTGATGATTTCGACATCGTGCGGCAATTCGATATCGCCAGCACGAACGGGGCCTTCACCTTCCTTGGCCAATTTCAGGTTAACAACATCCCGATTGTGCAGCTTGAACACAATACCCTTGAGGTTAAGGAGGATGTCGACGACATCTTCCTGTACGCCGTCAATGGTCGAGTATTCATGGAGAACACCATCGATACCCACCTCGGTCGGTGCGTAACCAACCATCGATGAGAGGAGGATGCGACGCAACGCGTTGCCAAGGGTATGGCCATAACCGCGTTCAAACGGTTCCATGACTACTTTGGCTTGCACGGGCGAAACGCTCTGCACGTCGATGATACGGGGTTTTAGAAGTCCACTGCTTTGCATGGGCTAGATCCTCTGCTCAGTGCTTACTTCGAGTAAAGTTCGATGACGAGACCTTCATTCAGGGTCGCCGGCAGTTCAGAGCGTTGCGGCATGGCCTTGAATGTGCCCTTGCCTTCTTTGACATCCACCGAAATCCACTCGGGGAAACCACGAGACTCAGCAGCTTCCAGCGCAGCCTTACAACGCAGGGAAGCGCGAGCACGATCGGTCAACTGGACAACATCACCAGGCTTGACGATAAAGGAAGGGATGTTGACGCGCTTGCCATTGACCAGAACGCCATTGTGGCGAACGATCTGACGGGACTCGGAGCGCGAAGCACCAAAACCCATACGATAGGCGACGGAGTCCAGGCGGGCTTCGAGCAATTGCAGAAGGTTTTCACCAGTCTGGCCCTTGCGGCGATCAGCTTCGGCAAACGTCTTGCGGAACTGGCCTTCAAGAACGCCATAAACGCGGCGAATTTTCTGCTTGGCGCGCAGGTGAACACCATAGTCAGACAAACGTGCGCCAGACTTCTGGCCGTGTTGACCAGGAGCGTAAGAACGACGCTCGATGGCACACTTGTCGGTAAAACACTTTTCGCCCTTCAGGAACAACTTTTCGCCTTCGCGGCGGCACTGACGGCATTTCGGATCGAGATTACGAGCCACTTGTCTTTCTCCTT
>NZ_JAVHPH010000313.1:9789-13042 GCF_036170495.1 Azonexus sp.
CGGCGGCACTGACGGCATTTCGGATCGAGATTACGAGCCACTTGTCTTTCTCCTTAGATGCGGCGCTTTTTGGGCGGACGGCAACCGTTATGCGGCACCGGCGTCACGTCGGAAATCGCAGTAATCTTCATGCCCAACGCGTTCAGTGCGCGGACCGAAGATTCACGACCAGGGCCGGGACCCTTGATGCGAACTTCCAGATTCTTGACGCCACATTCCTGAGCAGCCTTGCCAGCGGCTTCAGCGGCAACCTGAGCAGCAAACGGGGTGGACTTGCGCGAACCGCGGAAGCCGGCACCACCGGAAGTAGCCCACGATAACGCATTGCCCTGGCGATCGGTGATGGTGATGATGGTGTTATTGAAAGAAGCGTGGATGTGGGCGATGCCCTCAGCAACGTTCTTCTTAACTTTTTTGCGAACTTTAGTAGCAGTCTTTGCCATGTTCTGTCCCTATTACTTCTTGCCAGCAATGGCCTTGCGCGGACCCTTGCGAGTGCGAGCATTGGTACGGGTGCGCTGACCACGGCAGGGCAAGCCCTTGCGATGGCGAAGGCCACGGTAGCAACCGAGGTCCATCAGACGCTTAATGTTCATTGTGACTTCGCGACGCAGATCACCTTCAACGGTGAACTTGCCGACTTCGTCACGCAGCCGATCCATGTCCGCATCGGACAGGTCTTTCATTTTGGTAGAACGAACGATGCCGGCCGCGTCGCAAATTTTTTGCGCGCGGGTGCGGCCGATGCCGAAAATCGCGGTCAAAGCGATCTCTGCATGCTGATGGTTCGGAATGTTTACCCCTGCGATACGGGCCATTGAATCACTCCACTATTTCAAAATTAACAAATGCCGACACCAAAGCGATTAGCCCTGACGCTGCTTGTGACGCGGGTCCTTGCAAATAACGCGCACGACACCCTTGCGACGGATGACTTTGCAATTGCGACACACGCGCTTAACTGAAGGATGCACTTTCATGTTTAACTCCTCGTCTGCGAGAGCTTGGAAGCAGCCGTGATTCCTTGCCCTGCGGTTTATTGCGTAGAGAACTCTTTTACTTGACCCGGAAAACGATTCGGGCTCTGCTTAAATCATATGGCGTCAACTGCACGGTCACTTTTTCTCCGGGAATAATGCGGATGTAATGTAATCGCATCTTTTCGGAAATGAAACCAACCACAACATAGCCTTTTATAGCTTGATCCTGAAGGTCGCATTTGGGAGATTTTCAACAACCTCGCCTTGCATTTCTGTGTAACCCACTTTCGCCTTAAGCGATTACTTGATCATGGGAGCGCCTTTGAAATTTGCCTTCTTCAGCAAGCTTTCATACTGGTGCGACATCACGTATGCCTGAACCTGCGACATAAAATCCATAGTAACGACGACTATAATCAACAGGGAGGTGCCGCCAAAATAGAATGGCACATTCCATTTCAGGATCAAAAATTCTGGCAACAGACAAACAACAGTAATGTAGGCCGCCCCAATCAGCGTTAAGCGCATCAAAATCTTGTCAATATAGCGAGCCGTTTGCTCCCCCGGGCGAATACCGGGCACGAAAGCACCGCTTTTCTTAAGGTTGTCTGCAGTTTCCTTGGAGTTGAACACAAGGGCTGTGTAGAAAAAACAGAAAAAAACGATCGCCGATGCGTAAAGCATGACGTAAATCGGCTGGCCCGGCGACAAAGTACCGGCCACATCCTTCAACCAGTGCATTGACTCGCTGGCACCAAACCAGTTGGCTACAGTAGCCGGGAACAGAATGATTGAAGAAGCGAAGATCGGCGGGATAACACCAGACATGTTCAACTTGAGCGGCAGATGCGAACTCTGACCACCATAAATTTTGTTGCCAACCTGACGCTTAGCGTAATTGACCAGAATCTTTCGCTGACCACGTTCAACAAAGACCACGAAGCCGGTCACGACAACGACCAAGACACAGATGATCAGCGCCGTCAGCGGATGCATGGCACCCGTACGAACCAGTTCAAGCAGGCCGCCGATAGCATTCGGCAAACCGGCCGCGATACCAGCGAAAATAATAATCGAGATGCCATTACCCAAGCCACGCTCGGTGATCTGCTCACCCAACCACATCAGGAACATCGTGCCGGTAAGCAGGGTCGAAACGGTGGTAAGGCGGAACATGAAGCCTGGGTCATTCACCAGCCCGGCCTGCGCTTCAAGCGCTACGGCAATACCCAATCCTTGGAAGAGGGCAAGAATCACCGTTCCGTAGCGGGTATATTGAGTAATCTTCCTACGTCCGGCCTCACCCTCTTTTTTAAGGGCTTCGAGTTGCGGACTGGCGACACTCATCAGTTGCATGATGATCGAAGCCGAAATATACGGCATGATCCCCAGTGCAAAAATCGTAAATCGCGACAAGGCACCACCCGAGAACATATTGAACATGCCCAAGATGCCGCCTTGCTGCGAATTAAAGAGATCGGCCAGTGCGTTGGGGTCAATCCCAGGAACCGGAATATGGGCGCCAACGCGGTAAACAACCAGCGCGCCCAGCAGGAACCATAGCCGGCGCTTGAGATCGCCGAACTTGCCACCTTTGCCAACGGTATTGGGATTTGCTGCCAACGTTCTAACCTTTCCCTGTCTTACTCAGCGATGACCGAGCCACCAGCGGCTTCGATTGCAGCCTTGGCGCCCTTGGTAGCGCCCACGCCCTTGAGGACAACCTTGCGGACGATAGCGCCAGAGAGAATGACTTTGGCAGCGAGAGCGTCACCCGGAACGATTCCAGCGACTTGCAGGGCAAGGAGATCAATCTCTTCAACCGGCAGACGCTCGAGATCGGTCAGACGGACTTCGTAGTTGCGAGCACGGGTCAGCGAATTGAAGCCGCGTTTCGGTAGGCGGCGCTGCAAAGGCATCTGACCGCCTTCGAAGCCAACCTTGTGGAAGCCGCCCGAACGGGATTTTTGACCCTTGTGGCCGCGACCGCAGGTCTTGCCAAGGCCAGAACCGATGCCACGACCGACGCGTTTGGCAGCTTTCTTGGAGCCTTCACCCGGCTTGATAGTATTCAGACGCATGGCTTAACCCTCAACCTTAACGAGATACTGAACTTTCTGGATCATGCCGCGCACAGACGGCGTATCCACCAGTTCAGAGGTACTGTTCAGCTTGCGCAGACCCAGACCGCGCACGGTGGCGCGGTGATCCTGCTTGGTACCGATGATGCTCTTGACGAGCTTCACTGTGATTTTCTTGTCAGCCATGACTTA
>NZ_JAVHPH010000314.1:0-2585 GCF_036170495.1 Azonexus sp.
CCGCGGGCCTGATTGAGTTTGGTGATGCGATTGCCCATCGTCTTGACGATGCGCCAGCCACCTAACATGGTCCCGATCCCCATTGCGGAATAGCAACAAATAACGACCCAACCGGGAATCGGATCGCTGCTCGTCGAGATACCCGCGGCGATCAGCAGCATCCAGATAATGCCGATTGTTTTTTGCGCGTCGTTCCCACCATGGCCCAAACTATAGGCAGCAGCGGAGATCAACTGGAAGCGGCGGAAATGTTTATCGACCTTGCGTGGCGCCATGTTTCGGCAGATCCACGAAACGATGACCATCAAAGTGCCACCGATCACGAAGCCAAGGAATGGCGCGACGAAAATGAAAGCCAGAATTTTCAGGACACCAGATGAAATCAGACTGCCGATGCCCGCCTTGGCAATGGCTGCACCGACCAATCCACCAACCAGCGCATGCGATGACGACGACGGAATACCGTAATACCAAGTAATAATATTCCAGACAATGGCCCCGATCAGCGCGCCAAAAACCACATAATGATCGACGATAGACGGGTCGATGGTGCCCTTGCCGATGGTTGAGGCAACTTTAAGCTGAAACAGGAAATAGGCAATAAAGTTGAAGCCGGCAGCCCAGATAACGGCCTGATGCGGCTTGAGCACGCGGGTAGAAACGATGGTGGCAATCGAGTTGGCCGCATCATGAAAACCGTTCATGAAGTCGAACAGCAAGGCGACAATCACCAAGGTAACGACGACCCCGAGACCGATATTAAGCGTATCCATGCCGAGCCATCCGCTCAGGAGTTTTCGAGAACGATGGCTTCAACCGTGCCAGCTACGTCCTTGCAGCGATCGGTAACCGATTCGAGCAATTCGTAGATTTCCTTGAGTTTGACGACCTCCCGCACATCGGGTTCTTCACGGAAGATTTTGGACATGGCGCTACGCAACGAGCGATCGGCTTCCGATTCCAACGCGTCGATCTCATGACAAAACTTGAGGATAGCCGGTGCGTTATCCATGCTGTGCAGAAGCTTGATCACCGACTGCACGCTGACACAGCAGTTCTCGGTAACCACGGCCATGGCCTTGGCATCGGGCGGAACACGGGTAATGTCGTAGAGCGAGATCGACTCGGCGACGTCCTGCATGACATCCAGAATATCGTCCATGCCATTGATCAACTCATGGATTTCATCGCGATCGAAAGGCGTAATAAAGGCCGTATGCAGTTGCGCCAGAGTATCGTGGGTAATGGCATCGGCCTTGCGTTCGAGGGCATCGATTTCTTCGGCATAGGCAGAAGCCTGGTCGGGGTGATCGACCAACGCGGCAATCATGTTGGACAAGGCCGCCCCCCCGCGCGCAATCAATTCCGCATGCGCATTGAAAAGATCGAAATACTTACCCTCCCTGGGCATCAGACGAGAGAACATGTCAGTCCTGTTAAGTTTTTATTACAGTTTTTGATTCTATCACGCTGAAACAAGCCTCCCACAGCCCCCATCGTGATGAAAGAAATCCTTGCCGCTAAAATAGGGCATGGTCCATTTCCCGCTTCCTGCCGACGCATTCGGCGACCGCTTCAGCCTTGACGAGTTGATTTTGCCCCGGAGAGCAGTGGGCTACGCGGTCCAACGGCTCGACACCGACCAGCTGCTTGATCGGCGCACCGGTGCTTTCCTGCCCGTCCGCGCCGACCGGCTCGACGGGCTTTTCGATAGCTTCGACGCTGCCTACACCGCGGCGCAGACCTGGGTGGAAAAAAGCGGCCAGGCGCTTGACGACCACCGGCTGGCCATCGTACCGGCCGGTTTTGATCACCGACTGGAACGTCACGTCCTGATCTATGGCGTTCTCTGCGGTCAACCCTGATTTTTGCCAAATTATGGAGCTCCCAATGCCCACCTTCCCAACACGCCAGCTTGGCCGCAGCAACCTCATCGTTCCCGGGATCTGCCTGGGCACCATGACTTTCGGCGAACAAACCAGCGAGGTCGACGCCCATGCCCAGCTCGATTTTGCGCAGGCTGCCGGCATCAGCTTCATCGATACCGCCGAGATGTACGCCGTTCCGCCGCGCCCTGAAACCTGCGGCGCCTCGGAAAGCATCGTCGGACGCTGGCTGAAACGCCAGCCGCGCGACCAGATCCAGATCGCCACCAAGGTCGCCGGCCCGAGCCGCAACCTGAACTGGATCCGCAACGGCCCGCCGGCCCTTGACCGGACCAACATTCGCGCCGCCCTCGACGGCTCGCTGCAGCGCCTGCAGACGGATTACGTCGACCTCTACCAACTACACTGGCCGGAGCGCAATCAGCCAATGTTTGGGCAATGGCAGTACGAGCCGGACAATGAGCGCGAAGGCCCGTCGATCCGCGAACAGCTCGAAGCGCTCGGCGAACTGGTCAAAGAGGGCAAGATTCGCCACGTTGGCGTTTCCAACGAGCACCCATGGGGCATCATGGAATTCACTCGATTGGCCGATGAACTCGGCTTGCCGCGCATCGTCGCGACACAGAACGCCTACAGCCTGCTCAACCGGACCTTCGAAACCGGCCTGGCCGAAGTCTGCCATCGCCAGCAAGTCGGCCT
>NZ_JAVHPH010000315.1:0-12940 GCF_036170495.1 Azonexus sp.
CGACCCTGCTCATGGTGGCCATCGTCATCGGCATCGCCATCTGGATGGCCGGGCTACTCACCCGGCGCATCACGGTGATCATCTCGGGCATTCACGCCTTCCAGGAAGGCGACCGAAAACACCGCCTGGATGCTGGCTCGGCTGACGAAATGGGCGAGCTGTCGCGCTCCTTCAACCGGATGGCCGACTCGGTCGAAGAATCCTTCAAGCGCCTCGAAGAAGCAAAAGAAAAGGCCGAGGAAGCCAGCCGCCAAAAATCCGCTTTCCTGGCCACCATGTCGCACGAATTGCGCACCCCACTCAACGGCATCCTAGGCTTTGCCGAGCTGCTCAAAAACGAGCTGAAA
Source organism: Azonexus sp. (assembly GCF_036170495.1). Classification (GTDB taxonomy): domain Bacteria; phylum Pseudomonadota; class Gammaproteobacteria; order Burkholderiales; family Rhodocyclaceae; genus Azonexus. The sequence goes on from NZ_JAVHPH010000315.1 coordinate 348, forward strand.
AACCCGGAGCAACAGGGCTACGTCGAGATCATCGAGCAGAGCGGCGGCCATCTACTCAATCTGGTCAATGAAATTCTCGACCTGGCCAAGATCGAATCGGGCGAGATGCCCTTCGCCCGGATTGCCGTTCCGCTCACCGACCTGCTGATCGAAGTCGCAACCGTACATCGCATCACCGCGGAAGCGAAGGGCTTGAAGTTCCAGACCATTCTTGCCGACGAACTGCCCACCGAATTCACCACCGACCCCACCCGCCTGCGCCAGATTCTCAACAATTTGCTCAACAATGCCGTCAAGTTCACCGATGCCGGCAGCGTTATCTTCAGCGCCAGCCGGATCGATGGTGACATCGCCTTTGCCGTTCGCGACACCGGGCCGGGCATCCCACCGGAAAGCCGCGAAACGATTTTCGAGAAATTCAAACAACTGGAAAACTTCCTGACCCGCGAACATGGCGGAACCGGACTAGGACTGGCGCTCGTCCGCCAACTGGCAGAACATATGGGCGGGAAGGTCACGCTCGAATCTGAAGTCGGCGTAGGATCAACTTTCACGGTTTACCTGCCACTGGACATCTTTCATGACGGAACAACGTAACGCCTTGGTCGTCGACGACCACCCGACCAACCGTCTGCTCGCCTCGGCCATACTCAAAAAACTTGGCTGGATGGTGTGCGAAGCGGAGAACGGCAGTGCGGCACTGGCACTGGCCGCCACCCATTCGTTCCGCCTCGTCTTGCTCGACATCAGCATGCCCGGCCTGTCCGGCGAAGACACCTGCGCCCGCCTGCGGGCCCGCGAGACAACCCGGCCCTTGTATATCGTGGCGTATACCGCCCATGCCTTCCCGGAAGATCGGGAACGTCTGCTCACCGAAGGTTTCGACGAAGTGCTGGTCAAACCGATCAGCCGTCAGCGCCTGGAAGAGCTTATCGCCAATCTTTGATCGCCATCGCGCCAGGCGTCCAGCCCCGTCCGATTTCAGACTGGGCCACAAGCATCCCGGTGCGAAAGAGCGGGTAAGCGTATAATCCCGCCCCATGTCTGAAATCAATACCTTAGCCGGCCAAAACGCCGTAGTCATCGCTGCCGACGCAGTGCCCGAAATCACCTTTGCCGACCTCGGCCTGGCGCCCGAACTGCTGCGCGCCGTGCTCGACGAGGGCTATACCAAGCCGACGCCGATCCAGGCCCAGGCCATCCCGCTCGTCATCAGCGGCAAGGACATCATGGGCGGCGCCCAGACCGGCACCGGCAAGACGGCCGCCTTCACGCTGCCCATCCTCCAGCGCATCCTGCCCTTTGCCAGCAGCAGCCCGTCGCCAGCCAAGCACCCGGTGCGCGCCCTGATCCTCGCCCCGACCCGAGAATTGGCCATGCAGGTCTACGAGTCGGTCAAAACCTACAGCAAACACACGCCGATCCGCTCCATGTGCGCCTTCGGCGGCGTCGATATCCGGCCGCAGATCGCCGAACTCAAAAAAGGCGTCGAAATCCTCGTCGCCACCCCCGGCCGCCTGCTCGATCACGTCGAAAACAAGAGCGTCAGCTTTAATTCGGTGCAGGCCCTCGTCCTCGACGAAGCTGACCGCATGCTCGACATGGGCTTCGTCCCCGACGTCACGCGCATCCTCAACATGCTGCCGGCGCAGCGCCAGAGCCTGCTGTTCTCCGCCACCTTCTCGGAAGAAATCAAGAAGCTGGCCGACACCATGCTCAAGTCGCCGATCCTCATCGAGGTCGCCCGCCGCAACCAAGTCTCAGAAAACATCACCCATCGCGTCCATCCGGTTTCCGAATTCGGCAAACGTGGCCTGCTGATCAAACTGCTCAAATCCAGTGAAATCCGCCAGTGTCTCGTTTTCATGCGGACCAAGCAGGGCTGCTCGCGACTGACCCGCGAACTGCAGCGCGCCGGTATCAAGGCCGACGCCATCCACGGCGACAAGAGCCAGCTTGAGCGCATCAAGGCCCTCGAGGCCTTCAAGAGCGGCGAAACCGACGCCCTGATCGCCACCGACGTCGCGGCGCGCGGCCTGGACGTTGATGACCTGCCCTACGTCATCAACTACGAGCTGCCGCACACGCCGGAAGACTACGTACACCGCATCGGCCGCACCGGCCGCGCCGGCAAGCTGGGCAATGCCATTTCGCTGGTCAGCGCCCGTGAGGTCGTCTATCTGGTCGATATCGAGAAGCTCATCAAGCGACCGATCGAACAGGTTGAAGTCGCCGGTTTCGAGCCCGAGCCGGAATACGAATACCCGCCGGGCAACAAGCGTAAGCGCAGCGCTCCGATAGTCGCCCCGATCAGTCAGCGCCCGGAACGTGGCGAACGCCCCGAGCGCAGCGAGCGTTCCAGCCGCCCCGAGCGCGAGCGGAGCGATCGCCAGGAGCGTCGTCCGCCGCGCCGTAATCCGATGATCGCGGCCGACGGTTTCGACTTCAGCAAGCCCTACGAAGACAACTCGCCTCGTGGCGAAGTGCCCGATTCGGCCACGGTAGCCGCCAAGGTCGATCCGCATAAGCCGAAGCGCGTCGTAGCGGCATTGCTGGGTGGGCTTGGGCGCAAGTAGGAACGACGAACCGGCGCCTTTCTGGCGCTGGTTTTTCTGGGTAATTGCTCTGGGAATCCGCCTTGTTGGCAGCCCCCCCAAGCTAATTAGCCCCGCCCAGCCGCTTTGACTGGCAGCGCTTCAACCAGCTTGATAATAGCTAGCGACAGATTGTCGCCACTACCGTTGGCCCGCCGGCGCGCCGTGTCGATCAGGATTTCGCAGGCTTGCCGCGCCGAATTCTGGGCAACCAGCGTACCGAGTTCGGCATCGTCGAAATAGGCCCAGAGGCCGTCCGAACAGAGCACGAAGGCATCTCCGGCAAGCAGATCGACCGTTTCCGAAAGCGTTATTTTCGGCTCGTCCTGACCGCCGAGGGAAGCCAGCAACACGTTGCGGTTGGGGTGCGTTAGCGCCTGCTCGGCGGTAATTTTCCCAGTAGACACAAGGTACTCAACGTAGGAGTGATCGACCGAGCGGTCAACTAGCTTGTTGCCGCGAAAATGGTAGATTCGGCTGTCTCCGCAATGCCCCCAGGTGATTTTTTCCGGTTGCAGAAGCAACATGACGGCCGTGCTATGCGGGTCTTTTTCATTCATGAAACGCGATGCCTTGATCATCGTATGCGCTTCGCGCATGGCGTTTTCAAGCATCCGCTGCGGGCTTTCGTCAGCCGACGAAAACTGGTCGAGATTGGTTTTGGCGGTATGCACAACCTGCTCGGCGGCCAGCGCACCGCCGGTGTGCCCCCCCATGCCGTCGGCAACGACGGCCAGCGCCACACGACGTTTCCGGGCATGCGGAAGGATCGCCACGCGATCTTGTTGTTCTTTGCGATCCCCTTGATGCTGCGCCGCGCAGGCGTCGACTGCTATTGCCATCCCTCCCCCTCTTTCAGGGAAAGCTTACCACGGAAGGCTTTCGCTACCCTTAACACTGTGTCAGGCGCGGCCACGGGCTGGAAATTCATGCGTCGACGGTGCCGTGGTAGCGTTCGAGCACAATATCGACAAACTCGGGCAAAGTGTCCTCACAGAGGCCGAGTTCGGGCAGCACCTCGGTCTTTTCCCGCTCCCACTCGGGGCTGGCGATGTGCTGGTCGCGATAGTAAATATCAACGGCGAGCTGGACGATGGCGACCATGCTGCGCGCTTCGTGCTGACCCAGTTCGCCGATGGCGTGGTGGTAGCGGATGGCATCGCAGATGAACTCGGGCAGGTGCCAGTGACGGGCGACGAGGTAACCGACGACGCAGTGATCGGCATTGAATTTCCGGTCCTCTTCGGCGAGGTCGATCCAGATGCCCGGGGCGCCGAGTTGCATCTCGGCACAGTAGGTCGGAAAGCGCTGCATGAGCAGGGGCACGCCGCAATCGTGAAAGATGCCCGCCAGATAGGCCTGATCGGGAAAAATATTGCAAACGGCGACCCGCTCGTCGGCGACCAGCATGGCCAGCTGGCCAACGGCATGCGAGCGGGCCCAGAAGGCTTCGTACACCGACCGGTTTTTCTTGATCTCGCCGGCCCCGGACAGGGCAATGGCCTGCACCAGATTGAACGTCTGCCGGACGCCGACGGCATGCAGGATGGTTTCAACCGAGTCGAATGGCTGGTGTTGCCGGTAGGCCGAATTGCCGACGACCTTGAACAGCATCGCCGTCAGCCCCGGGTCCTTGTTGATGACGCTGGCCAGCCGCCGGACATCGAGTTCGCTGCGCTTCATGAACTGGCGCAGCTCTTCGAGGACGCGCGGCTGGGCGGGAATCTTGACGCCATTTTCGAGCAGGCGCTTGATGCGGGCCGCATCGTCGGGGCCGAGCGTTTTGGTGATTGTAAATACGGATGCTACGTCATGGCTCATGCCATTACCTCATCGATCAATTCAATCCAGTGTCGCACAGGCAGCGTACTGCCCGCCTGCAAGTGGGTCAGGCAGCCGATATTGGCCGTTGCCGCGAGCGCCGGGCCGCCGGCATTGAGGGCGGCGAGCTTGTTGGCGCGCAGTTTGTTGGCTAGTTCAGGCTGCAGGACGGAATAGGTGCCGGCCGAACCGCAGCACAGATGGCTGTCGGCGACCGGTGTCAGTTCATAGCCGGCGGCTTGCAGCAAGGCCTCAATGCTGCCGCGAATCTGCAGACCGTGCTGCAAGGTGCACGGCGAATGAAAGGCCAGCTTGCCGCGTTTTTCCGGACGGCGCGCCAGCAAGGGCAGCAAGGCAGCTTTTTCCGCCACCAGAATTTCCGACGGATCGCGGCAGAGGGCGCTGATTTTTGCCGCTTTTTCGGCGTAGACCGTGTCATTGGCGAGGATGTGGGCGTAATCCTTGAGCTGCACGCCGCAGCCCGAGGCAGTGGCAACGATGGCTTCGACACCGGCTTCAATATGCGGCCACCAGGCGTCGATATTGCGGCGCATGTCGTTTCTGGCCGTTTCGTGGTCGTTGAGGTGAAAACGCACGGCGCCGCAGCAGCCGGCCTTGCTTTCCTCGAAGAGCGCGATGCCCAGCTTGTCGAACACGCGTGCCGTGGCGGCGTTGATATTCGGCGCCAGCGCCGGCTGGACGCAACCGGCCAGCGCCAGCATGCGACGCGGGTGGGCGGCCGCTTTCGGCCACGGCGCGCCGGACGGCTGGGCAGGCGGCAACTTGTCGGCCAGAGCGGTCGGCAAGAGCGGCCGGACCGCCCGGCCAACGGCGATAGCCGGCCCAAACAGCGCCGGGTTGGGCAACACGGTCCTGAGCAGCGCGCGCGTCAGGCGGTCGGCGAGCGGGCGCTGCAGTTTGCTCTCGACCACGGCGCGGCCGACATCGAGCAGATGGCTGTATTTGACGCCCGACGGACAGGTCGTTTCGCAGGAACGGCAGGTCAGGCAGCGGTCAAGGTGTGTACGCGTTTTCTCGGTAACGGGCTTGCCTTCGAGTACCTGCTTGATCAGGTAGATACGGCCGCGCGGGCCGTCGAGTTCGTCGCCAAGCAGTTGGTAGGTTGGGCAGGTCGCCGTACAGAAGCCGCAGTGCACGCACTTGCGCAGGATTTCCTCGGCGATCTGGCCGGCGTGGGTGGCGCGCAGTTCGGCGGTGATTTTGGTATCCATCAGCCTAAAACTCCGCGTACAGACGACCGGGATTGAGGATGCCCTGCGGGTCGAAGGCTTTTTTGAGGCGGCGATGCAGGGCGAGCAAGGCGGGGGGCAGCGGCGCGAAAGCGCCTTCCCGGCAGCGCAGCGATTCCGGTGCCCGGTAGAGCACGGCGTGGCCGCCGAGGTGGGCGGCGGCAGCACGAACGGCAGCATGATCGCTATCGACTTCGCCGGCATACCAGCGCAAAGCCCCGCCCCACTCGATGGCACGCAGGCCGTCGATTTCGGGACACGGCGCGGTCGAGGGCAGCGCCAGTCGCCACAACGGGCTGGCGGCGAACGCCGGATGCGTTTGCTCGCGTATCGAATTCCAGTGTTTTTCCGGGTTGACCGTAGCAGACCCACCCAGCTTGCCGGTGGCTGCTTCAACCGCGGCCCGCGCGCCGGAAAGGCGAAGCCAGAGCTGGCCCTCATGCCAGAACGAGGCAGAAATCGGCAATGGCCGGCCGCCCCATTCATTGAGTCGGCGGATGGCCTCGGCCGCGTCGCAGGCAAAAACCAGGGTCGTTTCGGCCATCGGCCTGGGTAGCACCTTGAGCGTGACTTCGGCGATGATGCCGAGCGTACCGAAGCTGCCGGCGATGAGGCGCGACACATCGTAGCCGGCGACGTTTTTCATGACCTGGCCGCCGAAATTAAGCATCTGGCCGGTCCCGTCGACCAGCTTGACGCCGAGCACGAAGTCGCGCACGGCACCGGCCTGCTGCCGACGCGGGCCGGAGAGGCCGGCGGCGACGCAGCCGCCGACCGTCGCGCCAGCGGAACCGGCATTGCCACCGGCAAAATGCGGCGGCTCGAAAGCCAGCATCTGGCCGCTCTCGGCCAGCACGGCCTCGATTTCGGCGAGCGGCGTGCCGCCTTTGGCCGTGATGTAAAGCTCGGTCGGCTCGTAGGCGACGATGCCGCGATGGGCCGAGACGTCGAGCACTTCGCCGGCCAGCAGGCCACCGTAGAAATCCTTGCTGCCGGCGCCGCGGATGCGTAGCGGGGCGCGCTCAGCGGCGGCGTTGCGAACGGCGGCGACGATGTCGTCGAGCGAGTGTGCCGTCAGCATCAGAAACGCTCCAACGCGGGAAACTTCACGTCGCCATGATGGACGTGCATGCGGCCGTATTCGGCGCAGCGGTGCAGGCTGGGCACGGCCTTGCCGGGATTGAGCTGGCCGCTTTCGTCGAAGGCGGCCTTGACGCGGTGGAAGGCTTCGATTTCCGGCGTCGCGTACTGGACGCACATCTGGTTGATTTTCTCGATGCCGACGCCGTGTTCGCCGGTGATTGAACCGCCCAGCGCGACCGACAGCTCAAGGATTTCGCCGCCGAAGGCTTCGGCCCGTTCCCAGTCGCCGGGTTGCGAGGCGTCGTACATGATCAACGGATGCAGGTTGCCGTCGCCGGCGTGGAAGACGTTGGCGCAGCGCAGGCCGTACTTGATTTCCATGGCGGCGATGGCCGACAGCATTTCGGCCAGGCGCTTTCTCGGAATCGTGCCATCCATGCAGTAATAATCCGGCGTGATCCGGCCGACCGCCGGAAACGCCGCCTTGCGCCCGGCCCAGAAACGCAGGCGCTCGGCTTCGGATTGCGAGACGCGGATGTCGCTGGCGCCAGCGGCGTTGAGCACTTCGGTGACGCGGGCGATTTCCTCGGCGACTTCTTCCGGCGTGCCGTCCGACTCGCAGAGCAGGATGGCTTCGGCGTTCATGTCGTAGCCGGCTTTGACAAACGGCTCGACGGCTGCGGTGGCGGCCTTGTCCATCATTTCCAGCCCGGCCGGGATAATGCCGGCGGCGATGATCGCGGCGACGGCATCGCCGGCTTTGGCGACATCGGCAAAGGAAGCCATGACAACCTGTGCCAGCTCCGGCTTGGGAACCAGTTTGACGGTGACTTCGGTGACGACGCCGAGCATGCCTTCGGAACCGATCAGCAGCGCCAGCAGGTCGTAGCCGGCGGCATCGGGCGCCTCCGAGCCGATTTCAAAAACCTCGCCCTCGATGCTGACGACGCGGATGCGCAGCACGTTGTGGACGGTCAGCCCGTATTTCAGGCAATGCACGCCGCCCGAGTTTTCGGCAACATTGCCGCCCAGCGTGCAGGCAATTTGCGACGAGGGGTCCGGCGCGTAGTAGAGGCCGAAGGGGGCGGCGGCTTCGGAGACGGCGAGGTTGCGCACGCCCGGTTGGACGACGGCCAGTCGGGCCGCACGGTCGACACGCAAAATCCGGTTAAAACGGGCCAGCGATAACACGATTCCGTGGGCATGCGGCATGGCGCCACCGGACAATCCCGTGCCGGCGCCACGCGCGACGACCGGCACGCCGAGGCTGTGGCAGGTACGCAGGATGTCGATGACCTGCGCCTCGGTTTCCGGCAGGCAGACGGCGAGCGGCAATTCGCGGTAGGCGGTGAGGCCGTCGCACTCGTAGGGGCGCAGATCTTCTTCGCCGAGCAGCAGGCAGTGCGGCGGCAGGAACAGGCGGAGCCGCCGTTCCAGCGTGGCCAGATCAATGCAAATGTCGTTATTGCCATTTTGCGTCATATTTGCCATTTTAACCTATAAAAATAGCCCGAAAATCGTTAACGTTGGTTCGCGTCGGGCCAGTGACCAGCAGGTCGCCGAGTTCGGAAAAGCAGCTCCACGCGTCGTTGTTGGCCAATCGGGCGCGCAGGTCGAGCTCGGCCGCCCGCGCCCGGGCCAGCGTCGTCGGGTCGATGAAGGCGCCGGCATTATCCTCGCTGCCGTCGATGCCGTCGGTGTCGGCGGCCAGGGCGTGGATGCCCGGCGCGCCGTCGAGGGCCAGGGCCAGGCTGAGCAGGAATTCGCTGTTGCGCCCGCCACGGCCATCGCCGTGCAGGGTCACCGTCGTTTCGCCACCGGAGAGCAGGACACAGGGCTTTTTGGCCGGAAAACCGTGTTGACCGCGCCCCGCAGGAAGTACCCTTGGGGTGCAGGATTTCGCCATGCCGGCCATGACTTTGCCAACCTCGCGCGCCTCGCCTTCGATGGCGTCGCCGAGGATGAGCGGCGTGATGCCGAGCCGTTGCGCCTCGGCGGCGGCTGCTTCGAGCATCTGGCGCGGGCTGGCGATCAGGCGGAAGGCGCTGTTGGCCAGACGCGGGTCGCCCGGCTTGGGCGTTTCGAGCTCGCCGGATTCGAGACGGCAGCGCAGGTCCGAAGGGATGGCGATGTGGTGAAAATCGAGGACATTGAGCGCGTCGGCGCAGGTCGTCGGGTCGCCGACGGTCGGGCCGGAGGCGATGACCGCCGGATCGTCGCCGGGCACGTCGGAAATCGCCAGCGTCAGCACCGAGGCCGGCCACGCGGCGGCGGCGAGGCGGCCGCCCTTGAGGGCCGACAGGTGTTTGCGCACGCAGTTGATCTCGCCGATGCTCGCCCCCGAGCGCAGCAGCGCCGAGGTGAGCGCCCGCTTTTCGGCCAGCGTGACGCCGGGTGCGGGGGCAGCCAGCAAGGCCGAGCCGCCGCCGGAAATCAGGGCCAGAACCCGGTCTTCCACGGTCAACCGGGAAATTTGCGCAAAAATGGAAAGTGCAGCCGCCTCGCCGGCAGCGTCCGGCACCGGGTGAGCGGCTTCGATGATCTTGATTCGCTCGCACGGCACACCGTGGCCGTAGCGCGTCACGACCAGCCCGTCGAGCGGCCCGGACCAATGTTGCTCGACAGCCCGCGCCATGGCCGCCGAGGCCTTGCCGGCGCCGATGACGATGAGCCGTCCGCCGTCATCCGGCGGCAGATGCGGCGGCACGCACAGCGCCGGGTTGGCGGCGGCGATGGCGGCGTCGAACAAGCGGCGGAGGATGTCACGCGGGGTCAAGCCCCCTCCCCTTTATGTCCCGCAGGGACGGTATCCACTGGGACAAGGGGAGGGTTGGGGTGGGGATGGGTCAGCTGCGAACCCGGCGCCTGATAACCCATCCCCCTCCTAACCTCCCCCTTGAAGGGGGAGGAATAGTGGCTCCCGACCAACCAGCCCAGCCCCGCTTCGGTCGTCGTCAGCGGCTTGTATTCGCAGCCGACCCAGCCGGCGTAACCCAGCCTGTCCAGCAGATCGAACAAAAACGGATAGTTGATCTCCCCCGTCCCCGGTTCATGCCGCCCCGGGTTGTCGGCAATCTGAATATGGCCGATGCGCCCGATGTTGGCTTCGATGGTGCGTGCCAAGTCGCCCTGAATGATCTGCGCGTGATAGAGGTCGAGTTGCAGTTTGACGTTCGGGCGGTCGATGGCGTCGAGCAGGCGCAGCGCCTTGTTCACGTCGTCCAGCCAGTAGCCCGGCATGTCGATGCGGCTGTTGATCGGCTCGATCATCACCGTCACGCCGACGGTGGCGAAGCGGTCGGCGGCGAATTGCAGGTTGGCGATGTAGGTCGCCGCCAGTTCTGCCTCGGCCATACCTGCCGGCCGTAGCCCGGCCATGCAATGCACCCGTTCGCAGTCGAGGACCATCGCGTAGTTCAGCGCCAGTTCGACGCTTTCGGCGAATTCGCCCTGGCGCTGCGGCAAACAGGCCAGGCCGCGCTCGCCGGCGGCCCAGTCACCGGGCGGCAGATTGAACAACACCGGCTCGACAGCGGCCGCCTTGAGCCATTCGGCGACGTCATGGGCCGGCCAGTCGTAGGGGAAAAGGGTTTCAACACCTTGGAAACCGGCCGCCGCCGCGCGCTGAAAGCGTTCCTCAAATGGAACGTCGGTAAAAAGAAAACTGAGATTGGCAGCAAACTTTGGCATGGCGGCGACAGTCCGTGAGGGTGAGCCAAAAGTATAATCTGCACTCAATGAGGAGAACGCATCGTGAGCGAAACGCCAAACGATAACAAAACCGAACGCAAGGGCAACCGCCTGTCGAAGATCGTCACCCGCACCGGCGACGCCGGCACGACCGGCCTTGGCGACGGCAGCCGGACGACCAAGGACAGCCTGCGCATCGACGCCATCGGCGAGGTCGACGAGCTCAATTCCAGCCTCGGCGTGCTGCTCTGCGAAGACATGCCCGAGTCCATGCGCGCCGCCCTGCTCGACGTCCAGAACGATCTCTTCGACCTCGGCGGCGAGCTCTGCCTGCCCGGCATGGCCGTCATGCAGAACGCCCAGGTTGCTCGCCTCGAGGCGCAGGCCGAGGCCTTCAACGCCGACCTGCCGATGCTCAAGGAATTCATCCTGCCCGGCGGCACGCGCGCCGCCGCGCTCGCCCACCTGAGCCGCACCGTCTGCCGCCGCGCCGAACGGGCCATGGTTCGCCTGCACGGCGCCGAGCCGCTGTCCGACGCTGCCCGCCGCTACATCAACCGTCTGTCCGACCTGCTTTTCATCCTCGGCCGCGCCCTCAACCGGGCCGGCGGCCGCGGCGACGTGCTCTGGCAAAAGGGCAAGAATGCCGCGTAATCCGCCCCGGCCGGCCATCCACGCCCCCGTTGGTTAAGCCGTGTACCGCGTCAAGACCACCTACCGCACCGGCACCGACCGCCCGATCATCGAGCACGGCCCCTGGCACGACTCGCGCAAGATCGCCGAGCACTGGGCCGAGCAACTGCGTGCCGCGGGCTACGCCGTCAGCATCGAGAGCCAGAACATCCAGAACGGCGGCAGCGACGATGACGACAATGCCGACCTCGCCGCGGCGCTGGCCGGCATGGCCTGAGCGGGCGCACGGCGCCGGACAGGCTTAAGTTCGGCAAAAAATCCAGGCAACCGGAGACAAGGTCATGAGCCCACCCGAATTCACCACCCTCGCCGTCACACTCGTCGACCACGTCGCCGAAGTTCGCCTCAACCGGCCGGACAAGTCGAACGCCATGAACGCGGCGATGTGGCAGGAAATCCGGCAGGCCTTTGCCTGGGTCGATGCCACGCCGGAAGCCCGCGTCGCCATCCTGAGCGGCGAAGGGAAAAACTTTTGCGCCGGCATCGACCTCGCCATGCTTGGCAGCATCCAACAGCAGATTGCTCACACGGACGGCGCCCGTAGCCGCGAAACATTGCGCCGGCTGATCCTTGATTTGCAGGACTGCCTGAACGCCATCGAGCGCTGCCGCAAGCCCGTGCTCGCCGCCATCCAGGGCGCCTGCGTCGGTGGCGCGCTCGACCTCGTCACTTGTTGCGACATGCGCTACGCGGCGGCCGATGCGGTTTTTTCAATCAAGGAAATCGATCTCGGCATGGTCGCCGACGTCGGCACGCTGCAACGTCTGCCGCGCCTGATCGGCGAAGGCCTGGCGCGGGAACTGGCGTACACCGGGCGCAATGTGGACGCCGACGAAGCGGAAAGGTGTGGCCTGATCAATTGCAAATTTGGCGATTTTTCCCGGTTGACCGTGGAAGTCCGCAAAATCGCCCTGACCATCGCCGCCAAGTCGCCGCTGGCCATTCGCGGCAGCAAGGATGTCCTCAATTTCAGCCGCGATCACGCGGTGGCCGATGGGCTGAATTACGTCGCCGGCTGGAACGCCGCGATGCTGCTCTCGGCTGACCTCGGCGAGTGCATCGCCGCGCAGCGCGAGAAGCGCCGACCCCATTTCGCCGACTGAGCCGGAATTAACCGGGCCAGAAGCAGGAAGGCCCGACCGGCTTGCGCCAATCGGGCCCGAACACAAGGCTGGCGAATGCCTACTCGGTCGCCCCCGCCACGCGCCGGGCGCGCACAGCGGCGGCCAGCTGGTCGAGCACCTTGACGCTGTCATCCCAGTTGATGCAGGCGTCGGTGACGCTCTGGCCATAGGTCAGCGGCTTGTCCGCCACGATGTCCTGGCGGCCTTCGACCAGGTGCGATTCGACCATGACGCCGACGATGCGGTCTTCGCCGGCGGTCAGCTGGGCCGCGACGCTGTCGCTGACTTCCATTTGCAGCTTGAATTGCTTGCGGCTGTTGCCGTGCGAGAAATCGACC
>NZ_JAVHPH010000316.1:0-12916 GCF_036170495.1 Azonexus sp.
CGCAACAAGCCAATCAGCCGTTACCCAACGGTCACCTGCTGGAAGAGTACACAATAGACCGCCAACTTTCGCTTGGCGGCTTTTCCATTGTCTACCTGGCGACCGATACAGCCGGCCGCCAGGTGGCCATCAAGGAATACCTGCCGAACAGCCTGGCCCTGCGTACGCGCGGTGAAATCAATCCGGTCATTTCGGCCGAGCATCTCGGCGCTTTCCGCTATGGCATGAAGTGCTTTTTCGAGGAAGGCCGCGCCCTGGCCCGCCTGTCGCACCCCAACGTGATTCGCGTTTTGAATTTTTTTCGCGCCAACGACACCGTTTACATGGTCATGGAGTACGAGCACGGGCGGACATTGCAGGAGTTCATCCAGAAGCATCAGGGCCACATTTCCGAGCGCTTCATGCGCGGCGTCTTCACCCGCATGCTCAACGGCCTGCGCGAAGTGCATTCGAACAAGCTGCTGCATCTCGACCTCAAGCCCTCGAACATTTACCTGCGCGGCGACAACACGCCGGTCCTTATCGACTTCGGCGCCGCCCGCCAGACGCTGATCACCGACCAACCCATCCTCAAGCCGATGTACACCCCGGGCTTCGCCTCACCCGAGCATTACGGCTCGCGCAAGGATCTCGGGCCGTGGAGCGACATCTACAGCGTCGGCGCCTCGATGTACGCCTGCCTGGCCGGTAGCGCGCCGCAAGCGGCCGATGCGCGGATGAAGAAAGACACCCTGGCGCCGGCCATGCTGCGCTGGGACGGCCAGTTCTCCGACCGCCTGCTCGAGATCATCGACTGGTGCCTCAACCTCAACCATCTTTACCGTCCGCAAAGCGTCTTTGCCCTGCAGAAGGCGCTCGTCGAGACCGTCACCCCACCCCGCCCGAAGCCTTCGCCGAGCTGGCTCGGCCGCTTCGTCGATAAACTCAGGAAGCCGATGCAATGAGATTTACGATCTATCAGGAAAGCCGTCAGGGCGGCCGCGCCAATAATGAGGACCGGACGACCTATTGCTACTCGCGCGATGCCCTGTTGATGGTCGTCGCCGACGGCATGGGCGGCCATCATTACGGTGAAATCGCCGCCCAGATCGCCGTTCAGACGCTGGCCGACGCTTTCCAGCGCGAGGCGCGCCCGATGCTCGGCGACCCCTTCCGCTTCCTGCAAAAGAGCATGACCAACGCCCACCATGCCATCCTCGACTACACCGCCCGCCACCGCCTGAAAGACACGCCGCGCACCACCTGCGTCGCCTGCATCGTCCAGGACAACGTCGCTTACTGGGCGCACGCCGGCGATTCGCGCCTGTACCTGATGCGCGACGGCAAGGTCATCACCCAGACCAAGGATCATTCGCGCATTCGGCTGCTGGTTGAAGAAGGCATGATCACCGAGGCACAGGCGGTGTTTCATCCGGACCGCAACAAGATTTACAGCTGCCTGGGCAGCCCGCACCCGCCGGAAATCGAGTTCTCGCGCAAGACGCCGCTCGACCACGGCGACATCATTCTGCTCGCCACGGACGGCCTGTGGGGCGAGATGTCCGGCGAGATGATGGCGGTCGCCCTGAAAGGCGCCAATCTGTTGCAGGCCGTGCCGATGCTGCTCAACCAGGCCGAACTCAAGGGCGGCGCCCACGGCGACAATCTGTCCGTCGTTGCCGTGCGCTGGGAAGACGCCTACGTCGAAGAGGCGAGCAGCGCCATTTCGACGCAGACGATGAGCCAGGAAGAGGTTACGACGCGACTCGACGAATTCGGCCGCAATCCGGCCTACAAGAGCGATCTGAGCGACGATGAGATCGAGCTGGCCATCGAGGAAATCCGCTCGGCCATCGACAAATACAATCCGAACAACCCGAATAAATAAGGCAAACCATGCGCCCCAGCCAACGTCAGGCGGACCAGCTCCGCATTGTCAAAATCACCCGCAATTTCACGCGTCACGCCGAAGGTTCGGTGCTCATCGAAATGGGCGATACCCGCGTGCTGTGCACCGCCAGCGTCGAGGAGAGCCTGCCGCCTTTCCTGCGCGGCAAGGGTCAGGGCTGGGTGACCGCCGAGTACGGCATGCTGCCGCGCGCCACGCACACCCGTTCGGCACGTGAAGCGGCCAAGGGCAAGCAGACCGGCCGGACGCAGGAAATCCAGCGCCTGATCGGCCGCAGCCTGCGCGCCGTCACCGACCTCAAGGCCCTCGGCGAACGCCAGATCACGCTCGACTGCGACGTGCTGCAGGCCGACGGCGGCACGCGCTGCGCCTCGATCACCGGCGCCTGGGTGGCGCTTTATGAAGCCTGCGAAGGGCTGGTCAAGGCCGGCAAGCTGCCAGCCAATCCGGTGCGCGATCACGTTGCCGCCATTTCGGTCGGCATCTACAAGGGGGCCCCGGTCCTCGACCTCGACTACCCGGAAGACTCCGATTGCGATACCGACATGAACGTCGTGATGACCGGCAACGGCGGCATTGTCGAAATCCAGGGCACGGCCGAAGGCGAACCGTTCTCGCGCGAGCAGATGAGCGTCCTCGTCGACCTCGCGACGATGGGCATCCGCCAGCTCACCGCTGCCCAGCAAAGCGCCCTGGCCGCCTGAGGTTCTGGATGAAAAAGCTCGTTCTCGCCTCGAACAACGCCAAGAAAATGAAGGAGCTCAACGCGCTGCTGGCGCCGCTCGGCTTTGAAGTCATTTCGCAGGGCCAGCTCGGCATTCCGGAAGCCGAAGAACCGCATTGCACCTTCGTCGAGAACGCGCTGGCCAAGGCCCGCCACGCCGCCGAGGCATCCGGCCTGCCGGCGCTGGCTGACGACTCCGGCCTGTGCGTGGCGGCGCTCGGCGGCGCGCCCGGCGTCTATTCGGCGCGCTATGCCGGCGAACCGAAATCCGATGCGCGCAACAACGAAAAACTGCTCGCCGACCTCGCCGGGCGAACCGACCGCCGCGCCCATTTCGCCTGCGTGCTCGTGCTCGTCCGTTCGGCCGACGATCCGCAACCGATCATCGCCGAAGGCGAATGGCATGGTGAAATCCTCGCCGCCCAGCGCGGTGCCGACGGCTTCGGCTACGATCCGCTGTTCTACGTCCCGACGCATTGCCAGACGGCGGCCGAACTCGATGGCGCGATCAAGAACGAGTTATCGCATCGCGGCCAGGCCATGCAGAAACTGATCGCCCGACTGCCGAATTTGTGACCCCCTCCACCAGGAGCGTCGACCATGAGCGATAGCCCCAGCCGCCTCACCCCTCCGCCCGCTGGCTACACAGACTGGCTGGCCGAGCTGAAAACCCGCATCCACACCGCCCAGCAGCGGGCGACACTGGCGGTCAACCGCGAACTGGTGTTGCTTTACTGGCAAATCGGGCGCGACATTCTGGCGCGGCAGGCCGAACAGGGCTGGGGCGCCAAGGTCATTGAGCGGCTGGCCGAGGATTTGCGCGCGGCTTTTCCCGACATGAAAGGATTCTCGCCGCGCAATCTCAAGTACATGCGCGCCTTTGCCGAGGCCTGGCCGGATGAGGAATTTGTGCAAGGGGTGCTTGCACAATTGCCCTGGTATCACCAACTGGCCCTATTAGACAAACTGCCCGGACCAGGAACGCGCCGCTGGTATGCCGCCAAAGCAATTGAGCACAACTGGTCGCGCAATGTACTGGTGATGCAGATTGAAACCCGCCTGCTGGAACGAAGCGGCAAGGCCGTTACCAACTTCGATCTGACCCTGCCCAAACCGGAATCCGACCTGGCCCGCGAGTCGCTGAAAGATCCCTACCGTTTCGACTTTCTCGGCCTCACCGATGAGGCGCAGGAGCGGGCGGTTGAAAAGGCTTTGGTCAAACACATCACCGAATTCCTGCTTGAACTCGGCGCGGGATTTGCCTTCGTCGGACGGCAAGTCCTGCTCGATGTCGCTGGCGACGAGTTCTTCATCGATCTGCTCTTTTACCACCTCAAGCTGCGCTGTTATGTGGTGATCGAACTCAAAGGCGGCAAGTTCAAACCGGAGCATATCGGCCAGTTGAGCTTTTACCTCGCCGCCGTCGATGCCCAGGTCAAGCACCCGCAAGACGCCCCGACCATCGGCCTTCTGTTATGCAAGAGCAAGAACAAGGTCGTCGCCGAATACGCCCTGCGCAACAACACCCAGCCGCTGGGTGTTGCCGAATACCAATTGCTGGACTCCCTGCCTGCCGAACTGCAAACCAGTCTGCCCAGCATTGAGCAAATTGAACGCGAACTGATGGGTAATTCACGAATTTCGGAAGAAGACTCCAAATGACGGCCTATGTGCACCGTCGCAACCTTTGCGGCCTGATTGCCCTGTGCCTCTTGGGCCTGTTGCTGGTTTCTCCGCTTGCAAAAGCCGCAGAGGGGGCAAAAGAACTGATCGGGGTATGGCGTGGCACGATTGGCAAGGCGCAGGTCGTGGCATGTTGGGATAAATATGGCGGAAATTACTATCGCCTGCACAAGCCGTTGCGGATCAGCCTGTCGGCACCAGAACTAGAGAATGGCCCCTGGATTGAGAACATGGGCATTGAAACGACAAGTGCCTGGCAGTTGGAAAATCCCCTTGGCAATCAACTCAAGGGCATCTGGCGCAAAAGTGATGCTGGTCCGAAACTACCGATTCGCCTGAGTCGCGTCATGCGCCTGGCAAAGCACCAACAGGATGAGAGCGACTGCTTCTATTCCGGGCCGCTATACGACGCCTTCAACGCGCCACGCGTCGCTACTCAGAAAATCCTTGTTGGCGAGCCTGTCGAATTTATGGAGCGCTCTTATCGCGTCATTCAGGCCATGAGTGGAAACGTGGCCTCGGTCGAATTGTTGGGCGATGAAGAGTCGATCAGCCGGGCCAACCGGCTTCTGCGCAAGTCCCTCATTGACGACATCGGTAGCTATCTCGGTTGCGACCTTCACGAACCACCACTGCAGGGCTGGTTCGAAACCAAAATCAAGCTGCGCTTCTGGAATGAGGACTGGCTATCTTGGTCGCGTCACGTAGGATACGAGTGCGGTGGCGCCCATCCGTCTTTCGGTACAGATACGACAACGCTTGATTTGCGTACCGGCAAGGAAGTCAATCTTTGGCGCTGGTTCAAGCTCGTCAATAAGCAGCAGGACAATCCGGAACAGGTGTGCGAGTTCGTGAAAGATCGCTGCCTGCCGAAAAAGCTAGCCAAACGTATCAGACAAACCAAACCGGGACTCGATGACCCGGAATGCAAGAGTTACGATTTCCTTGATACCGTGGATGGTGGATATTCACTGGGATTAAACGGTAAAGGCTTGGCATTTATTCCCGAACTGGCAGAGCCTGCCCGCATCATGCGCACCTGCTATGCCAACTACACCATTCCTTTCGCCGATCTGCTGCCTTATCTCAACCAGTCGGGCCAGGAAGCGGTCAATCGCATCCTCGCTGCCGCAAACAAGACCGCTACACGGGAGATAGCGCCCGCTGCCAGCGAAGCAAACCGCGAATCCGACGCAAATTAAGCCGAAGCAGCACTCAGACATGGCCAAAACCATTCCCATTTTTAGCCAAAAATCCCGGTCGACCGTAGCAAACCTCGAATTCCGCGTTTCCCCACCGCTGGCGCTCTACGTGCATGTGCCGTGGTGCGTGCAGAAGTGCCCGTACTGCGATTTCAACTCGCACGAGGTGAACGGGACGATTCCCGAGCGCGAGTACGTCGATGCGTTGATCGCTGACCTGCAATCCGCCTTGCCGCTGATCTGGGGCCGGCCGGTGCAGACCGTTTTCTTCGGCGGCGGCACGCCCAGCCTGCTCTCGCCGGCCGCCATCGACGAACTGATCGCCGCCTTCCGGGCGCAGGCCATGCTGGCACCCGATGCCGAGATCACGCTCGAAGCCAATCCGGGCACGGTCGAAGCCGAGAAATTCGCCGGCTTCCGTTCGGCCGGCGTCAATCGCCTGTCGCTCGGCATCCAAAGTTTCAACGACGATCATTTGAAGGCCCTCGGCCGCATCCACGGCGCCGCCGAAGCGAAGCGCGCCGCCCAACTGGCCGGCGCGCATTTCGACGCGTTCAACCTCGACCTGATGTACGGCCTGCCCGGCCAGACGCATGAGCAAGCGCTCACCGACGTCGAAACGGCGCTGAGCTTTTCGCCCTCGCACCTCTCCTGCTACCAGCTCACGCTGGAGCCGAACACCCGATTCGCCGCCTTCCCGCCCGAATTGCCCGAAGGCGACATCTGCGCCGACATGCAGGAAAGCATCGAAGCCCGTCTGGCTGCGGCCGGCTACGCCAATTACGAAACCTCGGCCTTCGCCCGGCGCGGCAAGCAGTGCAAGCACAACCTCAATTACTGGTATTTCGGCGACTATTTAGGCATCGGCGCCGGCGCCCATTCCAAGCTCACGCTACACGACCGCGTGCTGCGCCAGATGCGCTGGAAGCACCCGAAGGCTTACCTCGACAATATCCGTAGCGGCAACGCCATTCAGGAAGAAACGCAGGTCGAGGCTAAAAGCCTGCCTTTCGAATTCATGATGAATGCGCTACGCCTGGCCGATGGCTTTCACCCCTCGCTGTTCGAAGCACGCACGGCCCAGCCCTTGATCGGCATCCAGTCGGAACTGAAGGCGGCGGAGGCCGATGGCCTGCTCGTCGTCGGTCCGGAAAAAATTGCGCCGACCGCGAAGGGTCGGCGCTTTCTCAACGTTCTGCTCGAACGTTTTCTTTAGAATGGCCGGCGGGCTTAACTGAACAAGCCGCCCTTTTTCAGCATATCCAGGCCTTGCGCCAGCAAATCGCCCCCCTCCGGCAGTTGGCCATTCGGCGTCAGCTTGTCGACCACCTGCGGCAATAGATCCGCCAGACCGCCGGAAGCTTGCTCTGTCGACATGCCCAATTGCGCAGCAATGTTCTGCAATTGGCCGCCGCCGAGGACCGCCTGAATCTGTTCAGCCGAGATCGGCAGATTCTGGCCGGTGGACACCCAGGACTTCACCACGTCGCCCAGCCCTCCTTGCTGGAAGGACTGGACCAAGCCACCGAGACCGCCGGTCTGCGGGTTGTTGACCAGTTGCATGACGACGTTCAGCAAGGGGCTATCGCCGCCGGACTGTCCGCCAGCGAGTGCGCCGACGACCGAATCAAGAAGACCCATGATTGTTCCTCAATAAAGTTAAGTGGAACAATCCTAATCCAGCGGCATGACACCGATTGTGAATATTTGCGAAAAGCCGCCGGTTAGGCCGCCAGCTTCTTCTGCGCAGCCGAGGCTTCCTCGCGCACGCGCTTGGCTTCGTCGAGCAGATAGCGCTGGTAGTCTTCGAGATCGCCCTCAAACGGCGCGACGCCGCCCTTGGAGACTAGCCAGAACTCGTCGCAGACGGCTCGCAGCAGGGCGCGGTCGTGGCTAACCAGCATGACCGTACCTTCGAATTCGTTGAGGGCGACGGCCAGTGCCTCGCGGGTGTTGAGGTCGAGGTGGTTGGTCGGTTCGTCGAGGAGCAGCAGGTTGGGCCGTTGCCAGACCAGCATGCACAGCACCAGCCGGGCCTTTTCGCCGCCGCTCATGGTGCCGACGGCCTGCTTGACCATCTCGCCGCCGAAATTGAAAGTGCCGAGGAAATTGCGCAATTCCTGCTCGCGGCCCGGCACGTTGCTGCGCCCGGCGGCGATGGCTTCCTTGGCCAGCCGCACCATGTGTTCGAGCGGGGTGTCCTGCGGGCGCAGCACGTCGAGTTCCTGCTGGGCGAAGTAGCCGATGTTCAGGCCCTTGCCTTCGGTAACCTCACCGCTGATCGCCTTGAGGTCGCGGGCGATGGTCTTGACCAGCGTGGACTTGCCCTGGCCGTTGGCGCCGAGGATGCCGATGCGCTGACCGGCCATCACCGAGCGGTTGATACCGCGCACGATGACGGTCGGCGGCGCTTTTTCCAATCCCGCGGCCGGCACTTCTTCGGCCGGCGGGTAACCGATGCTGACATCGACCATCGACAGCATCGGGTTGGGCAGGTTCTGCGGCTCCTGGAACTCGAAAGTGAATTCGGCGTCGGCCAGCACCGGCGCGATCTTTTCCATACGGTCGAGCGCCTTGACCCGGCTCTGCGCCTGCTTGGCCTTGCTCGCCTTGGCCTTGAAGCGGTTGATGAAGGATTGCAGGTGGGCGATCTTCTCGGCCTGCTTGGCCATCGTTGCCTGCTGGAGCAGCATCTGCTCGGCGCGCATGTCTTCGAACTTGCTGTAATTGCCGCCGTAGCGGACCAGCTTGGCGTTGTCGATATGCAGCGTGACGCCGGTAATGGCGTCGAGGAATTCGCGGTCGTGGCTGATCATGACCAGCGTGCCCTGATAGCGCTTGAGCCACGCCTCCAGCCAGACAAGAGCGTCCAGGTCCAAGTGGTTGGTCGGTTCATCGAGCAACAGGATGTCGGACGGGCACATCAGGGCGCGGGCCAGTTGCAGGCGCATGCGCCAGCCGCCGGAGAAGCTGTTGACCGGGTTGTGCAGTTCGGCAACCTTGAAACCGAGGCCGAGGATCAGCGACTGGGCGCGGGCTTCGGCATCGTGCTCGCCGGCGTCATTCAAGGCCATGTAGGCCTCGGCCATGCGCATGCCGTCGTCGCTGGCTTCGGCTGCGGTGACCTCGTTACGGGCGGCGAGCAGCTTGCTGTCGCCGTCGATGACGAAGTCGGTGGCTGACTGCTCGGTTTCCGGCATGTCCTGGGCGACCTGACCCATCTGCCATTGCTTGGGAATCGAATAGTCGCCGCCATCCTCGTGCAGCGTGCCGTTGAGCAGCGCGAACAGCGTGGACTTGCCGGCGCCGTTGCGGCCGACCAGGCCGACCTTTTCACCGGGGTTGATGGTGACGGAGGCCTTGTCGAGCAGCACTTTCGAGCTGCGGCGCAGGGTGACGTTCTTGAGGATGATCATGGGGTATTCGTTTTCTTCAGAAGATGGGCGCGGGCGCCCGATCAGGCAATGATGTCGCCATCAACATAGAACCAGCGGCCGTCTTCACGGATGAAGCGGCTCAATTCATGCAGGCGATGGCCGTGCCCGGCGATGCGGTAGCGGGCGACGAATTCGACGGTGGCGTGATTTTCGTCCTGCTGCTGCGCGCTGCGTTTGATCGCCAGCCCAAGCCATTTGGTGCCGTCGTCCTCGGCCAGATCGAGGCTGGCTGGCCGGGTCGAGGGATGCCAACTGGCCAGCAGGTAATCGCCCAGCTTGAGCACGTAAGCGCTGTAGCGCGAACGCATGAGCGCCTCGGCGGTGATTTCGTTTTTGACCGAAATATGCAGTTGACCGCAGCATTCGGCATAACGCCTGCCGCTGCCACAGGGGCAGGCGTCAATGGCTGTCATTTGGCCTCGACGACCTCGCCACCCAGCGCGTCGAGCAGTTGCGGCAGAAAACGCGATAGCTCGCCGGTCATCAGCGCGAAATCGGCGTCGAACTGCTCGTCGGCGTGTTCGGCCGATTTCTCGGCCTCTTCCTTGAGCAGGTCGAGGAAGGCGAGGCGCTTGATTTCCAGCTTTTCGCCGAGGACGAAGGAGATCCGGTCGTCCCAGGTCAGGGCCAGTTTGGTCGGCATCTTGCCGGCGGCCAGGTGGGCCTTGATCTCGCCACTGATCTCCTCGCCGTCGAGCGGATGGCGAACGTAGCGCACGGCTGCCTTTTCCTCGCCAGCCGCTTTCAGTTCGCAATCGCGGTCGATGGTAAAACCAGCCGGGGCGTCGCCGCCGGCCAGCCAGTCGGCCATTGCCACCTGCGGCGAAACCTGGGTGTGGAGCAGGGTCAGCGGGAAGTCGTCGAGGCAATGGCGCAGATGCTCAATCACCTCTTCGGCCTTGGCCGGGCTGGCCGCATCGACGCAGAACCAGCCATTTTGCGGATCAATCCAGACGTAGGTCGTGCGCCGGCGGGTAAAGGCGCGCGGCATCAGCTCTTCGGTAACGCGCTCGCGCAATTCCTTGAGCTGCTTGCGACCCGGCGCGTAGCCCTGCTGGGCTTCGACCAGTTCGGCGCGCTCCTTGACTTCGTCATTGACCACCGACGACGGCAGCAGGCGCTGCTCGACGCTCAGGGCAATCATCCATTGCCGGCCGAGCGAATAGACCAGGGCGCCATCGCGGCGCGGCGACACCCAGCCCCGGCTCATCGGCTGGTTGCTCGGGCACTTCACGAACGGGCCGCGGGCCAGTTGTTCATCAAATTTGGCGAGGTCGACCTGCCACGGCGTCGGCAGGCGGTAAAGCTGGAGATTACGGAACCACATGAATCATTCCCGGTTTGCTGTCAGTGAGGCGCGAGAGTTTAACAGCCCGCCCACCTTGGCGCATGACGAGCCGACCGCGACCATCCCGACACGACCCATCAAAACCAAGAGCCTGCGGTCGTCTTGCCCCATCCGAAAATAAAAATGCCGGCCTCGATCGAGGCCGGCATGTCGCCGATGAGAAGCGGTCCGCCGGCCGCCGCGACTTACTTGCTGGCGGCTGAGCCGCCCGTCTTGCTGACCATGAACTCGACGGCAGCCTTCATTTCGGCATCGCTCAGATTGGCCAGACCGCCACGGGCCGGCATCGCGTTGTGGCCATTGATGGCGGACTTGATCAGCGGATCGATGCCGTTTTGCAGGCGCGGTTTCCAGTCGTTCATGTCGCCCAGCTTCGGGGCCCCTTGCTTGCCGGTGGCGTGGCATTCCTGGCAGCGTTCCTGCACCACCTGTTCGCCGCTACGCGCCTTCGCCGGTTTCATGGCTTTTTTGGCATCGGCCGCTTTGCCGCCGCTGACCAGGTAGCCGACGGCGCGGGTCATCTCGAGATCGGTCAGCGCCGCCTGGCCGCCGTGGGCCGGCATGTTGCGGACGCCGGTGATGGCATTCGCCGTCAATTTGTCCAGCCCCTTCGCGGCACGCTGCGCCCAGGCAGCCTGATCGCCAATCTTCGGCGCACCATCCTTGCCGGTCGCGTGACAGGCGGCACAGACCGTGTCGACGACTTCCCGGCCCGAACGATCGGCGGCAAGTGCCGGGGGGGCTGATAGGGCAAGCACCAAGACGGGAAGCAACACAGCGCCGGAAACAATTTTCAGTTTTTTCATGATTCCCTCGTTTTTATGAGAAATACCAATTCTCATTTTACCCAGGCACCCTGAATCTGCCAGCTATTTTTTGCGGAAAATGACGTCCCAAACACCATGCCCGAGGCGGATCCCACGGTTTTCAAATTTGGTCAGCGGGCGGTATTCGGGGCGCGGCGCGAAGCCATCGGCACTATTCACCAGCGTCGGTTCGGCCGAGAGGACTTCGAGCATCTGGTGGGCGTATTCCTCCCAGTCGGTGGCGCAGTGGAAATAGCCGCCCGGCTTGAGGCGCGCGGCGAGCAACGCAACGAAAGGCGACTGGATGAGCCGGCGCTTGTTATGCCGGGCCTTGTGCCATGGATCAGGGAAGAAAATATGGACGCCGTCGAGGGAGGCTTCGGGCAGCATGTCGCGGACGACTTCCACCGCGTCGTGCTGACAAATGCGCAAGTTGCTCAGTTCGCGTTCGGCGATCTGCTTGCACAGGGCGCCGACGCCCGGCACGTGGACTTCGACGCCGAGGTAATCGTTGGCGCGGTTGGCATCGGCGATCTTGGCCGTGGTTTCACCCATGCCGGTGCCGATTTCGAGGATTTTCGGGGCATTGCGGCCGTAGACCGTAGCCAGGTCGATTGGCTGCGGGGCGTAGACGATCCCGATCTTCGGCATCATCTCGGCGTAGTAGTTTTCCTGCGCCGACGACATGCGGCCAGCCCGACGGACGTAGCTCTTGATATGGCCATGGTTTTGCGTCGATGCTTCGCGACCTTCTTCGTAGACGCCTTCGCCGACGGTAGCCGGTTGAATCAGGGGGGGTGCGCTCATGAGCCAATCAATCCGGAAGTCGGCGACGAGGGGTCGGCCGAGTAGTATTTGCGGACCATACGGCCAGCCAGAAAAGCCTCGCGGCCCGCTTCGACACCCTTCCTCATAGCGCTGGCCATGAGTACGGGATTTTTGGCGTGGGCGATGGCGGTGTTCATCAGCACGCCGTCGCAGCCCAGTTCCATCGCAATGGCGGCATCGGACGCCGTGCCGACGCCGGCATCGACGATCACCGGCACCTTGGCGTTATCGATGATCAGGCGCAGGTTCCACGGATTGACGATGCCCATGCCGGAGCCGATCAGCGAGGCGAGCGGCATGACCGCGACGCAACCGATTTCTTCGAGCATCTTGGCCTGAATCGGATCGTCCGAGCAGTAAACCATGACGTGAAAGCCGTCCTTGACGAGCGTTTCGGCCGCCTTCAGCGTTTCCGGCATGTGCGGAAAGAGGCTGGTGGGGTCGCCGAGCACTTCGAGCTTGCACAGCGGATGGCCATCAAGCAGTTCGCGCGCCAGACGCAGGGTACGCACCGCATCGTCGGCGGTGTAGCAACCGGCGGTGTTGGGCAGGATGGTGAATTGCGCGGGCGGCAGGGCATCAAGCAGATTGGGCTGGCTTGGGTCCTGGCCGATGTTCATGCGCCGGATCGCCACGGTGACGATCTCCGCCCCCGAGGCATCGATGGCCGCCCGGGTTTCGGCGAAATCCTGGTACTTGCCGGTGCCGACGAGCAAACGGGAACGGTACGCCTTGCCGGCGATAGTCAGTTGATGCATGTTTTTAGTCGCTGGTTATTAGTCGTTAGTCGTTAGCGATTGGTCACTGGTTGTTTTTACTACCGACTACCAACTAGCGACCAATAGCTGCTTTCAGCCGCCGCCGACGGCGACGACAATTTCAAGTTGGTCGCCCGACACCAGCGCCGTCGTGGCGTGCTGGCTTTTGGGGACGATTTCGCCGTTCCGTTCGACGGCGATGCGCTTGCCGGTGTAGCCGAGTTGTTCGATCAGGCTGCTCA
>NZ_JAVHPH010000317.1:0-2549 GCF_036170495.1 Azonexus sp.
AGATGATCCGCGCCTTCGTCGAGACCACGCTGAAACATAACCTGATCGAATTGATGTTCATGGAAGATCGGGTGCCGTCGGCGCATCGCCTTGCCCATAATCAGGCGCACATGGATATTGCCCAGCAGCTCAAGGCGATTCGCGTTGTCCTTTCAGAAGATGGCAATTGCATACTGGCCATTGAAGGCATCGACCGCATCCACCAGACCCTGCTTGAGCACTTCAAGGACCACGACCTGCAACTGGAGGCCTATCTCATCGAGGCCGCCCCGGCCCCTCAATCCTGAGCGGCGATGTATTACGGAGAACGCTTCAACGCCTGGACCCACCTCCTCGGCGCGCTACTCGCCCTGACCGGGGCAATCTGGCTGATCGTCGCCACTGCAGCCGGCGGCGACGCGCTGAAGACGGCCAGTGTCGCCGTTTATGGCCTCACGCTGGTCATGCTGTACAGCATCTCGACCATCTATCACAGCGTGCGCGGGCCATTCAAACGCATCCTGCGCAAGCTCGACCACCTGTCGATCTATCTCCTGATTGCCGGCAGCTACACCCCGTTCTGCCTGATCAGCCTGCGCGGCCCGTGGGGCTGGTGGCTGTTCGGCATCGTCTGGACGCTGGCCGCCATCGGCATGCTGCAGGAAATCAAGCCGCGCTCGGAAGCGCGCGTCATGTCGCTGGTCATTTACGCGGTAATGGGCTGGATCGTGCTCGTCGCCATCAAGCCGCTGCTGGCCAGCCTCGGCCTGGCCGGATTCCTCTGGCTGGCGGCCGGCGGCGTGTTCTACACCGTCGGCATCCTCTTCTTCGCCTTCGACGAGCGCTTTCGGCACTGGCATGGCATCTGGCATCTCTTCGTCATCGCCGGCAGCCTCATGCACTTCATCGCGATCCTGTTCTACGTGGTCTGAGCGCCCATCGCCCAGCCATTAACTAACGGGCTCCGAAAAGCGAATTCAGGAACGACGTTCCTGCGGATTCCACGAAAACAGCGAGCGCACCGCGTTATTCATGCGGGCCAAAGCCGGCTCGATGGAACCGGAAAGTGGCGCCGACGCCGTCTGCGGATTCCAGGCGAACAAGGGGCGAAGCATTTCGCCGAGCGCACCAGCCCCGGCCAGGGCGCTACCGGTCGCCAGTTTAAACAGCAGCGCAAAACGTTCGGCGAACAGACCGTTCAGACGGCGCATTTCGGCAGCACGAAGCTGACGGGCTTGGCGTTCAATGGTCGGGATGTCGATGGGGGTCATGATTTACTCCTTATCTGTTGCAATGCAACATTGCACAAATCGAAGTCTAATTGCCACCAATTTGAATAACAATAAGGCTTAATGGCAAAACATTTATGAATTTTCGTCCATAATAAAACCATGGATCGCGCCGCCGAGATGACCGCTTTTGTTCGCACCGTGGAAACCGGCGGATTCTCCGCCGCGGCACGGGAAATGGGGCTGACCCCGTCGGCGCTGTCCAAACTGGTCAACCGCCTCGAAGACCGTCTCGGCGTCCGCCTGCTCACCCGCACCACGCGCCGCCAGCAGCTAACCACGGAGGGCGAGGCTTTCTTCAACCGGGCCCGGCCGATCCTGACGGCGATGGACGAAGCCGAGGCCGAAGTGGCCGAAGCCGGCACGCATCCACGCGGCCTGCTGCGCCTGCATTGCGGCTCGGCCTTCGGCATGCACCAGCTGACGCCGGCGATCCCGCGCTTTCTCGAAAAGCACCGGGACATCGAACTCGAAGTCACCATCAACGACGTACCGCCAGCGCCAGCCGACGACCATTTCGACCTGACCATCCGCATCGGCACGCTCGAAGACTCCTCCAGCGTGGCGCGCCGCATCTGCAATCTGGAACGCGTCATCTGCGCCGCCCCGAGCTATCTCGAACGCTTCGGCACGCCGCGCACGCCGGATGACCTGCAGCAGCACAACTGCCTGTGGATCACCACCCTGCCGGCCTTGCGCCACTGGCCATTCGACACCGACGACGGCATCCGGGTCGTCCATATCGGCGGCAACGTCGTCGCCAACAATGCCGAAACGGTGCTGCAACTGGCCGTTGCCGGCGTCGGTATCACCCGCCTGACCGATGTCATCGTCGGCCAGGCCATTCGCCGCGGCGCCCTGGTCCCGATTCTCACCGACTGGCACCACGTCGAGCCGGTCCCGCTATTCGTCACCTACCCAAGCAGCCGCCACCTCGCCCCCAAGGTTCGGGTCATGGTGGATTTTCTGATTGACGAGTTCGAGCGTGCGCCCTGGCGGGCGTAGGCTCGGAACCAACGCGCCTCAGATCATCCCCGGCCAACGACCTGGCGAAGCAATACCACGGTCAACCATAAAAAATGCCTGAATTTGACATTAGCCGGCCAGCCCGACGGGCGAGCGCGTGGCGCTCAGGACCAGATATGCGTCGCGCCGACCGTCAGCAAGCCGAGGTAGGTTGCCGTCAGCGAACCGGCCAGATGCACCGAGGCGAGGCCGATCGCCCAGGCGGGCTGGCCGGCCAGCAGGCGTTCGACGACTTCGGCCGAGAAGGTCGAAAAG
>NZ_JAVHPH010000318.1:0-2542 GCF_036170495.1 Azonexus sp.
GAGTTGACCGGCAAAGATGTCGGTATTCGGTTTGTGGCCGATGGCGATGAAAACGCCGTGTACCGACACTTCCTGGGAGGCGCCGGTTTCCTTGTTCTTGACGCGCAGGCCGGTAACACCGGAATCATCGCCAAGAATTTCATCGAGTGTCGTGTTGTACAGGATGCTGATCTTGCCTTCAGCCTCTTTCTTGAACAGCTTGTCCTGCATGATCTTTTCGGCCTTGAATTTTTCGCGGCGATGGATCAGTGTCACATGGCTGGCAATATTGGCCAGGTAAAGTGCTTCCTCGACGGCCGTATTACCGCCGCCGACAACGGCGACCGGCTTGTTGCGGTAGAAAAAGCCGTCGCAGGTAGCGCAGGCCGACACACCCTTGCCCATGAACGTTTCTTCGGAAGGCAGACCCAAATACTGGGCGGAGGCGCCGGTCGAGATGATCAGGGCATCGCAGGTGTAGGTGCCGGCGTCGCCGATCAGGGTGAAGGGCTTTTCGGTCAGTTTGGCGGTATGAATGTGGTCAAAGACGATGTCGGTTTCGAAGCGCCGGGCGTGGGCCTCGAAACGGGCCATCAGGTCGGGTCCCTGGACGCCGTCGGTATCGGCCGGCCAGTTGTCGACTTCGGTCGTCGTCATGAGTTGGCCGCCCTGGGCCATGCCGGTGATGAGCACCGGCTTAAGATTGGCGCGGGCGGCATAAACGGCGGCGGTATAGCCGGCCGGGCCGGAACCGAGGATGATAAGGGGAGTGTGGCGGGTATTCTGGGACATGACGATCCTCTGGGTGACTGATCGGAAAATTATAGCGTTGTCTGGGCTTCCAATTTTCCCAAGTTCCTATGTAAATTGGGAAAGCAGTTTATAATTGTGTCGTAACTCTATGAACGGAAACTGATTTATGGCAACTACCCCGTGCGGTTTAAGTCTGGTGGTCTTGCGCAATGTTCCCTTGTTTTCCGGGCTGGATGAGCTTGAGCTGGAAAAACTATCCAGGGTGGCCGGGCGCAAGCGCGTTGAGCGTCATGCGTCTGTCGTGCGGGCTGGCGATAGTACGGATTCGTTGTATGTTCTGATCAGCGGGCGGGCCAAGGT
This sequence comes from Azonexus sp., assembly GCF_036170495.1. Taxonomy (GTDB): domain Bacteria; phylum Pseudomonadota; class Gammaproteobacteria; order Burkholderiales; family Rhodocyclaceae; genus Azonexus. Next base: position 1,093 of record NZ_JAVHPH010000318.1, read on the forward strand.
CACCAACACCGACGAAGAAGGCCGCGAGATCATTCTTGCCTGGCTCGGCCCCGGCGAGTTCTTTGGTGAAATGGGCCTGATCGACGGCAGTCCGCGCTCGGCCAACGTGGTCGCCGCCGAGGCCTGCGAGTTGCTGTTTCTCGACAAGGATTCCCTGCAGCGCTGCATGCAGGATAATTTCCAGGTCGCGCAGAAGTTGATGAAGATTCTTGTCCTGCGCTTGCGCGAGGCTGATCGCAAGATCGAAAGCCTCGCCCTGCTGGACGTTTATGGCCGTGTGGCCCGTCTCCTGCTCGATATGTCGGAGGTCGTGGACGGCAATCGTATGGTGAAGAAAAAGATGTCGAAGCAGGATATGGCGAAAATGATTGGTGCATCGCGCGAAATGGTCAGCAAGGTTATGCGCGATCTGGAATTGAGCGGTTACATCCGTTATGAGAATGACGTTCTGGTCATTCCCGGGGTCGCCTGACGGTGGGTGCCCGGATGGTGAATCGGGCGGCGGCGCCTAGCCCGCTGCCGGAGAAGATCGGCTCCTTGCTGCAGGAGTCGCGCTGGTTGGGTGTCGGTGCTGTTGCCTTGTTCCTGACCATGGCGCTGTGGGGGTTCAGCAAGGAAGATCCGGGTTGGTCGCATGCCGTTGGCTCGGCCACCCTGCACAATCCGGCTGGTCGCGCCGGGGCGTGGATCGCCGATCTGATGCTTTACATATTTGGGCTGTCCGCCTGGTGGTGGATCGTTCTGCTCGGCATGCTCGTGTGGTGGGGTTTCCGCAAATACCATTCACCTGAAGAGCACAAGCAGCACCCGCTGTTCTTTGCGCTGGGCGGCTTTTCGTTTCTGCTGGTGGCCAGTTCATCGCTTGAGGCGCTGCGTTTTTATTCGCTGAAGGCGGCGTTGCCGCTGGCGCCGGGTGGCATGCTCGGCATCGAGCTTGGCCGCCTGCTATCCACCCAGTTGGGCTACACCGGTTCGACACTGTTCTTGCTCGCCGCGATGGCGGCTGGCTGGAGCATCTTCTCGGGCATGTCCTGGGTCTGGGCCTTCGAGCAACTCGGCATTTTCCTGGAAAGTTTTCTCGGTTTCTTCTACGGCCGCGTCGATGCCTGGCGCGACCGGCAGATCGGCAAGGAAGTCGCGCAGAAACGTGAAGTCGTCGTCAAGGAAGAAAAGCAGCGCGTCGAATTGCACGATCCGATCATCATCGAAACGCCGCCACCCGAGGTGCCGGTGTCGAAAAAGGCCGAAGCGCGCATCGAGCGCGAAAAGCAGGTGGCCTTGTTCCCCGAAGCGATCTTCGGCGGCCAGTTGCCGCCGCTGCATCTGCTCGACCCGGCGCCGCCGGCGACCGAGACGGTCAGCGCCGAAACCCTCGAATATACTTCCCGGTTGATTGAGCGCAAGCTGGCCGACTTCGGCGTCCAGGTCAAGGTCCTGGCGGCGATGCCCG
>NZ_JAVHPH010000319.1:0-2541 GCF_036170495.1 Azonexus sp.
GACCAATCGACGCCGGTCACCGAAGTCGGCACCTTCCGCTGCCGCTCGCTGCACGCCAACCACAAGGCCGGCCTGCTCTACATGGAATACGCCTCCGACACGCTGCGCCAGCGGCCCGTCGTTGCCGACCTGCCCGAACGGTCCGAGCTCAAGGACGGCGGCCGCGGCTACATGCGCAATATCTCGCTGGTCAATGTCTGGGCGACGGCGCCGTTCATGCACAACAACGCCATCGGTCCCGAAATCTGCGGCAAGCCGGCCAACGCGACCAACGATTTTCACCGTGCCCGCTACGTCGACCGTGACGGCAAGCTGCTCGCCGCCCAGCCCGACTGCCTGCGCTACGACCCGACGGTCGAAGGCCGCTTCGAGCTCTACAAGCGCTCAATGCGCGACCTGCTCAACCCCAAGGAGCGCGGCAGCAAGCGCACGCTGACCAACGCTGACCTGATCATCGACGTCGGCATCCGCCCGCTTGAAGGCTCGACCGAGAAGCCGCTGGGCGGCTTCGGCCAGGTCCGTATTCCGGCCGGAGCCAGCGCCGGTTTCCTCAACGGCCTGCAGCACAAGCAACTGGTCGGCGACCTCTTCCTCGCCAAGCGCCACCCGGACCAGCTCGAAGCCGCCGGCAAGAAGGCCCAGTTGGCGACTCTGCAGGCGATGGCCGACGACATCCTCAAGAGCCCGGCCCGCTTCGTCGACATCCTGCGCGAGAAACGCGATTTCCTCAGCACCAATTACGAAACCTGCACGCAGGAAATCGAAAACGAGGGCCACCGCTTCGGCGAGGACCTTTCCGAAGCCGACAAGAAGGCGCTGACCGCCTTCCTGGCGACGATGTGAGCCGGGGGAGATGATCATGACACTGACGAAAACCGCTCTGCTCACCCTCGCCACCCTGGCCGCTGTTGCCACCATGAGCGCCTGCACCAAGCCGGAGCCGCCCAACATCGGCTACGCGCCCTACGACAAGGGCTACCAGTCGAAGATGGACCTCGCCCAGGTCGATTACAAATACCCGATTCCGCCGGCCGAACTGGCCAAAATCACCCCGGACTATTTGGCCAAACTCGATCAGGAACAGCTCGACCAGCTCTACGGCCGCCTCGCCGCCGGCCCCATCCCGGACGGCGCTTTCGACGGCCGCATCCTGCTACCGCGCGGCGAAAGCGGCAAGTTCCGGCTCAGTGAACTGGTCGGCGGCTTTACCGGCACGCTGCTCCATCTCAAGGGGCTGGTCATCGAGGACGTCGGCGAAGCGCTGTGGCGCGGCAAGGTCTTCTTCCGCGACGAACGCGTGCTGCGCAACCGCATCGAAGACCTCTCGGTGCTCAAGAAGATCGGGCTGGTCGAAGGCGAGCCGAAGAAGATGAACTACGGCGGCAAGGAAACCTGGCTACTCTTCCCGGCCAAGCTCTATTGCGGCCAGAGCCTGCTTGATGCGCGGCGCGAGTCGATCATCATCGACTACTTTTTCACCGATGAAATCCCCGGCTACCAGGAAAGTCCGGACTATCTGGCCGGCCGCCGCGGCCTCAAGGTGCGCGACGAAATCCGCATGATCCGCCCCGGCCTTTATCTCGGCCGCGCTTATCTCGACAAGGCTTTCGCCCTCAACTTCACGCTCTACGACAAGGCCACCGACGACAAGGCGCGGGCGGAATTTATCAAGACCGGCACGGTGCAACAAGATTGCTGGCCGGGCACCCAGGCCCGACCCGTCGCGACCGTCGCTGCCGCCAAACCGTGAACTGTTAACTGGCCATGGACGCCTGCCATGAACCTGCGCAACGCCCTGCTGGCCGGCCTGCTCGGCCTGGCCTGCGGGCCGGGAGCGGTGATGTGGGCGGCGGCTGAAACCACCCACCCGGCGCCGACCTGGGTCATCGACCCGGCCGTCCCCGGTGACGATCTGCCCCCCCTCGGCCGCTCGCTGTTCGACCAGCTTTTTGCCGTAGAACGCAGCGGCCAAGCCGCCATCGAACTGCCCTTCCCGTTCACCGCCTTGCTCGCCCGCCTCGATGCCCAACTGGTAACCGACCCCGGCAGCGCCCTGCCGCCGCTCAAGCGCGTCCTCATTCCGCTCGGCCGCTCCCTGCAACGGACGGCCGCGGCGCCGGACTATTTCACCTATCCCCGGGTGGTTGTTACGGTCGACGCGGAAAATCGCCCAAATTCGAAGTTTTTCCTCAAGGACCGCCTCTACCTCGGCTACCAGGAAAAATCGGCTGTGCTGGAGGTAATCAGCTACAACGAAGCGGCCGGTCGCTTCGAGTTCCAACTCGTCAAGGGCTACCGGGCCGGCGGCCAGCCGCAGGTTTTCTACGCCAATCGCAAGCTGTGCTACGCCTGCCACCAGAACGGCTCGCCCATTTTCTCGCGCGCCCTGTGGGATGAAACCAATGCCAACCCGCAGGTTGCCGCTCAACTTGCAAGCAGCGGTCGCCGCTTTTACGGCATCCCGGTCGACCGCGGCATCGATATTCCCTATGCCATCGACAACGCCACCGAACGCGCCAACGGCTTCGCCCTGAGCCAGAA
>NZ_JAVHPH010000320.1:0-2559 GCF_036170495.1 Azonexus sp.
GGGGCATCTTTTTTTCATGAGGTGGGCGTTTCGCCCATTTTTTATTTGTGGCTATGGATTTAAACACGCTGCTGGAAACGACAGTTGTCGGCCTGGGTTATGAACTCGTTGATGTCGAGATGTCGCCGCGTGGGCGGACGATTCGCGTCTTCATCGATGCGCCGGGCCGGGCGACGGGGATTGATGTCGAAGATTGCGCCAAGGTCTCCAATCAATTGACTCGCGTTTTCGAAGTCGAAAACTTCGATTTCGACCGTCTGGAGATTTCTTCGCCGGGCCTTGATCGTGTCGTCAAGAAGTTTGAGGATTTCGAGCGCTTTGCTGGTCAGGATATTCAGATCAAGTTGCGTATTCCGCACGGTGGTCGCCGCAATTTCCAGGGCGAGTTGCTGGGCTGCAAGGAGGGCAGGGTTGGTCTGCGCCTTGAAAAAGATGATGTGGAACTGGAATTTAATAATATCGAGAAGGCACGACTGGTGCCTCGTTTCGACTGAAGGACTAGGAGGTTTTAGCCCATGAGCCGTGAAATATTGCTGCTGGTTGATGCACTTGCCCGCGAAAAAAACGTTGCCAAGGAAATCGTTTTTGGCGCCCTTGAGTTGGCTCTTGCTTCAGCTACCAAGAAGCGTATCCATGACGAGGCCGATGTCCGCGTCTCGATTGACCGTAATACCGGTAGCTACGAGTCCTTCCGTCGCTGGCAGGTGGTGCCGGACAACGAGTATGTTAACGAGTATCTGCAAATTCCGCTGTCGGAAGCCCAGAAGGATGATATGGGCATCGAAGCCGGCGATACGCTCGAAGAAGGTCTTGAGCCGATTGATTTTGGTCGCATCGGTGCGCAGGCCGCCAAGCAGGTCATCCTGCAAAAGATTCGCGATGCCGAGCGCGAGCAGATTCTTTCTGACTTCCTCGATCGCAAGGAACACGTCGTTTCCGGGACCATTAAGCGCATGGAACGGGGTAACGCCATTGTCGAAGCGGGCAAGATTGAAGCTCTGCTGCCCCGCGACCAGATGATTCCCAAGGAAAATCTACGCGTCGGCGACCGCGTTCGTGCCTTTATGCTGCGTATCGACCGTAATGCCCGTGGTCCGCAGATCATTCTGTCGCGCACTGCCCCTGAATTCATCGTCAAGTTGTTCGACATGGAAGTGCCGGAGATTGCCGACGGCCTCATGGAACTTAAAGCTTGTGCCCGTGACCCCGGTCTGCGCGCCAAGATTGCCGTCAAGTCGAATGATCCGCGGGTCGATCCGATTGGCACCTGCGTCGGCCTGCGCGGTTCGCGCGTTACCGCCGTGCGTAACGAAATCGGTGGCGAGAATATCGACATCGTGCTGTGGTCCGCTGATCCGGCCCAATTCGTGATCGGCGCCTTGTCCCCGGCTGAAGTTTCTTCCATCGTTGTTGACGAAGAAAAGCACGCCATGGATGTTGTGGTGGATGAAGACAACCTGGCGATCGCCATCGGCCGCAATGGACAAAACGTTCGCCTGGCTTCTGAATTGACTGGCTGGACCATCAATCTGATGACTCAGGACGAATCGGCCAAGAGGTCCGAGGCGGAGTACGCCGTGACCCGTGTCACCTTCATGGAAAAGTTGGACATCGACGAAGAGCTGGCTGATCTGCTGATTGAGGAAGGTTTCTCGTCGCTGGAAGAAGTGGCGTATGTGCCGCTGGCCGAAATGCTGGAAATTGACGGGTTGGATGAGGCGATCGTCAATGAACTCCGCAACCGTGCCCGCAATATTCTGCTGACGGAAGCAATCGCGACCGAAGAAAAGCTGGAAAATGTTTCTGAGGACCTGATGGGTCTCGAGGGAATGAGCAAGGAATTGGCCGCGAAACTGGCAGGTCACGACGTCAAGACCCGCGATGATCTCGCGGAACTGGCGGTAGATGAATTGACGGAAATGACCGGCATCGACGACGAGCGTGCCAAGGGACTCATTCTGACGGCACGGGCTCACTGGTTCGAGTGAGCGGGAGGTAGCAAAGTATGTCCGCAACAACAGTTTCACAATTCGCCGTTGAACTCAAAATGCCGCTCACGGCGCTGCTCGAGCAATTGAGCAAGGCCGGCGTGGGCAAGGAGAGTGCCAACGATGTGCTGAGCGATCAAGACAAGGCCGGGTTGCTCGATTACCTGCGCCGTGCGCATGGTGACGAGTCAAAGGCCAAGATTACGCTGACGCGCAAGCAGACTTCCGAAATCAAGGCGACAGACTCCCATGGCCGGGCTCGAACCGTTCAAGTTGAGGTGCGCAAGAAGCGCGTCCTGATGAAACGTGAAGTCGGCGAGCATGTGTCGGAGGCTGAACTTGACGGGCTCGAACTTGAGCCTGAGGCTTCTGTGGCCGAGCTTGCCCCGGAACCGGAAGCGATTCCTGAGCCGGTGGTTGAGGTCATCCCCGAGCCCGTCGTTGAGGTGCCGGTTGAGGTGGCGGTTGAAGTGCCCGTCGAGCCTGTTGTCGAAGCCGTTGTCGCGAAGCCCGGTCCGGTCATTCTTGATCGTGCGGCGATTATCGGCGAGAAAGAACTCAAGGCTCGCGA
>NZ_JAVHPH010000320.1:2659-12728 GCF_036170495.1 Azonexus sp.
CGGTCATTCTTGATCGTGCGGCGATTATCGGCGAGAAAGAACTCAAGGCTCGCGAGCAGGAAAACCGGCGTTATACGACGCTGCGTGAAATCCAGGAGCGCGAATTGCGTGAGAAGCAGGCGCGTGAAGCCGAGTTGGTCCGAATGCGTCAGCAGGCAGAAATTGCTGCGGCCGCAGCCAAGGTCGCCGAGCAGGCCAAGCAGCAGGTTGCTGCCGCAGCCAAGGCTGGAGAGGGTGCCGCGCCGGCTGCCGACAAGGGTACCTTGCACAAGAAACCCGATGCGCCGGGCAAGAAGGGCGACAAGGGACGCGCGGCCGATGACGGCAAGAAAAAGGGCGGTCTGAAGACGCGTGGCGCTGATGGCGGTTCCGGTTGGAAGGACAACCGGCATGGCCACAAGAAGTCGCACAAGAGTGATGATGGTCAGGGCAGTTTCCAGGCGCCGACCGAGCAGGTCGTGCGCGAAGTGCATGTTCCTGAAACGATTTCCGTCACCGATCTGGCGCATAAGATGGCCATCAAGGCCATCGAGATCATCAAGGTCATGATGAAGATGGGTTCGATGGTTACCATCAATCAGGTGCTGGATCAGGAAACGGCGATGATCGTCGTCGAGGAGATGGGCCATAAGGCGCTGGCTGCCAAGTTGGACGATCCGGATGCCTTCCTTGAAGAGTCCGCCGATCACAAAGATGTGCCGCTTGAGCCGCGAGCTCCGGTGGTGACCGTCATGGGTCACGTCGACCACGGCAAGACCTCGTTGCTCGACTACATTCGTCGCGCCAAGGTGGCGGCTGGCGAAGCCGGTGGCATTACTCAGCACATCGGTGCCTATCACGTCGAAACCGGCCGTGGCATGGTGACCTTCCTTGATACCCCGGGTCACGAGGCCTTTACGGCTATGCGTGCCCGCGGCGCCAAGGCGACTGACATCGTCATTCTGGTTGTCGCTGCCGACGACGGCGTGATGCCGCAAACCAAGGAAGCGATTCACCACGCCAAGGCGGCCGGCGTGCCGCTGGTTGTTGCGGTCAACAAGATAGACAAGCCGGATTCCAATCCGGAGCGCGTCAAGCAGGAACTGGTCGCCGAGGGTGTCATCCCGGAAGAGTACGGTGGCGATTCGCCATTTATCTCAGTGTCGGCCAAGAAAGGTACCGGCATCGACGAATTGCTCGAACAGGTTCTGCTCCAGGCTGAAGTGCTCGAACTGACGGCGCAGAAGGATGCGCCGGCCAAGGGGCTGATCATCGAAGCGCGTCTCGACAAGGGCCGCGGTGCGGTGGCAACGATGCTGGTTCAGTCCGGCACGCTCAAACGTGGCGACGTCGTGCTGGCCGGTCAGGTCTTCGGTCGCGTTCGCGCCATGCTCGACGAGAACGGCAAGCCGATCAACGAAGCCGGCCCGTCCATCCCGGTCGAAATCCTTGGCTTGTCCGATGTGCCGGCCGCTGGCGAAGAAGCCATCGTGCTGACTGACGAGAAGAAGGCGCGTGAAATCGCTTTGTTCCGTCAGGGCAAGTTCCGCGATGTCAAGCTGGCCAAACAACAAGCCGCCAAACTGGAGAACATGTTCCAGCAGATGGAAGAGGGCGAAGTCAAGACTCTGCCGCTCATCGTCAAGGCCGACGTGCAAGGTTCCCAGGAAGCGCTGGTGCAGACGCTGGCCAAGCTATCCAACGAGGAAGTCCGTGTCCAAATCATCCACGGCGCGGTCGGCGCGATCAGCGAATCGGACGTCAATCTGGCCCAGGCTTCGGGCGCTGTCATCATCGGTTTCAATATTCGTGCCGATGCTGGTTCGCGCAAGCTGGCCGAAACCTTCGGCGTCGATATCCGTTACTACAACGTGATTTACGACGCGGTTGACGAGGTCAAGGCGGCTCTTTCTGGCATGCTCTCGCCGGAGAAGCGCGAACAGATCACCGGTATGGTTGAGATTCGCCAAGTCTTCCAGGTTTCCAAGGTGGGTGCCATTGCTGGCTGTTACGTGCTGGAAGGTTTCATCAAGCGCAATTCCCGTGTCCGTCTGCTACGCAATCATGTTGTTCAGTGGGATGGCGAACTCGACTCGCTCAAGCGCTTCAAGGACGATGTCAAGGAAGTGCGTTCCAACTTCGAATGCGGTCTATCGCTGCGCGGCAATAACGACATCCTGGTTGGCGACCAGTTGGAAGCATACGAAATTCAGGAAGTAGCACGCACGCTGAAATGAAGAAAAAGGGATTTCAGCGTAGTGACCGGGTCGCGGAGCAGGTGCGCCGCGACCTTGCCGATCTGATTCGGACTGAATTGAAGGATCCGCGCGTTGGCATGATCAGCCTGACAGCCGTCGAACTGACGCCGGATTACGCCCACGCCAAGGTGTTTTACGCGACGCTTAACGCCGAACATCTGGAAGAGATTGAGCGTGGTCTGAAGCGGGCGTCCGGTTTCCTTCGGCGCGAACTGGGGCGTCGCATCCATATTCATACCTTGCCGGAGTTGCATTTTGTCTACGACAACTCTATCGAGCACGGCGCCAGCATGACTTTGTTGATCAATCAGGCCAACGCGCTGAGCGATCAGACGCCGGAAGACTAAGTTTTCCATGCAGCCGAAGGTCAAGAAGACCTGGAAACAGGTCGATGGTGTGCTGTTGCTCGACAAACCCATCGGATTTACCTCGAACGATGCGCTACAGAAGGCGCGTCGCCTGTTTTCGGCAGCCAAGGGTGGCCATACCGGCACGCTCGATCCCCTAGCGACGGGTTTATTGCCGCTGTGTTTCGGCGAGGCGACCAAATTCTCGGCCGACTTGCTCGATGCCGACAAGACCTACGAGGCTGTCCTCAAGCTTGGTGTAACCACCGATTCAGGCGATGCCGAAGGCAAGGTGACGGCGACTTCCACGGTCAACACGGAAAAAGCCGTAATTTTGAAATTGCTGCCGCAGTTTACCGGCGATATTCAGCAGATTCCGCCCATGCATTCGGCCCTGAAGCGTGATGGTCGGCCGCTCTACGAGCTGGCGCGTCAGGGTATCGAAGTCGAGCGCGAGGCGAGGGCGGTGAAGATTCACGCGATTGATCTGCTCGACTTTGCCGGTGACAGGCTGACGCTGCGCGTGGCATGCAGCAAGGGCACTTACATTCGTGTTCTGGCGGCTGACATCGGTGCTGCGCTTGGTTGTGGCGCCCATCTGACTGCGTTGCGCCGGACGCGGGTTGGCGATCTCGATTTGGTTGGTGCCGTTACCCTGGCCGAACTTGAAGGTCTCGACGAAGCAGGGCGCATGGCGCGCCTGAAACCGGTCGATGCGCTGCTGCACTCCTTGCCGATTCTTGACGTCGAAGGCGAGGCAGCGCAGCGTTTCAGTCACGGCAATCCCGTTGATTTGCCGCCAGGCCTGAGCGGCAAGATCCGCGTCTACGAGAACGGCAAGCTGATCGGTATCGGCGAACCGGGAACCTGTGATCGTTTATGGCCAAAACGGCTGGTTCAACTGGCTGATTAACTGATATAATCGAACGCTTTCCGTCGCCAACGGAAAATTTTATCCACTGGCGCTGGCTCTATCAAACCGGGGCGGCGTCGTTTTCATGAAAGAGAGTTTGAAATGGCATTCACTACTGAAGTCAAAGCCGGCGTCGTCGCCGAATTCCAGCGCGCCAAGGGCGATACCGGTTCTCCGGAAGTGCAAGTCGCCTTGCTGACCGCCCGCATCAATGATCTGACCCCGCACTTCAAAGAGCACAAGAAGGATCACCACTCCCGTCGTGGTCTGCTGCGCATGGTCAATCAGCGTCGCAAGCTGCTGGATTACCTCAAAGGCAAGAACCTCGATGCCTACCGCACCCTGATTACCCGCCTTGGTCTGCGCAAGTAAGCCAGATCAAAGCAAAAAAAGAGCGGCCCGGAATTCTCCCGGCCGCTTTTTTGTTTTGTTGTCGTGTCGTTAATTGTGATGAGAGTGAAAGGAAAATATGTTTAATGTCGTGAAAAAAACATTCGCCTATGGTGCCCATCAGGTCACCATCGAAACCGGCGAAGTTGCCCGCCAGGCTGGCGGCGCCGTCCTCGTTTCCATGGAAGAAACCGTGGTTCTGGTCACCGTTGTGGCGGCCAAGAGTGCCAAGCCGGGCCAGGATTTCTTCCCGCTGACCGTTGATTACCAGGAAAAGACCTACGCTGCCGGCCGTATCCCCGGTGGTTTCTTCAAGCGTGAAGGCCGTCCTTCCGAAAAGGAAACGCTGACCTGCCGCCTGATCGATCGTCCGATCCGCCCGCTGTTCCCGGATGGCTTCTACAACGAAGTCCAGGTCATCGCTACCGTGATGTCCCTGAACCCGGAAGTTGATTCCGATATCCCGGCCCTGATCGGCGCTTCCGCCGCTCTGGCTATCTCCGGCGTGCCGTTCAACGGCCCGATCGGTGCTGCCCGCGTCGGTTACATCGACGGCCAGTACGTGCTGTGCCCGACCCTGAGCCAGCTCAAGGGCAGCCAGCTCGACCTCGTCGTCGCCGGTACTGAAGCTGCTGTGCTAATGGTTGAGTCCGAAGCCGACCAGCTGTCTGAAGAAATCATGCTCGGCGCCGTCGTTTTCGGCCACACCGAAATGCAAAAGGCGATCAACGCCATCAACGAACTGGTCGAAGAAGCCGGCAAGCCGGAATGGGAATGGCAAGCTGCACCGAAGGATGAAGCGCTGGTTGCCAGCCTGTCCGCACTGGTCAGCGCCAAGCTCGAAGAAGCCTACAACATCACCGTCAAGCAAACGCGCAGCCAGGCCGTCAAGGTCATCCGTGCTGAAGCCATTGCCGCCCTGTGCCAGGGCGAGGGTGCTCCCGACGAAAACACCGTCGGCAACCTGTTCCACGAAATCGAAGCTTCCATCGTTCGCGGCCGTATCCTGAGCGGTGCCCCGCGTATCGACGGTCGCGACACGCGCACCGTGCGTCCGATCACCATGCGTTCCGGCGTCCTGCCGCGTACCCACGGTTCGGCCCTGTTCACCCGTGGCGAAACCCAGGCGCTGGCTGTTGCCACGCTGGGCACCAACCGTGACGAGCAGATCATCGACGCTCTGGCTGGTGAATACCGCGACCGCTTCATGCTGCACTACAACATGCCCCCGTACGCTACCGGCGAATGTGGTCGTGTCGGTACGCCGAAGCGTCGCGAAATCGGTCACGGCCGTCTGGCCAAGCGCGCGCTGCTCGCCGTGCTGCCAAAGCCGGAAGACTTCTCGTATTCGATGCGCCTGGTTTCGGAAATTACCGAATCCAACGGTTCGTCCTCGATGGCCTCCGTTTGTGGCGGCTGCCTGGCCCTGCTGGACGCTGGTGTGCCGCTCAAGGCGCACGTTGCCGGTATCGCCATGGGTCTGATCAAGGACGGCAACCGTTTTGCCGTGCTGACCGACATTCTGGGCGACGAAGATCACCTCGGCGACATGGACTTTAAGGTCGCTGGTTCGACGACCGGTATCACCGCGCTGCAGATGGACATCAAGATCCAGGGTATCACCAAGGAGATCATGCAGGTTGCCCTGGCCCAGGCCAAGGATGCCCGCATCCATATCCTGAACCTGATGCAGGAATCGGCTGCTGGTCCGCGTGAAGAAATGTCGGCCTACGCACCGCGTCTGTACACCTTCAAGATCAATCCGGAAAAGATCCGTGACGTCATCGGCAAGGGCGGTGCTGTTATCCGCGCCCTGACCGAAGAGACCGGCACCACGATCGACATTCAGGATGACGGCACGATCACCATCGCTTCGAGCAGCGGTGAAGCTGCCGCCGCAGCGCGCGCGCGTATTGATGCGATCACGGCTGAAGTCGAGATCGGCAAGATCTACGAAGGTACCGTGCTGAAGATTCTTGATTTCGGCGCAATCGTTTCCGTGCTGCCGGGCAAGGATGGTCTGTTGCACATCTCCCAGATCGCTCAGGAACGCGTCAACAAGGTTGAGGACTACGTCAAGGAAGGCCAGATCGTTCGCGTCAAGGTTCTCGAGACCGACGACCGCGGTCGCGTCAAGCTGTCGATGAAGGCCGCTGCTTCTGAAGAAGGTACTGCGGCTGCCCAGCCGATTGCCACCGAAGCCGTCGCCCAAGAGCCACAGCAATAAGTTTCAGCCCGTGCTGAACGTACAAAGGGCGCCTTGCGGCGCCCTTTTTTTGGCATTTTTTCCGGTTGACCGTAGCAATGCCAAAAAGGCGAATTACTTCGCCATCTGTTTTTCCTTGAGCTCATCCAGCGTCTTGCAATCAATGCACAGCGTTGCAGTCGGGCGGGCTTCCAGGCGCTTGATGCCGATCTCGACACCACACTTGTTGCAGAACCCATAATCACCGCTTTCGATGCTGGCGAGCGTCTCATCGATCTTCTTGATCAGCTTGCGTTCGCGGTCACGGTTGCGCAATTCGATCGCCATGTCGGTTTCCTGGCTGGCGCGATCATTCGGGTCGGCAAACACTGTAGCTTCGTCCTGCATGGTATGAACCGTGCGGTCGATATCCTCGCCCAACTCCTTTTTGAGCGTCTCAAGAATCTTGCGGAAATGCGTCAGTTGCTTCGCACTCATGTAATCCTCGCCGGCTTTCGGCTGGTACGGAGCGAAGTGTTTGTGGAGCAGTTCTTCTGCCATATTCTGGTGCGTCCTAGTGACGAAAAAAGCGATTAAATATCATGAAGACAGCCTGCCGGCAAGGATTCTTTATTGCACAAAGATAGGCTCTTGATCTGGTGCGGTTTTCCGGAGGGTGATAGAATGCCGTCTCTCGTGTCGGGGCGTAGCGCAGCCTGGTAGCGCATCTGCTTTGGGAGCAGAGGGTCGTGAGTTCGAATCCCACCGCCCCGACCAATTTTCCTAGATTCACCCTCTGGTGCCCGTAGCTCAACTGGATAGAGCAGCTGCCTTCTAAGCAGCAGGTCGGGGGTTCGAGTCCCTCCGGGCACACCACGATATATATTCCCAATTTTTGTGTTTTCGATAGTTTGGCTGCTAATTACCGTTCCTTGTTGGCGAACAGCATTTTCCGTGTCAGGTGGGGTATCAGCAAATACATCGGCATGCGTAGATAATGGGATCGAACGAATATCAAAAATTTGGCCAGCGAAGTAGCCAACGTCTGGTGTTTCCCTTTAGTCAATATTGCACCAATTGAAGATGTCAAAAGATAGACTACGACGCGAGTTGCCGCACCATTTAAGTTTCCGGCAGTCTTACTTGCTTGCACGGCATTGTCTGGTATTGCCGTTTCAAGAAATATCCTGCAACACTTGAAAGCGTAATATAGGGGACGGCTCAAGTCCAACTCCGCCGCTCGTTGAGTAAGTTGTGTCCAGAATTTGTCGTCTTTGGCGAATTGGGTGAGGAGGCTATCGATGTCGACGAGGTCGCGTAGTCCATGTTCGACTTCGCCATCGTGAAAAAGATGGGTGGCGCTGTGAAGAATCATGTCCGCTGGTGCCAGTGCAAATACGCCATCTTTCGTTCCGGGTGCCTGTGCTTTGTCCCATAGTTGGGTTACATCAGGTTTCAATGCGGCTGTTGGAGGAAGTATCGTGTGATGAACGTCGAGCGATGTACCTCGCTTCAGATGATGCAGTGGAGGTAATTCGTGCATCCAGGTCCGATAGTATCGCTGGTCGTAGGAGTTAAGTTTTCCAGGAAACCATCCGTTTTCTATGAGGGCGCGCTCCGCATCGGTGATATAAGCTTGTGGCACCATGATATCCACATCGGACATCAATCGGCCTACTCCTGCTTCATAGTCCATCAGGATGTAGGCGCCACCCTTTAGAACGATAAAGGGGATGTTTATCGGCTTAAGGGTGCGGTGAATTTCCGTGATCTCCCAGAGCACGTTACGACGCTGGCTTTCCGCAACTCTCAGAGCACTTTCGAAATGAGGCCTTACTTTTTCAGGTAGTGAATTTTGCCGGTCATGGAAGCGTGCTAGATGGGCGACTCGCGAAAGCAAGTGTCCTCGTCGGGCGGCGCAGATTAGCTGGCTCCAATCAGATAGAGAAAGGGACTCAATGGCAGTGCGTGGATTACGTAAGAATAGAATCAGCGGATGAGGCTTGGGAGTCATGGCTGCACATCGCAAAATAACTTGTCCAGTGCAGCAATGGCATCATCTAATTTCGAGTAACTGAGGGAGCGGCCGAAGCTTCGGTCTGCAACGTTCGTCAGGCAATGAAATCCATCAACTCCTAGAACGGGGTAGTTGAAACAGTTTTCTGCCAACTTCATCATTGTCTCGCCCTTGCTGATTGGCTCAAAGTTTAGTTTCGAGTTGGGCTGGTAGTGTGGGAAGACCACGGCAAATGGACTGGCAGTGATTTGGCTTGCATCTATGCTGGTTCTGGGGGGGCGCATATGAGCAACATTACCCTTGGCTGTGTCACCGATAGTTGCACCAAAAACAACGCCATCTCCAAAATTTTGGATGATTTCGATAGAGTTGTTTTTTAATCCGATTGGCCTTGGAAAAGGATGAATTTCATTAGTTTTCAGTGAAATCAATGTCATCTCATCGGATAGAAGACGCCATCCTTTACACACCAAAGCTGCGCACAGCGTACTTTTCCCGCTACCGGGTGTTCCTGGGAGAATGAGCCCCTTGCCACCTTTTTCGACAATTGCTGAGTGAATTATTGCGAACTGGTGACAATGGTTGGCGATAACCCAATTCAGGCCCCATTCGAACATGGCGAATGCTTGACCAATTGGTAGTGGTTTAAACGGAAAGAAACCGTTGCAGGCAAAATTGACCTGCGGGCGAATCAGTCGCCGAGATAGAGATGGGGCATCTATAGTGATTTGAAAATCTGTAAATCCATCCTCGGCGCCGAGTGGATAGTCTGCGTATAGCAGCGAAAGTCCATCAGTGAGTTGTGGGAGCGAGGTGCATATTGAGATTTCGAAACCGGCCAAGGATAGGCGCAATCCATTTGAACCAAGTCGTCGTCTGATCTCGCTGGTTGAAAGCGATGAAAGCTTCACAAATACTCTTTGATCTCAATTAATCCAATATCTTGCAGACTGGCAAGAGTTCGGTCAACAAAGCTCTGAACTTCCTGTTCTGTGCCATCAAGGTAGTGCGCCAATTCTCTGGCAAGCAGACTTCGTGTCCCTGTGTGATCCCGGAGTAATTCGAAAAGAACGAGCGCAGGAGGTGCGATCAGATGAGTCTCACCAGAGAGCGTGTCATACAACAACAACTCATCTTCCAGTCGCCTTTCGATGAAATGACCAGAGCTATCGTGCTTAAAACTGATGCTAGGCAATGGAGTTTTGCAAAGAGATCAAATGGGAGCGCTCAATTGATCCAATTACTGCCCTAACCAGGTTGAGTCAAGGAAAGAGTTAATGCTAATAAAGCCAGGGGGAATGGGCAGGTTGCCAGTGGCTAAATCCAGAACTTGTTGAACAGTCAGTATGTAGTGGAAAGAGCTACCCGAGATTTCGCCGAGCTTTGCGTTGAAATAGGCGCATATCAGATGGCGGCTCAATTGATTATTTTGTGGTTCGATCAGTACATCGGCGAGCCTTGTTGTACTAGGTACGCCATCAGGATTTAAAACACCGGGAACGTTGGAAATCGTGGAGCCACCGCTGTAGCATTTTGCTTGATTGCTACTGCCATTTGAACTGCAGTTAGCAAGGTTTGAGTTAAAAGTTCCATAGGCGAACCCGATGGCTGCCCAGGCGCCAAGTGTTGTGTAACTGCTAATGGTTCCACCAACTTGCCCCCATCCTCCTGGGCTCCAACCCCTACTGCACCGGCTGTCCCGGTCAGGGTCGGAGAGGTTGCCAGAGAGCATATTGGATAGGCACTGTCCCGCCAGAACAGAACGACTGGCCAGCGTCAGTACCACCGGCGCGCCAAGTACACCCAGTCGCGTCAGTTTGCGCCGACCAGAACTCTTGACACGGTTTAGATTGGTTTCCTTGGTCACTATCGGATCGATTTTATCGGACTCTGGGGGGCGATCAAGTTCGTTGTTGTTAGGTGACATGAAGTGGCCCCCTGAGTCAAGACAGTAATGCCGTCAGTTTAAGCAGTGCATTC
>NZ_JAVHPH010000321.1:0-2517 GCF_036170495.1 Azonexus sp.
GGCTGTGGATCTACATCCTCGACCGCGTGCCGGCCTGGGAGGCCAGCCTGTCGGTACTCGGCACGCCGGTGGTGGCCATGCTGTCGTCGCGCCTGATCTTCGGCGAGGCCTTCAAGACCAGTGAAATCGCCGGCATCGTGCTGATCGGCAGCGGCCTCGCCCTGCTTTCGCTGCTCGGCTGGGCCGCGAGCCGACGCGATCCGGCAAAACAGATTCAGGAGGCAGCATGAACACCCTGCACGACACCCAACTTTCGATGCTCGACCTTGTGGCCATCCGCGAGGGCGGCACGACGGCCGAGGCGCTGGCCATCGCCCGCGATACGGCGCGCCATGTCGAGCAGCTCGGCTTCACCCGCTACTGGCTGGCCGAACACCACAACATGCCGGGCATCGCCAGTTCGGCCACGGCCGTGCTGGTCGGCTACATCGCCGGGGCGACCAGCCGCATCCGCGTCGGTTCAGGCGGCATCATGCTGCCCAACCACGCGCCGCTGGTCGTTGCCGAAGCCTTCGGCACGCTGGCCGAGCTCTATCCCGGGCGCATCGATCTCGGCCTTGGTCGCGCCCCGGGAACCGACCAGATGACGATGCGCGCGCTGCGCCGCGACCGGATCGAAACGGAAGCCGATTTCCCGCGGGCGGTCAGCGAACTGCAGCAACTGCTCGGCCCCCGCTTGCCGGACCAGAAGGTCGTCGCCGTGCCCGGCAACGGCACCGAGGTGCCGATCTGGCTGCTCGGCTCAAGCCTGTTCTCGGCCCGCCTGGCGGCCGAGCGCGGCCTGCCCTATTCCTTCGCCTCGCATTTCGCGCCGGCCATGCTGTTGCCAGCCATCGAGATCTACCGGCGCAATTTCCGCCCCTCGGCCAAACTCGACAAACCCTACGTGATGATCGGCGTGCCGGTCATTGCCGCGCCAACTGACGACGAGGCGGAGTTCCTGGCCAGCAGCACCTACCAGCGCGTCCTCGGCATCCTGCGCGGCGACCGTCGCTGCCTGCCGCCGCCAATCGCCGACTACCTGAGCGGCCTGCGCCCGCAGGAACGTTCTGGCATCGCCGATTTTCTCGGTGCCGCCGTCGTCGGCGGGCCGGATACCGTGCGCGCTGGCCTGAACGCGTTGAAGCAGGCGACCAGCGCCGATGAAATGATCCTGGTCAGCGACATCTTCGATCCAGCGCTACGCCTGCGCTCGCTCGATATTACGGCCGCTGTCTTCGCCCAGGAATAAACGCTCGGGCCGTGCCCCCGGGCGTTTATTGGGTCAGCGCAGGCCATTTTAATTTTGGCCATTTTTTCCGGTTGACCGTAGCAACCCTCTCCTTGAAGACGAATGCCAGCGTGCTATTGTGGATTCCATTCCAAGCGCGAGGAGCTCACCATGCTGACCCCGACCCAGAAGCAGACGGCCCAATCGATCGTCAACCTGTTTGAAACCGGCACCGTACTCGGCGATTACGGCAGCGTCACCGTCATTCCCGGCGATACCGGCCACCTCACTTTCGGCCGGTCGCAAACGACGCTGTCCTCGGGCAATCTGCTCGACCTGCTGCAGCGCTACTGCACCAATGACGGCGCCCGTTTCGGGCCACAACTATCGCTCTGGCTGCCGCGTTTCGAAGCCATCGACCTGGGCCTGGACAACGAGCTGCGCCTGCACAACCTGCTCCGCGCCACGGCTGACGATCCGGTCATGCGCGAAACCCAGGATCAGTTTTTCGACGAGGTTTACTGGCAGACCGCTGCCCGCATCGCCGCCAACCTCGGCATCACCTCGGCCCTCGGCACGGCGGTGGTTTACGACAGCACCGTGCATGGCTCGTGGAAAACCATGCGCGACCGCACCATGGCGCAATCCGGCAGCCTCGCGGCGCTTGGCGAAAAGAAGTGGATCGCAGCCTACGTGGCGACCCGACGCGCCTGGCTAAGCAACCATCCGCGCAGCGATTTGCGTAAGACGGCTTACCGGATGGAGGCCTTTCAGCGCCTGATCGAACAGGGTTACTGGGGACTGGAATTGCCGCTCGTCATCCGCGGCGCCGAGATTTCGTTGAGTACCTTGCGCGCCACGCCACCCGGCTGTTACGACGGCCCGCCGCCCGGCACGCGGGCTATCGCGTTGCAAAGTCCGCTGGCCCGCGGCCTCGATGTCCGGCTCGTGCAACTGGGATTATCCGAGCAAGGCGTCCCGATCAAGGCCGACGGCATTTTCGGCCAGACCAGCGCCAACCTGCTCAAGCAGTATCAGACAAAGACAGGCTTACCGGCCACCGGCGTCGCCGACAGCACTTTGATTGCTCGCCTGATTGCCTGAAAAGACCAACCGCCCGACTCAGCCTTCGGCCTGGGCATCGTCGGCCGGCAGCGGCGGGTGCGGCCGACTGGTGACGTAGAGCACGACCGCACAGGCGCCGAGAAAAGCGACCGTGGCCAGGGCGCTTGGCACCCAGCTATCGGACAGCCCGCGCTCCTTCCACAGCCAGATGAACAGGCCAAAGGCCGGCAAGGCCAGCAGGG
>NZ_JAVHPH010000322.1:0-9797 GCF_036170495.1 Azonexus sp.
GAATGCACTGCTTAAACTGACGGCATTACTGTCTTGACTCAGGGGGCCACTTCATTGATAGCCGATGACTTTGAGGGCAATCGCAATTTCCTCAGGGGCTATGCCTGCATGCTGAGCAATTGCTTGCGCAGCGTCCAATATTGTCCTGGCCAAAGTGTCTAGTTCCCCTATCGATGAGCTTACTGGGGAAGGGCAGTTGTCACGTTAGTTCGATACTAGAGCCCCAGTTAGATCGGGGTTAAGTGTGACATATTTGGTTTTGATTCGTCTATATTAAATTATTTGCGATTTGCAATTCACATCAATAACGTAATAAAAACAACGTATAACATCGTAAATTGTCGATATTTGCCGATTAATGGAGTGTATAGTTACAGCCTTCACACGGCAGGTTTTTTATTGATGTCATTCGAGATGCGTCTAATTGGGGACGTCCGAAACACGACTGATTCGGCGTATTTGCAAGCATGTTGATGACGTGGAATTGCGGCTTCGGCCAGTGTCCTGCGATTGAATTTTGAATATTCGATGCGGCAAGTCCGGCCTGGGAATTGTTGCTTTGAAAGCTGGAAAATAGACTGGACATTCCGAATCAGAAGCGTATTCTGAAATTGAGTTCTGGGCAGTAACAGGTTTCACCAGAACGGAGTTTTTGTTGAATGACTGGAGGTTCTATGGTTGATAGTCCGCCGCAATTTGATGAGAAGTCTGAGTAGCATCCCAACGGCAAAACGCCGAATACCTAGGCCGTGAGAGCCTTGGTCAAAGATCTGAGAAGCCCATGTCTAAAACGCATGGGCTTCATGCTTTCTGGCCACCGAGTTTGTCGATCAGCCGGGAGCGCGGCTAGGGTTGTTCCTTGATCCAGTCGCGCTGGGCTTCGCGGCGGCGTTTTTCGGTGAGTTTTTCGATGATGCGCGGGCAGGCTTCAGCGAATGGCATCATGCCGAAGGGCAGGATTTCGTCGCAGCGCACGATGTGCAGGCCCATCGGCGATTCGAGGACGGCGGAAACTTCATCGACGGCAAGTTCAAAGGCTGCCGGTTCGAGTTCCGGGAAAAGCTGCTGGCGTTTGAGCGTGCCGAGCTTGCCGCCATCCATGGCGGTCGGGCATTGCGAATGGCGCAGCGCGGCCTGACTGAAATTTTCGCTGTTTTTTCCGGTTGACCGTAGCGTTTCGAGCGTGGATCGGGCAACTGCCTTTTCGACGGGATTCGAGAAGGTGATGAGGATGTGGCGCAGGCGACGGGCTTCTGGACGGTCGAAGGCTTCCGGGTGGAGCCGATAGTAGATTTCGGCGTCGATGTCAGTGACCGGGGCGACGGCCGAGGCCACCTTGTCGAGCACGGCTTCGATGCGCAGGTCGCGCTCGATCGCAGCGCCGAGTTTGTCGGCGTCGAGGCCGTTACGTTCGAGGTCGGCCGCCATGTCATCCGGGCTGGCGTAGCGCTGGCGAATTTCCTCGAGGCGGGTGGCGATGCTCGGGGCCGGAACGACGACCTGGGCTGCGGCGGCGCTGGCCAGAATGCGTTGTTCGAGGCGCGCGTGCTTGTTGGCGACTTCGCCGAGGCGGGCCTGCTCGGCCTCGCTCAGCGTGCCGGGCGCCTTTTTGAACAGTTCGTGGGCGAGCTTGAGTTCAAGGTAGCCATGTTGCATGCGCTTACTCCGCCGGTTTGTGCGCTTCGAGGATGGTTTCGGGAATCTGCAGGACGCGCCCGGGCAGGCTGTCGAAGTGAATGTGATAGGTCACGCCGTTGGCTGCATCGCGGATCACTTTGATGACTTCGCCGATCGCGCCGAGTTCGACGAGAACCGTGCCACCGACCGACAACTGTTTGGCGGCGCGGACTTTTTCGCGGAATTCGAAGCGCGACGGGGTCCATTCATCGTCCCCGCCGATCAGTTCCTCTTCGCGGCATCCGACGATCTTGCCTTCTTCGAGGAAGTTGACCGAGTAGATGATCTGATCCTGCAAAAAGGTGCCGACATCGACGACGTAGCCGATGCTGCCGCGGCGCACGAGGAAGTCACCCGGATCGAGGCCGGGGTAGGTGCCGTCGTTGCGGACGTTGCGGATGAGGCGCACGGCCTCACCGTACTCCCACTTGGCGTTCATCATTGGCGGAAGACCTTGTCGAGGGAAACGAAGGAGCTCATGCCGCCGTCGGGCTTGGCGACGTGCTGAAAGACGGCGAAGACTTTTTCGGTCAGCGAATCCGAGGTCACGAAGTCCTGGTAGGCGCGTTCCAGCCAGAGGCGATAGATGCCGCGTTGCATTTCCTCTTCCGGCGGCAGGTTCGGCGCCTGTTTCGTCAGGTAGTCGTGGAAGCGCTGCAGGATGTGCAGGCGATTCACATGAACGACGGCCGGGTCGTAGGGGACCGCGAAATAGTCGAGAAAGTCTTCGGCAGAAACCAGGTCTTCCATGGCTTCGGCAAGGGTCAGGGTGTCTTCCATGATGGTTTCCTTAGGCTGCAACAAGTTGAAATTCGGGCGTGGCATTGCTGTCGTCGCCACTGCTCTGGAATTCGTCGACGACTTCCAGCAGTTTGGCGGCGCCAAGGTGGTCGCGGCTATCGAGCGCGGCGAGTTTGCTCAGGCGGTCGCGCGATTCGGCGATGCGGCCAAGACGCAGCAGGACGACGCTTTCGGCCTTGAGCGCCAGCAGGTAGAAACGGAGCAGGCCGAAGGAGGTCGCCGCGGCCGAGCCGAGCTGGGCTTCGTCGATCTGGCGCCAGTCGGCCGGGATGCCAAGATGGTGGGCCGAGATGCGCATGGCGTGGTCGGCGACGATCAGCACTTCGTCAAGGCGATGCTGGTAGAAATAGTAGCGATACAGGCTGACCAGCACGGTCAGGTGCTCGGGGGCCAGGAGATGGGCGCGCAGCAGGGCGAGTTCGGCCGCCGGGTCGCCGTAATCCTGGGCGGCCTGGGCGATCAGACGTTCGGCCTCGGCGGGCAGTTCGTCCTCGAAATACAGCTTGCAGTCGGAGAAGTCGAGCAGGTCCATGGTCAGTTCACCGCGTGCATGGACTCGTGCTCGCAGCACAAGTCGCCGGCTGAACAGGTATTGCATTCGCCGCTGTGGTCGGTGGGCGGCTCGTGGCGGACTTCAGCCAGTTCCCTTTCGAGGATCTCGATACGCTCGATCAGGCAGGCGATCGACTTGGCCACCGGGTCAGGCATCAGGTTGTGATCGAGGCTGATGCCATTGGCCGGGCGTGCCGTACCGACCCGGGTGTCGACGATCCGGCCGGGAACTCCGACGACGGTACGGTCGGCCGGCACGTCCTTGACGACCACTGAATTGGCACCGACGCGAACCCGTTCGCCGATGTTGATCGGGCCGAGAATCTTGGCGCCGGCACCGACGACCACGCCATCGGCCAGCGTCGGGTGGCGCTTGCCCTTGTTCCACGAGGTGCCGCCCAGCGTGACGCCGTGGTAAAGGGTGACATCGTCGCCGACCTCGGCGGTTTCACCGATGACGACGCAGGCGCCATGATCGATGAAGAAGCGGCGGCCGATGGTGGCGCCGGGATGGATGTCGACATTGGTCAGCGTCCGCCCGACGAAGGACAGCAGGCGCGCCGGAAAACGCCAGCCGGCCCGCCACAGGCGGTGCGCCAGGCGGTGGGTGAGGATGGCGTGGACGCCGGGATAGGTGGTCAGCACTTCAAGCGTCGAGCGGGCGGCCGGGTCGCGCTGGAAGACGCAATCGAGGTCTTCCCGGAGGGTCGCCCACAGGCCGGGGACTGCCAGTGCGGTTGCTGTCATGGTCATCGCTTCAGACATGGAGTTGGCTCCGGACGGAGATCAGAAGATCGCGCAGGTCGGCGGTTTCCGGTGCGTGTTTGTGTTCGGCGACGAAGTTGCGGACACGCGGCAGCATGGCCTGCGCTTCCTTTTCGCCCAATTCGATGCCGAGGCCGGCGAAAACGACCTGCACGGCGCGCGAACCGGAATGCTTGCCGAGCACAATGCGGTGCGACTGGCCGACTTCCTGCGGATCGTAGCCCTGGTAGTTGTCCGGGTGCTTGAGCAGACCGTCGACGTGGATGCCGGCTTCGTGCGTGAAGGCGCCGGCGCCGACGATGCTCTTCTGCCAGGGGATGGCGCGCCCCGAGGCGCTGGCCACTGTGGCCGACAGCGACGGGAAACCTTTGAGGCTGACGCCAGTTTCCATGCCGTAGAGCTTGGTCAGGCCGAGCACGACTTCTTCGAGCGGGGCGTTGCCGGCGCGCTCGCCGAGGCCATTGACCGTCGTATTGACGTGCGTCGCGCCGGCTTTGCAGGCGGCCAGCGTGTTGGCGGTGGCCAGGCCCATGTCGTCGTGGGCGTGCATCTCGATTTCGAGGCCGGTGTTGCGGCGCAGGGTGCTGATCCGGTCGAAGGTGCCGAACGGCTCGAGGATGCCCAGGGTGTCGGCGAAGCGCAGGCGGCGGGCGCCGGCACGTTCGGCCGTTTCGGCCAGGGCGCAGAGGAAATTCATGTCGGCGCGCGAGGCATCTTCGCAACCGAGGCCGACTTCGAGGCCGAGTGAAAGGGCGGCGCCGACGAACTTGGGCAGTTCGCGCAGCAACCAGGCACGGTCCTGCTTGAGCTTGTAGGCCAGGTGCTGGTCGGAGGACGGCACCGAAATGTCGATCATATGCGCGCCGAGGCCGGCGCAGGCGGCGATGTCGGCCGGGTGCATGCGGCTCCACACCATTAGGCGCGGGGCGAGCTGGAGGTCGGCGACGGCGCGGATCGAGTCGCGCTCCTCGTCGCCCATGGCCGGGATGCCGACTTCCAGTTCGGGCACGCCGATGGTGGCGAGCTGGCGGGCGATGTCCCGTTTTTCGTCCAGCGAGAACGCCACGCCGGCCGACTGTTCGCCGTCGCGCAGGGTGGTGTCGTTGATGGTGACGAAAGCGGGTTGGGTCATGGCAATCTCCTCGGCTTCTTTTCAGCAAGGATGGTGCCAATTTGTAACCTATTGAAAATGCGGTGAAGTTTTAATCGACGCTCGATGATGTGGGGCTAATGTCACGAACGCGACAATTTTTTTCGTCGCATGGTGCGGGCAATTTCGGTGATAGGCTAGTCGTCACCGGGCAAGTAATTTGCCCCAACCGCGCGAGTGCCTTTTCGGCCTGCATGGCTCTTTTAGTGGCCCCTTCGCCCACGGCGAAACAGGCCATCGATGAAGCGTTGTGTCTTTCGATCAGAACATTTTCCTGATTCAACAACGCAGCATTCAATGGGAAGAATCCGCCATGACCGGGCGCGACAACGAACTTTGGCAACAAACCTGGCGCGACGATGAAATCGCCTTTCATCAGCTGGCGGTGAATCCGCATCTGGTCAAATTTTGGCCAAATTTCCGGTTGACCGTGGAGGACCGGGTTTTTGTCCCACTTTGCGGTAAAAGCCTTGATCTGATCTGGCTGGCCGGGCAGGGGCACAAGGTGATCGGCGTTGAGCTCAGTCCGCTCGCCGTGCGCGCCTTTTTCCGCGAAAACAAGCTGCAGCCGACGCGCCGGAAAGCCGGTAAATTCACGCTCTGGGAACATGGCCGGATCGGGATTTTGTGCGGTGATTTTTTCAAGTTGACCGCCGCCGATCTGGGCGATATTTCAGTCGTGTTCGACCGTGCCTCGCTCACCGCGCTGCCTGACGACCTTCGCGCTGCCTACATCGCGCAGCTCCAACGCATTCTGCCCGCCCGTTGCCGGATGCTGCTGCTGACCACCGAGGAACCGGAAGAGGGCGAAACGCAAGGACAGGACTTTGCCGTGGCGGACGAAATCGCCAGCCTGTACACCAGCGCTTTCGACATCGAGCTTAGCCATGTCGAAAGCTTCTTCGAGCCTGATCCCGATCCGGCAATCAGCCAGCCGATACGGGTTGAGCAGAAGGTTTATGTGCTGACGCCGAAAGTCAGGGATGCTGGCTAAGAGGCCCGTTGGCCCTCAAACCGAATACGGCCGGTGCAGCCAGCCGCGCACAACGTCGACGTCGCGTTGTGGCAGGTAGGCGAAGCCGGCCAGGGCGTCTTCGACGACGGTCTGGGCCACCCAGTGGGGAACGGCTTTGGTGCTCAGCATGTGGAAATACCAGGCGAGCGGGTAGCCGATTTCGCGGTCGAAACGGGTCAGCGCTTCCTGCAGGCTCAGGCCGCTGGTCCCGGCGCTGGCTTCGAATTCGGGTGGCTCGCCGGCCAGTGTGGCAATCGGCTGGGCGCGGAAAATCGGCTGATGGTAGCGGTCGAGGTGTTCGCGGGTGGCGATGACCCAATGGTTGTAGTAGTTGCTGGCGCTGCCGGCGCTGCTTTTGCTCCAGTCGTCGAGCATGCGGTGAATTGAGGCCGGCTCCGGCTTTTGCAGCAGCATGCGCTTGAGGAAGTTGCCAACGTGCTGGAGGCGCCGGAAGGCATAAAAGGGCAGGCCGACCGGGGTGGGAGAGTCGCTGCCGCCGCGCGGGTCGACCAGTTCTTCGAGGGTTGCCGGCTCGTTGACGAAAAGTTGATGGACGCGCATTTCCTGCAGGTCTTCAATTTCCAGTTGCAGGAAATCGTCGCTGCCTTCGCCGGCCGAGGCGACGAGGTAATGGGTCTGGCCGACCAGGCGGGTGGCGTAAAGCTGCTGGCCGGCAAAGTCGTCAATCAGCCGGGCGATGTCGCCGTCGCGCTCGTCGATGGCGTTTTCGACCCAGCTCTCAAGGCTGTCGCTGACGCGCTGGCCGGCGGCATCGACGATGCCGCCGAGGCGGTACCAGCCGCCACGGCCCAGCGCGTGGCGAAATTTCCATTCGGGCAGGGCATTGCTCAGGGCTTTGACCAGTCCGGCCGGACCTACCGAGACCGGGGTCTTGGCGCAGGTTTCGACGATGGCCGGCGATAGTGATTTGCAGTATTCAGTCCAGCCCTGGTTCTGTTTCATGATTTTCCCTTGTGGTCAGGCGGTTTCCGATTCGGCGAGCCGGGCTTGCGCCGCTTCGCGGACTTCAATTTCCGGGTCGGCAGTCAATGGCTGCAGAAATTCAATGGGGGCGTTGCCGACTGCCGCCAGGCGCACCCACCATTCGCTGTCCTGCAGCATGGCGGCGGCCAGGCCGGGCAGGGCGCGCTCGGCGACAATGGCGCGGACTTCCGGCTCTTCGTCGGTGGCCAGCAGATGCAGGGCAAAAGGCGGCAGACGGGCGGCGACGACCTTGCGCACTTCGCGTTCCGGGTCTTTGGTCAGCTTGGCCAGTTGGCCATGCGGCAGGCGGCGGGCGACGGTAGCCCGGATCAGATAATCCGGGTCGTCGATGAGGCGGATGAGCTGTGGCTCAGGCAGGCGGGCGGCGACGGAAAGCCGGACTTCGCGGTCGCGGTCGGCGGCCATGTCGATCAACTCGTCAACCGGCAGACGCATGGCGACGACGCGGCGGACCACTTCATCGGGGTCCATTTTTAGCCCCAAAATGGCGTCGACCGTGGCATAGCGGGTGGCAATGGCCCGCCGTTCCCAGAAAATGTCGTTCAGGTATTGGTTCGCCAATTCCGGGTTGTTGCGCAGGAAACGGTCGATCTGCCGGCCGCTGTGGGCGCGGATGCAGGCATCGCCCGGCGTGCATTTGCCGCCGTTCAGGTAGCCCGGAAAAAAACGGCAACCCGAGCACAGGCCGAGTTTTCCATAGCCTGCGTCGGCGGCGGTCTTTTCACTCGTCATCGACCTTGGAGGCAATCAGGATGCCGGTAGCAGTTTCCGCGATATTGGTCAGTTCCAGGCAATGGCCAGTGGCGCCGGAGATGTAGAACAGTTCGTAGCCCTCGATGCTGAAAGCCGGGCGATAGCGCGGCGAGACGTCGTCTTCGCTGCATTCGGTAAAGTGCAGTTCGGGAAAGCGCAGGCGCAGCGCGGCGGCGCTGCCATCGAGCAAGGCGGCTTCGCCGACCCGGGCGAGTTGAGTCGGGGAAATCATGCCGATTCCTCTTCTTCCATATCTTCCTCAAAACGCGCCAGCGAGGCGGAGGGCACCCCCATGATCTGGGCCAGCCAGGGCGGCGGGCTGGCCAGGCGAGCCTGCAGCTCGACCAGCACTTCGCGGGCCTTGCCACCTTCCGGCTTCTTGACGGGATGGACGCCGGCCCGCACCACCTTGGCCGCCGCCGGCCCGCCGATCGACTGGACATAGACGATCTGGCAGTCGTTGATCAGCGCCGAGCGGGCGGCATTCTTGTCTTCGGCCGTATCGGCTTCGACCGTCGTGCGGATGTCGATCAGGCGGATGGCATCCTGGCTGATCTGATAGACCAGGAAGCGTTCGCAGGAACCGAAATGGCCGTCAAGCGTTTCGCCGCGATTGGCCGCGATGGCGACGCGCAGCGAGCCGGGCAGGTCACCGTCGGTATAGGCGTCGACCGCAGGGAAGTCGCTGTTCTCGACACCCTGGCCCCAAAGCAGGCGGATGGCTTCCTTGAGGGCTTCGCCGTCGACGCCGACGTGGCAGCCTTGTTCGGCAAAGTCGCCGGCCAGGATGACGCGCAGGTCTTCAACCGTCAGCATGCCGAGCTTGCTTTCGGTGAGCGGGGCTTCCAGTTTCTCGATCAGCGCGCCGACCAGGGCGCGAACATCGAGACCGTTCAGGGCGCGGGCCGCCAGCGCAATACGCAGCGCGGCTTCACGGGAGGCGATGGGGGTGTCGGACATGGTGGGCTCCTGGGAAAGTCTTCAGTGGAAGGCCGATGGAACCGGCCTTCGGCTCAAGGCTCGTTGGTTACTCATTCGGCAAGCCAATACACCGCTTTAGTCCATTCGCCCTGAGCTTGTCGAAGGGCTGTGTATCGCTGGCTTCGACAGGCTCAGCCCGAACGGGGTGGGGTGTTGGCTTATCTCGAATCAGGCCGGGCTGATGCAGCCGGATGGGCAGACGTCGACACACAACGGTGAATCGTTGTGGCCGTCGCATTCCGTGCAGGTGGCAGCATCGATCTTGAAGAAGATCTTGCCGGAACTGATGGACTTGGTCGGGCAGACAGGTTTGCAGTCGCCGCAGGCGGTGCACATGTCGGGGTCGATTTTCATTGCCATGATGCTCTCCTTAAAATCCGCTTTAGCTGGCTAATCTGCTGGCTGGGCGGGCAGGTTTCAAAGGCTTAATCTTCAGCGGCGCCGAGGCGCTTGGCTCTCAGGGACACCGGCAGGCGGGGCGGCTTGGCGATCGGATCGATGTAGTACGTCCCACCGTTGTCCAGTTTGAGTTCGCCACCCCATTTTTCGGCGGTGTCGAATTCGATGGATTCGATGGACGCTTCCAGGTCGCGCTTCGGAAGATAGAACACCAGCCCACCGCTGCTGCCTTGCTGGATCATGATATTGGCCATACAGCTGCTCCTATGACACCTCCCCCTTCAAGGGGGAGGCCGGGAGGGGGATGGGTGTTCCATTGCTCGAAACCCATCCCCACCCCGACCCTCCCCTTGTCCCAAGGGATACCGTCCCTCCGGGACATAAAGGGGAGGGAGTGTTTTACCGAACCAGGTCGAAGTTGTAGTCGGTGGTGCCCATGCCGATCGTTTCCTTGTCGAGTTGCTCAAGGACAGCGTTGGTCAGCTGGGTCACTACAGACATCATGCCTTCGTAGCCTAGGGTCGTGGCGCGGTGCATGTGGTGACGATCGAAGATCGGGAAGCCGAGGCGGATCAACGGCACTTCAAACGCTTCACCCTTGTGGCGGGTGTCGCGCTGGATGTACTTGCCGTAGGAGTTGCCGATCAGGAAGTCCGGCTTGTCCGTGAAGCACAGGCTGCGCATGTGCCACAGGTCGTT
>NZ_JAVHPH010000322.1:9897-12646 GCF_036170495.1 Azonexus sp.
TTCGAACCGACCTTCTTGCCGTCCATGTGGTTCAGCGTGAAGTAGCGGAGGATGCCTTCTTCCATGTTGTCCCAGCCGGTGGTGTGCGAACCGACGAAGGACGGGGTATGGGCGTAAGGAACCGGGTAGTCCTGGGGAACGTTGCCGGCCTTCTTGGCGTTATTGATGAAGGCATTCAAGTCGTCACCGATGACTTCCGCCATGCAGGTGGTGGAAACCGCGATCATGTCCGGCTTGTAGATGGCCTTGGCGTTTTCCAGGCCGTCGTTCATGTTCTTCTGCCCACCGAACACCGCGGCATCTTCGGTCATCGAGTCGGAGACGCAGGAGCACGGTTCCTTGAAGTGGCGGTTGAAGTAGCTGCGGAAGTAGGCGACGCAGCCTTGCGAACCATGGACGTAGGGCAGGGTTTTGTGGAATCCGGTAGCGCAGAGGACGGCGCCGAGTGGTTGGCAGGCCTTGGCCGGATCGACGGTCAGGGCTTCGCGCTTGAAGTTGAGGTCCTGATATTCCTGGGTGGTCGTCCACATGAAGGTTTCCCAGACTTTTTCCGGGCCATGGCCTTCTTCGAAGAGTTCGCGTTTTTCAGCGAGGTTCTTCTTGTAGTCGTCATCGCGGAACAGCGGGTAACAGGGCTTGATGTTGTCTGCGGTTTGCATTGCTATCTCCTTGCCCGCCCCGCTCATTCGCGGCTGCGGGCTTAAGGTTAAGGATGTACTGAGCCAGGTCAGGCGGCCTTCTTGATTTCTTCAACGGCAACCTTCTTCCAGGGCGGAACAAGGTTCTTGAACGTCGGGTTGGACAGCGCGATGTCCATGTCACGGGCGAAGATCGCGAAACCGTCGTAACCGTGATAAGGGCCGGAGTAATCCCAGGAGTGCATCTGGCGCAGCGGAATGCCCATCTTCTGGAAGATGTACTTTTCCTTGATGCCGGAGCCGACCATGTCGGGCTTCAGTCGCTTGACGAACTCTTCCAGCTCGAAACCGGTGACGTCGTCGTAGAGCAGGGTGGCATCACCCATTTCCTTGATCGTGCGGTCGTAGTCGTCGTTGTGGCCGAATTCGTAGCCGGTACCGATGACTTCCATGCCGAGATCTTCGTAGGCGCCGATCACGTGACGCGGACGCAGGCCGCCGACGTAGAGCATGACCTTCTTGCCTTCGAGGCGCGGTTTGTACTTGGCGATGATCTCGTCCATCATCGGCTGATAACGGGCGATCATGGCTTCGGTCTTGGCCTTGACGGTGTCGTCGAAGAATGCGGCGATCTTGCGGCAGGATTCGACGATCTTGGTCGGGCCGAAGAAGTTGTATTCCAGGTAAGGAATACCGTACTTCTCTTCCATGTGACGCGAGATGTAGTTCATTGAACGGTAGCAGTGCAGCAGGTTCAGCTTGACCTTCGGCGTGTTCATCATTTCGGCAATGGTGCCGTCGCCGGACCACTGAGCCACGACACGCAGGCCCATCTCTTCGAGAAGAATACGGGTTGCCCAGGCATCGCCGCCGATGTTGTAGTCACCAATGATGGCAACGTCGTAGGGGGTCGATTCGAAAGCAGCACCATCGCGCTTGTCGAGAACCCAGTCACGGATCGCGTCGTTGGCGATGTGGTGGCCGAGGGACTGGGAAACACCGCGGAAGCCTTCGCAGCGGACCGGGACAACCGGCTTGTCGATGATGGCGGCAGCCTTTTTGGAGACGGACTCGATGTCGTCGCCGATCAGGCCGATCGGGCATTCGGACTGGACCGAGATACCTTTGTGCAACGGAAAGAGTTGTTCGACTTCTTCGAT
This sequence comes from Azonexus sp., assembly GCF_036170495.1. Classification (GTDB taxonomy): domain Bacteria; phylum Pseudomonadota; class Gammaproteobacteria; order Burkholderiales; family Rhodocyclaceae; genus Azonexus. The sequence continues at coordinate 11,696 of NZ_JAVHPH010000322.1, forward strand.
CAGCTTGGCGAGCTTCTTGTCGCCGCCGAAGACGATGTCCTTCTCCTGGAAATCGGAGGTGAAGTTCATCGTGCCGAAGGTGTCGATGCCGGTCGTGCCGACATAGTAGTTACGGCGACCGGCGCGGGAGTACTGACCGCAGCCGACCGGGCCGTGTGAGATGTGGATCATGTCCTTGACCGGACCCCAGACCACCCCCTTCGAGCCAGCGTAGGCACAGCCACGAATGGTCATGACGCCGGGCAAGGACTTGCGGTTGGACGTGATGCACTTCTTCGATTGTTCTATGGTTTGATCATTGGTCGCGAGATGCTTGGCGCGATCCTTCTGAGCTTTTTCCGGATAAACCTCAAGCACCTCGGCAATGAGGGCATCGGTTTCTTCGCGAGACAGAGTTGTCATGTTTTCCTCCTGACGTCGCCACCAATCTGTGGCCGACGTACTGGTTGAAAGTGGCGGGGAGCGGTGCCCCCGCCGGAGCTTGCAGGGTCTTGCTTAGGCAGCCAGTTCGGCAGCGGTCTGACCGACGATGGACTCGTCTTCCGCTTCCATGATGCCGAATTCCATGAGCAGATCTTCCAGCTCTTCCATCTCGATCGGGGTCGGGATGACAAAGTTGGTGTTGTTGGCGATCTTGTTGGCGAGCTGGCGGTATTCGTCAGCCTGCTTGTGCTTCGGATCGTATTCAACCATGGTCATGCGGCGGATTTCAGCGTGCTGAACAGCGTTGTCACGCGGCACGAAGTGGATCATGGTGGTGCCGAGGCGGCTCGCCAGGGCCATGATCAGTTCGTCTTCACGGTCGGTGTTGCGGCTGTTGCAGATCAGGCCGGCCAGGCGGACAGAACCGGAGTTCGCATACTTGACGATGCCCTTGGCGATGTTGTTGGCAGCGTACATGGCCATCATTTCGCCGGAGCAAACGATGTAGATTTCCTGAGCCTTGTTTTC
>NZ_JAVHPH010000323.1:0-2469 GCF_036170495.1 Azonexus sp.
TTCTAATGCTTGAAGCGGCGCGATGAATGGGACGATAATGACAACTCGACGTGCGCCGTTTTGTGCGCCGCTTCGCAGAGAGAGAACAAGTGACGACCACTGCCATCATCACCCATCGTGACTGCCAGTTGCACGACATGGGTTCGCATCACCCGGAATGCCCGCAGCGTTTGACCGCCATCAACGATCACTTGATCGCCCAGGGAATCGACGCCTATTTTGTATACTACGACGCGCCGCTCGCCACCTTTGAACAATTGCTGCGTGTGCATCCCGCGGCCCATCTCGAACGCATCAAGCGCGCCTCACCGGAAATGGGCGTTGTCCATCTCGATCCCGACACGGCGATGAATCCGTACACCTGGCAAGCTGCGCTGCGGGCCGCTGGTTCTGGTTGCTTGGCCGTCGACCTTGTCATGAAGGGTGAAATCGAAAACGGCTTCTGCGCAGTTCGTCCCCCTGGTCATCACTGCGAAAAGACAACACCGATGGGTTTTTGCTTCTTCAACAACGTGGGCGTTGCGGCAAAACATGCCCTCGTCGCCCACGGCCTTGAGCGCGTGGCAATCGTCGATTTTGACGTTCATCACGGCAACGGCACCGAAGACTGCTTCGCCGGTGACGAGCAGGTGCTGATGTGCAGCATCTTCCAGCACCCGTTCTACCCGTATTGCGGTACCGACAAGCCGGCTGCCAACATGTGCAACGTACCGCTCGCTGCGGGGTGTGGCGGCGAGGAATTCCGCGACGCCGTGACGCAAGTGTGGATACCGCGCCTACGTGAATTCAAGCCCCAGATGATCCTCATCTCGGCTGGCTTCGATGCCCACTTCGAGGACGACATGGGCAATCTCAAGTTCCTCGAAAAGGACTATGCCTGGGTCACCGATCAACTCAAGCAACTGGCTGCCGAAATGTGCAACAAGCGCATCGTTTCGATGCTTGAAGGTGGTTACGTGATGACCTCGCTGGCCCGCAGCGTTGGCGCCCATCTGCGTTCGCTGGCTGATCTTTAAGGGCTGTTTTCTTTCAGAAAAAGAACAGGCTGGGGTAAAATCCCGCCCTCTTTTTTATGTTTCCAACGTTTAACCGGACATATCCATGGCGTTGATTGTTCAGAAATACGGCGGCACCTCGGTCGGTAATCCCGAGCGCATCAAGAATGTCGCCAAACGCGTTGCCAAGTTCCAGGCGCAGGGCCATCAAGTGGTCGTCGTCGTTTCAGCAATGAGCGGCGAAACCAACAAGCTGATCGCTCTGGCCAAGGAAGTTCAGGCCAACCCCGATCCGCGCGAGCTGGATGCCATCATGTCCACCGGCGAACAGGTTACCACCGGCCTGCTCTCCATGGCGCTCATGGACATCGGCTGCAAGGCCAAGAGCTATACCGGTGGCCAGGTCAAGGTACTGACTGACAGCACGCATACCAAGGCGCGCATCCTGTCGATCGACGAAGCTAACATGCGGCGCGATCTCGATGCCGGCAATGTGGTCGTCGTCGCCGGCTTTCAGGGCGTCGACGAGCACGGCAACATCACGACGCTTGGCCGTGGCGGTTCCGACACCTCCGGCGTCGCCCTCGCTGCCGCGCTGAAGGCCGACGAGTGCCAGATCTACACCGACGTCGATGGCGTCTACACCACCGACCCGCGCGTCGTGCCCGAAGCCAAAAAGCTCGACACCATCACCTTCGAAGAGATGCTGGAAATGGCCAGCCTCGGCTCCAAGGTGCTGCAGATCCGCTCGGTCGAATTCGCCGGCAAGTACAAGGTCAAACTGCGCGTTCTTTCCAGCTTCCAGGACGAAGGGGAAGGTACGCTGATCACTGTTGAGGAAGACAAGAACATGGAACAACCGATCATCTCCGGTATCGCCTTCAATCGCGACGAGGCCAAGCTGACCATGCTTGGCGTACCGGACAAGCCGGGCATCGCCTACCAGATCCTGGGCGCAATCGCCGATGCCAACATCGACGTCGACATGATCATTCAGAACGTCGGCCATGACAGCACCACCGACTTCTCCTTCACCGTGAACCGCGGCGAATTCGCCAAGGCCAAAGGCATCCTGGAAAAGGTCAAGGCAGAACTCGGTGCTCGCGAAGTGACCGGCGACAACAAGATCTGCAAGGTCTCCGCGGTTGGCGTCGGCATGCGCTCGCATCCGGGCGTCGCTTCCAAGATGTTCAAGGCGCTGGCTGACGAAGGTATCAACATCCAGATGATCTCAACCTCGGAGATCAAGATTTCCGCCGTGCTCGACGAGAAGTATCTGGAACTCGCTGTTCGCGTTCTGCACCGCACTTTCGGTCTCGATCAGTAAGTTTGACCAAAAGGCGCGGAGCCTATATCATCCGCGCCTCGTTGTAGCAGGCAAGGACACGTGGCCGAGTGGTCGAAGGCACACCCCTGCTAAGGGTGCATCCGGGCAAAACCTGGATCCAGGGTTCGAATCCCTGCGTGTCCGCCA
>NZ_JAVHPH010000324.1:0-2465 GCF_036170495.1 Azonexus sp.
TCCTCGAACGAATTCGCCTGCCGCTCGATGAATTCTGCATCCCCCCCGAATCGCTCGAGATCGAAATCACCGAAAGCCTGCTTATGAAGGACGCCGAAAACATCGTCGCCCGCGTCAAACATCTGCGCAGCACCGGCGTTCATATTTCGATCGACGATTTCGGTACCCGCTATTCGTCGCTCAGCTACCTGCGCCGCTTTTCGGTCAGCCGGATCAAAATCGACCAGTCCTTCGTCCGCGACCTGAGAACCTCGCACGACTCTTTCGCCATCATTCAGGCGATTGTCGGGATTGCCAAAAACTTCGATCTGCATGTCATCGTCGAAGGCGTTGAAACCGAGCTGCAGGTGGCCATCCTCAAGCAACTCGGGTGCACCGAAATGCAAGGCTATTTCTTCAGCCGGCCCCTGCCATCACAACAGTTGATGGAATTTCTACAGGTTTCGCCGCACTGAGCGCATTTTCAGCCGCTGCTACGGTCAACCGGAAATTTCGGCCAAATTTGCAACTCGGTGGACTGACGTTTTTCACCTGATCGGCCAGTCGCTTGCAGTGTCAAGCCGCTTTGCGCAGCAGCTTGAGGCAGGCCAGCGAAGCCGCCAGATCGCGGGCGCTGAAGTCGTCGAAATTCTTCAGCTGCGGGTTGGCGCCTTTCTCCAGCAGCAGTTTGACGAGGTCGGGCTTGCTGTTCGACGCGACGTACATCAGGGCGCTGGCGCCGTTGCCGTTTTGCTGGTCGATATTGACGCCGGCGGCGATCAGGCGCTCGATGAGTTCGTGGCTGCCGTTGTAGCAGGCCAGCCACAGGGCATTGCAGCCGTCGGCGTTGAGGGCATTGAGATCGACGCCGAGCGCCAGCAGTTCGTCGACGATGTCGAGCCGGCCGAGCTTGGCGGCGCGCATCAGCGGCGTGAAGCGGCCGTCAGCTTGCGCGGCGTTGATGTTGTCGGGCTGAAAGCCGTGTTCGGCGAGAAAGGCTGAAAGTTGGGGTGTCATAGTTTCTCTTGTCGTTGGGGGTAAGGCGGGCCGGTTTCGATGCGGTCGTCGGTGACGGGCGTGCCGACCGTGAAGTGATAGACGCTCTGGTAGTGCGGGCCGGAGAGGCCGACGAGCTGATGCACCGGGTCGTCGAAGAAGCAGCCGATGCCGGTGCCACGCACTTCGGCGGCTTCGGCTTCGAGGTAGAGCACCTGGCCGATCAGCCCGGCTTCGCGCAGCAGTTCGCGGTAGCCGTGGCCGGTGGCGGTGGCCGCTTCGAATTCGCCGAGCATGCCGAGCGAGAAGGCGCTGGTCGAGGCGATGTCCTGATGGCAGGACAGCGAGCGGGCCAGGCGCTGCATTTCCTGCAGGCCCATTTCGGCAAGCTGGATGAGGCCGAGGTGCGGCGGGCAATCGGGGTCGAATTCGGCGACTGGACGGCGGGCGGCGAAGCGTTCGTCAGTCGGCTGCAGCGCGGCGGGCAATGCAGTGAAAGCGGCCGGCGTGCGCGGCAGCAGGTAGAGGCCGCTGGGCAGACCATCGACGCGCAGAACGAAGAGCAGCAGGTGGATGCGTGGCGGCGTGGTTTGGGCAAGCCACGGCAGTTGCGGCCGGGGCAGCACGGCGTCGAGCATGCGGTAGAAAGCGGGTTTGAGCAGGGCGTAGTGCGGATCGAAACGCTGACCGCTGCGGCGCTGGCGGATGATTTGGGCGGCGCCGGTTGTCGTCGGGTGCGGGATAAGCGGCGGCAATGGCGCGAAGTCGATGGCTTCCGGCACGCTGATCGCCTCGCGGCTGGCCGCGGCGACTTGATCGATGGCCGGCCAGCGGTAGCCGGGCGACGGGTCGATGCGCGTCGGTTTGCCCTGCCAATCGGCGGTATCGAGCCAGGCGGCCAGTGCTTCGGCCGACGGCGGCATAGCCAGGCCGGGGGCGCGAATGCCAATCAGGATTTCGGGCTCTTCGGTTTCGGTGAAGGCGTAGCGCGAGGGCGGGAAATCGTCCGGCCGGTCCAGCCCGAGGCAATGGCTCAATGCGCCGGCCGTGGCGACTAGCGGCACGACTTCCCAGCCGAGCAACGCGGCGGCGGTGGCCAGGGCGCCGACGGCGTGACCGATGTCGAGCTGGCAGTAGCGAAAGGCGCGTTCGCCGTATTTCCACGCTTCGCGCCACATGACGCTGCTCAGGCCGATGGCCAGCCACGCCTCGCCGGCCACCGGCGCGGTCAGGGCACGGCCTTCGAGGGCGTGTTGTTCCGGGTCGTAGTGCTGCAGGCCGGCGCCGACACCGGGCAGGCCGGCGCTCAGCACCCAGGCTTCGACCGGGTGCAGGTTGCCGGACGACGGGTTGCAGCGCAGCGCCCAGCGACTCGGCCCCCAGGTCTTCCACGCCGACAGCCCGAACGACAGTTCGAGCAGCGCGCCGAGGCTGGCGAGGTCCGGCGCGATTTCATTTTTGGGCTTTTTTTCCAGTTGACCGTAGCAACG
>NZ_JAVHPH010000325.1:0-2461 GCF_036170495.1 Azonexus sp.
GAAGGGCGCGATCTGGTCTTTCTGGTCGAAGGCGATGCCTCGACCTTCGCCACGTTCGGCCATCTCGCCCGCGTCGTCCGCGCCCAGGTGCCGGGCATCGCGGTAGAGACCATCCCCGGCGTCTCCTCGTTCGCTGCGGCCGCCGCCAGCACCGGCACCGTGCTGGCCGAAGAGGACGAAACCTTCGCCATCATCCCGGCCGCCTACGGCGTCGAGGTCATCGACCATCTGCTCGACGAGTTCGACACGCTCGCCTTGTTGAAAGTGAAGCCGCTGATCGATGAAGTCGTCGCCCTGCTGGAACGGCGCGAACTGCTCGCCAGCTCGGTGTTCATCGAAAAAGTGGGCGCGCCGGACGAGCGGATCGTGCGCGACATCAGCCGCCTGAAAGGCGAGAAAGTCAATTATCTGTCGCTGCTGCTGGTCCAGAACCCCAAACGCCTGCGTGGCGAACTGCGCCGCGGTTGCCGCAAGCGCAAGGAAGCGACCGAATCCTAGACGTCCACGGTCAACCCGAAAAAACAGCCAAAAATCAAAACGGAGCCCCAAGCCATGAAAATCGCCGTCGTTTCCATCACCCGCCACGGCATCGCGCTGGCCGGCCGGGTCGTCGCCGCGCTGCCCGGCGCTCAGTTGTTCGCGCCGGAAAAATTCCGCGCCGAGGCCGAAGCGGCCGCGCCGGGCGCCGCCCACTGCTATGAAGGCAAGGTCGGCGACCAGATACCGGCCCTCTTCGCCGCTTTCGACGGCATTGTTGCCATCGTTTCGCTCGGCGCCGTCGTCCGCCTGATCGCCCCGCACCTCGGCAACAAGGAAAGCGATCCGGGCATCGTCGTCATCGACGAAGCCGGCCAGTTCGTCATCCCCATCCTCTCCGGCCACCTCGGCGGCGCCAATGGGCTGGCCGGCCACCTGGCCAGCGCGCTCGGCGCGACGCCGGTGCTGACCACGGCCTCCGACGCCCGCCAGACGCTGGCCGTCGACCTGCTCGGCCGCGAACTGGGCTGGGTGTTCGAGGCAACGCACGACGAAATGGTCCGCTGCAGCGCGGCGGTGGTCAACGACGAGGCCGTGGCACTGGTCCAGGAGGCCGGCCGCGAGGACTGGTGGCCCGGCCATGCCAATGGCCGCAGCGGGCCGCTGGCGGCCAACATCCAGCGCTTTGCCCGGCTCGAAGAGGTCGCCGTCGACGAATTTGCCGCCGTGCTGTGGATCAGCCATCGCCCGATGCCGGCCGACTATGCCGAGAAACTGGCCGGCAAACGCATTATTTACCGTCCGGAAGCCGCGTGAAAGTCGCCCTCGGCCTCGGCTGCGACCGGGGCACCCCGGCCGCCACCATCGCCCAGGCCATCGCCGAAGCGCTGACCGCCTGCGGCGCGACGTCGGCCGACGTCTGGGCGGCGGCCAGCATCGACCTCAAGGCCGACGAGTCCGGTCTGCTCCAGGTGATCGGGGAAAACGGCTGGCCCAGCCTGTTCTACCCGGCCACCGCGCTGGCCGCGGTCGATGTCCCGCATCCCTCGGCAACTGTCCGCCGCTACACCGGTACGCCGTCGGTTTCGGAAGCCGCGGCGCTGCTCGCGGCCGGCGTTGACCAGCGTTATTTACTGATCGAAAAACACAAGTTGCGCGGCCCGGACGGGCGCAACGTCACCGTCTCCATTGCAAGGATGCCCCAATGAATGCCCCTGAAACCCTGAAGAAAGCTGGCAAGATCATGCTCGTCGGCCTCGGCCCCGGCAGCAACGACCACCTCACAGCGCGCGCCCGCGCCGCCATCGCCGAGGCCGACACGGTGATCGGCTACGTCACCTACATCCGCCTGGTCGCCGACCTGGTCGAGGGCAAGGAAGTCATCAAGAAATCGATGACCGAGGAACTCGACCGCGCTATCGAAGCGCTCGATCGGGCCAGCCAGGGTAAGAAGGTGGCGCTGATTTCCTCCGGCGACGCCGGCGTCTACGGCATGGCCGGGCCGACCTTCGAAATCCTCTTCCAAGCCGGGTGGACGCCGGCATCGGCGATCGAGGTCGAGATCGTGCCCGGCGCCTCGGCGCTGAACAGCTGCGCCGCGCTGGTCGGCGCGCCGCTGACCCATGACTTCTGCGCCATCTCGCTGTCCGATCTGCTGACGCCGTGGCCGACCATCGCCCGCCGGCTTGACGCCGTGGCCTACGCCGATTTCGTCGTCGCCCTCTACAACCCGAAAAGCGGCCGCCGCACGCAGCAGATCGTCGAAGCGCAACGCCTGTTCCTGCGTCACCGCGACCCGCAAACGCCGGTCGCCGTCGTCAAGTCGGGCTACCGGCCGAAGCAGCGCATCGAATTCACCACCCTGGAAAAAATGGCCGAAGCCGACATCGGCATGCTGTCGACCGTGCTCATCGGCAATTCCAACACCTTCATCAAGCACGGCCTGATGGTCACGCCGCGCGGCTACGCCAACAAGTACGCGGTC
>NZ_JAVHPH010000326.1:0-2455 GCF_036170495.1 Azonexus sp.
TATAGCTCGGAAATATCGCGCTTCTGCCCTACCAAATATCTCAGTTCTTCTTAGCAGTGGGCCTTCAAGGGCAAACCGCTGTATTTCTGGGCGAAGGACATGAAGGCCGGCGACAAGACCGGCGACGGGTTCAACAACGTCTGGCACGTTGCCAAGCCTTGATTTCCCGGGCTGCCCAACCGTGACCTTGTCGACTTCGTCGAGCCGTGCGACTTGCCCTGCCTGCGGCGCGTCGTTGTGCCACGATCGAGTTGACCAAGGAATTTTTTGAATGGACGGCCGTGCCATCGTCGCCGAATTGCCTCGCCTGCGCCGATATGCGCGGGCGATGCTGGGCGACCGTGCGGCAGCCGACGATCTTGTTCAGGACACCCTTGAACGCGCCTGGAGCCGCCTCGCCCAATGGCGGGTGGGCAGCGATTTGCGGGCCTGGCTGTTCGGCATTATGCACAACCTGCGCGTCGATCAGTTGCGGCGCGGCAGTTTGCCGATTGATTCGCTTGATGAAGATACCGGCGAAGTGCCGACGCGCGCTACCCAGAGCGATCGGCTGGAAGTGATGGACCTCGAATCAGCCCTCCGCCAATTGCCGGACGAACAGCGTGAAGTGCTGCTCCTCGTCGGCCTGGAAGAAATGAGTTATGCCGAAATCGCCGCTGCACTGGGCATTCCGATCGGCACCGTGATGTCCCGCCTGGCGCGCGGACGTGAACGGCTGCGTCAGATCATGAATGGCCGGCTGGGTGGGGCCAATCTAAGGATCGTGCGATGAGCCCGCTCAATATCACCGAAGACGACCTGCACGCCTACGTCGACGGCGCCTTGACCGGGTCGCGGCGGGCCGAGATCGAAGCCTATCTGGTTGTCTATCCCGAGGATGCCGAACGCGTTCGCGCCTATCGCGCCCAGAACGAGGCGCTCAAAGCGCTGTTCAATCCGGTGCTGGTCGAGGCTTTGCCGGACCGCCTGCATGCTTTGGCCGTGCAGCCAGCGAATCCCACGGTCAACCGGAAAAAATGGCCAAATTTGAAATCATGGTCGTGGCAACAGATGGCTGCCGGCGTTCTCGTTGCTGTGCTCGGTGGTGTCGCCGGTTGGCTGGGGCACGGCCAGTATCAAGATGCCGAGCGCCTCGCGCAGGTTGTTCCGCTGCCCCGGCAGGCCGCCGTCGCCCACGTGGTTTATAGTCCCGACGCCCGTCGCCCTGTCGAGGTGACGGCCGATCAGGAGGAGGCACTGATCAAATGGCTGAGCAAGCGTCTCGGTACGCCGGTCAGTCCGCCCAAACTCGGTGCCCTTGGCTACGAACTCGTTGGCGGCCGCCTGCTTCCCGGCAACGCCGGCCCGGTTGCCCAGTTCATGTATCAGGATGCCACCGGCCAGCGCATGACCTTGTACGTGACGACCGAAAATGCCGCCCAGCCTGATGCCGGCTTCCGCTTCGCCCGCGAAGGGCCGGTCAATGTTTTTTACTGGGTTGATGGTAAATTCGGCTACGCCCTGTCGGCGAGCACCGCCAAGGGCGAACTGGCCAAAGTGGCGACGGCGGTCTACGACCAACTCGAAGCAAAAAAATGAACGCCCTGGTTTTAAACGAAAGTGAAGTTGAATTCACCGCCATCCGCGCGCAAGGGGCGGGGGGACAGAACGTCAACAAGGTGTCGAATGCCGTGCATCTGCGTTTTGACATCGCCGCGTCGAGTCTGCCCGATGAGGTCAAGGAAAAATTGCGAGCCATGCGCGATCAGCGGATCAGCAGCGAAGGCATCGTCGTCATCAAGGCACAAAAACATCGCAGCCTAGAGCGCAACCGGGAGGACGCTCTGGTTCGCTTGCGCGAACTGATTGCCTCGGCCGCTTTTGTGCCAGCCGTCCGGCGGCCGACCAAGCCCAGCCGGAACGCCCAGCGCAAGCGCATCGAGAGCAAAATAAAACGCGGCCAGGTCAAACTTCAGCGCGGCCGCGTCGTTGAATAGCCCCGAGCCCGCTTTTCGCGGAATCGGCGCCAATTGTCTCAGGACGTCTTGACGCCCGGCTTGCGACCCGGCGCAGCCGAGGGCATGTAGCCGGAAACACGGCAGAACATGCCTTCGGTCGGTGTGCCGTTCTTGAAGGTCGTCATGCTGCACACCGAAATGGCTTTTTGGGCGGACAGTTCGAGAATCGATGTGCGAACATCCGACAATGCGATGCCTGTGCCTTTCGCAATGTCAGCATCGAGCAATTGGCCGTGCTTCTTGAGATGCGTGAGGATGGATTCTGTATTCATGTCGAATGCCTTTACAAAAAATGCCTAAAAACCTGCCACTTCAACTCAGCAGCGGAGCTTTCGTCGAAGTGCCTACCGGGTACTTCTGAAACATGCGACCAAGCCTTGAAGGCATGGTCACAGAACTGCAAATTGGTGGGCCTGCACGGACTTGAACCGTGGACCAAAGGATTATGAGTCCTCTGC
>NZ_JAVHPH010000327.1:0-12443 GCF_036170495.1 Azonexus sp.
CGCGACAACAGCCTGCTCGAAGAACGCAGCCGCATCATGGAAACGCTGGGCGCCCTGCTCGACGCCATCAACCACGCCTCGACCGAGCAGCGCAGCGCCATCGACGCGCTCGTCGCCTCCTCGGCCGACCTGCTCGAACGTGCCGGCAGCCAGTTTGCCGCCAAGGTCGAGAGCGAAGCCGGCAAGCTCGTCGACATCGGCACCAGCATCACCGGCGGCGCCCTCGAAGTGGCCAGCCTGGGCGAGGCTTTCGGCGCCGCGGTCAAGCTCTTCGCCGAATCGAACGACAAAATGATGGCCGCCCTGCAACGCATCGAAGGCGGCCTGACCAAGTCGCTGACGCGCAGCGACGAACAGCTTGCCTACTACGTCGCCCAGGCCCGCGAAATCATCGACCTCAGCATCATGTCGCAGAAGAAAATGGTTGACGACCTGCAGCGCGTCGCCGGCAGTGAGGCTTGAGCATGGAAGACATCGACGCCGCCGTTGAGCACAACACGCCCGTCTGGGCCGTCTTCGGTGACCTCATGGCCGGCCTGCTCGGCGCCTTCGTGCTGATTCTGGTCGGCGTGCTCGGCGTGCAGCTTGAACTGGTCACCAGCCTCGAAAGCGAAATCCAGAAGCGCCAGCAGGAAGAACAGCGCCGCGAAGCCCTCGAAAAGGCCTTGGCCGGCCCGCTCGCCTCCGGCCGCGTGACGCTCAACAACGGCAAGATCGGTATCAGCGGCAACGTGCTCTTCGCGCTCAATTCCGACCAGTTGCAGCCGGAAGGCCAGCAACTGCTCAAGAGCCTCTCCCAGCCCATCGCTGCCTACCTCGGCGCCAGCGAACAGATGCTCATGGTCAGCGGCTTCACCGACGACATGCCCGTGCGCGGCAGCAACAGCCGCTTCGCCGACAACTGGGAACTCTCCGCCCAGCGCGCCCTGACCGTGACCCGCACGCTGATCGAAGACGGCGTGCCCTCGTCGTCCATCTTCGCCGCCGCCTTCGGTTCGCAGCAGCCGGTGGCCGCCAACAGCGACGCCGACGGCCGCGCCCGCAACCGCCGCGTCGAAATGGCGCCGGTGCCCAAGACGCCTACCAATGGCAAGGCAGCTAATGGCTGAAACGGCGGACATTCAGGCTCAACTCGCCGCCCTGCGCACCAGCGGCGCCGCCGACCGCGATCCCGTCCGCTTTGCTTATCTCGAAGCACTCAGCCGCCGCGCCGCCGCGCAGCCGGCAACCCTTCGCGACGGGCTCAACGCCAAAATCAGCGCCGCCGCCAATGAACTCGCCAGCCGTCCAGCCCCGATGCCGGCCGAAACTACCGAGACAAGCGCCGGCAGCCCGCTGACCGAACTATTGGCCTACATCAGCGGCCATGCCCACGCCCAAACGGGCACCATCCGGCCAGCCAACGACACTTCCACGGTCAACCGGGAATTTTGCCCAAAATCGAAAACCGCTTCCGCCGGTCGCCACCCGCAAGGCCCCGAACTCAAGACCGTCGCCTACTTCCGCAACGAGTGGTCCAAGCTCAGCACCGAGCAGCAACTCACCCAGACGCTCGCCCAGGCGCCTGAAAACGCCGGCCCGATGAACTCCCAGCACCTCGTCCTGCGCAGCCTCGAACGCATGCGCGACATCGCCCCGGACTACCTGCAAGGTTTCATGAGCTACATCGATACGCTGATCTGGCTGGATCACGCTGATCCGACCAAGCCCGTGGCCGGGCGTACAGCCGGTGGCGATGGAGAGAAAAAGGCGCGGACCGCGAAACGCGGCGCGACGAAGCGGTGATCCGCCCCGCCTGGCCGCGTAGCGCTTCTTTTATCTCAGCCGGCGCAGCAGGAAAGCTGCTTCACATCCTTGTTGAAGGTCTGCGCGGCGAGCTTCAGCCCCTCGACCATGGTCAGGTAGGGGAACAACTGGTCCGCCAGTTCCAGCACCGTCATGCGGTTGCGAATCGCCAGCACCGCCGTCTGGATTAGTTCGCCGGCTTCCGGCGCGACCGCCTGCACCCCGATCAGCCGCCCGTTACTGGCGTCAGCCACCAGTTTGATAAAGCCGCGCGTGTCGAAGTTCGCCAGCGCGCGCGGCACGTTGTCCAGCGTGAGCGTGCGGCTGTCGGTCTCGATGCCGTCGTGGTGCGCTTCCGCCTCGCTGTAGCCGACGGTCGCCACCTGCGGGTCGGTGAACACCACGGCCGGCATGGCGGTCAGGTCCAGCGCCGCCTCGCCGCCGGTCATGTTGATCGCCGCACGGGTGCCCGCCGCTGCCGCCACATAGACGAACTGCGGCTGATCGGTGCAGTCGCCGGCGGCGTAGATGTGTTCCACGCTGGTACGAATGCCGGAGTCGATGGCGATAGCGCCTTGCGGATTGAGCGTGATGCCCGCCGCGTCCAGCGCCAGGCTGTGCGTGTTGGGCGAGCGGCCGGTGGCAACCAACAGCTTGTCGGCGCGTACTTCGCCGTGCTCCGTGGTCAGCACGAATTCGCCGCCCGCATGGGCGACCTGGCTGGCCTGCGTGTGTTCCAGCACCTCGATGCCCTCGGCCCGGAAAGCAGCCGTGACGGCTTCGCCGATGGCCGGATCTTCGCGGAAGAAAAGCGTGCTGCGCGCCAGGACCGTCACCTTGCTGCCGAGTCGGGCGAAGGCCTGCGCCAGTTCCAGCGCCACCACCGATGAGCCGATCACGGCCAGGTGCTCGGGAATGGCGTCGCTGACCAGGGCTTCGCTGGAAGTCCAGTAGGGTGTGTCTTTCAGGCCGGGAATCGGCGGCACGGCCGGACTCGCGCCGGTGGCGATCAGGCAGCGGTCGAATGCCACGACGCGCTCGCCGCCGTCGTTGAGTTGCACGACCAGGCTGTGGCCGTCCTTGAAGCGGGCCGTGCCGTGCAGCACGGCGATGGCCGGATTGCCGTCCAGGATGCCCTCGTACTTGGCGCGGCGCAGTTCATCGACGCGCGCCTGCTGCTGGGCCAGCAGCCGTTCGCGCAAGATCGTCGGCGGGGCGGGCGGCATGCCGCCATCGAACGGGCTTTCGCGGCGCAAGTGGGCGATGTGGGCAGCGCGGATCATGATCTTGGACGGTACGCAGCCGATATTGACGCAGGTGCCGCCGATAGTGCCGCGCTCGATCAGCGTGACGTGTGCGCCTTGCTCGACGGCCTTCAGCGCTGCCGCCATCGCGGCCCCGCCGCTGCCGATGATGGCCACCTGCAACGGGCGTTCATTGCCACCATGCTGATCGACTGCCCCCATCCAGCCGCGCACTTTGTCGAGCGGCCCGGTGCTGTTGTCCGCGGTTGGTGCGTCGGCAAGCGTTGCCTTGTAGCCCAGTCCGGCCACGGCGGCCATCAAGGCATCCGGTGACGTGCCCGGCAGGATGGCAAGTTGTGCGGAGCCCTTGGGACAGGACACCAGCGCCGACTGCACGCCGGGCACGTTCTCCAACGCTTCCTTGACGTGCGCCGCGCACGAGTCGCAAGTCATGCCGGTAATTTTTAGATGGGTCATGCAACAACTCCTATTTTTTAAGGTTGGCGACGGCCTGGACGGTTATCCGCGCCGGGTTGGCTCACTGCTTGACGCTGGACGGATAACCCGCATCCCCGGTGGCCTTGGTCAGCTTCTGCACGCTGGTCCTGGCATCATCGAAGCTGACCACCACTTCGCGTGTCTCGAAGGCCACGTCAACCTTGCTGACGCCTTCGACCTTGGAAATTGCCTTCTTGACGGTGATCGGGCAGGCGGAGCAGGTCATGCCCGGGACGGACAGCGTGACGGTCTGGGTGGCGGTCCACACGGGTCCAACGGCGGCGGCGAGCGCGAGAGAGGCAAACAGTTTTTTGGCTTGCGCCGAAACTTGCGTTTTCATGGGGAACTCCTGTGATCAATAGAAAAATGGCAGGACGTAGGGAAATCCGAGCGCGACCAGAACCAGCACAACCACAATCCAGAAAATGAGCTTGTAGGTGGCTCGCACTTGGGGAATTGCGCAGACCTCGCCCGGTTTGCAGGCTTGCGCCGGGCGGTAGATGCGCCGCCAGGCGAAGAACAACGAGACCAACGCCGCGCCGATGAAAATCGGGCGATACGGCTCCAGCACGGTCAGGTTGCCGATCCATGCCCCGCTGAATCCCAAGGCGACCAGGACCAGCGGCCCCAAGCAGCAGGTCGAGGCGAGGATGGCGGCCAGCCCGCCAGTGAAGAGCGCGCCGCGCCCGGTTTGTGGTTCAGACATGTGCTTGTCCTTTCGAGTTTGAATTGGATGAAGTAACCTTACTTCCGTACTCATGTACGGAATCAAGCGATATGGAAAACAATTTGGAAAACCTGACCATCGGCGTTTTCGCCAAGGCGGCCGGGGTCAACGTCGAGACGATACGGTTCTATCAGCGCAAGGGCTTGCTGCCCGAGCCGGACAAGCCTTACGGCAGCATCCGCCGCTATGGCACGGCGGATGTGGCACGGGTGCGATTCGTGAAATCGGCCCAGCGGCTGGGCTTCAGCCTGGATGAAATCGCCGAACTGCTGCGGCTGGAGGATGGCACCCATTGCCAGGAAGCCAGTAGTCTGGCCGAACACAAGCTCCAAGACGTGCGCGAGAAACTGGCGGATTTGGCGCGCATGGAGGCCGTGCTGTCTGACCTGATTGGCGCCTGCCATGCGCGGCAAGGTAATGTTTCCTGCCCACTGATTGCGTCGTTACAGGGCGGAGCAGGCCAGGCTGGGTCTGCTACAGCTTAGCCGTGCTTTACTTTCCGCGTTCTGAGACGACCCCAGCCATATTTCGCCAATCTTGGCGGAGGCATGGAGGCAATTATTTATCAGCCGAATCGGCAGCTTCATAAGCCAGCTGCCGCTGATGCTTGACCGCCAAAAGTACAACTTCCTTTTCGGCATGTGCATAGAGCGCGATATGTTGCCCGACGACGTATTCCCGGAGGTAAGGCAATCCGGCTTGTTCGGCCAATATCTGGACGGCATCTGATTTCATTCGGGCTTGGGCTGACTTGGCCAGCAGAAACCTGGCCGGTCGTCCGCCGGACGGCGACCAGCTGAGCACCGCGATCATCTCCCGAAGATCTGCTTTCAGCTTGGTGAACCGGGCCTCGACGGTATCCGCGTCCTGAGTCTGGAAGAACTGGTGAATGGTTTCCAGATTGGCCAGAAAATTGGGGGTCGCCTCGACTTTTGCGTTGATCGGCAAAGCCATGGTTCAGGCCAGGGCTTTCAGAAGGTCGGCATTCGACACACGCTGCCCGGCCAGCACCTCGCGCAGGCCTGTTTCCGCTTCGGAGAGCAACACTAGGTTGGCATGTTCCGCTTCCAGCGCGTGGTAGTAATCCAGCTTTTGGGCGTCGACGATGGCGACGTAGGCGGCGCCATTCTTGGTCAGCAGCTTTTCCGCACCAGCGACGACTTCATCGGACAACTCGGTCAGGCGGGCGCGGGCTTCGCTGATCGGAACGACATCTTGGGCGCGGAAAGTCATGACTGGATTCCTTAATAAATACGTTAACGATAAGTGTATCAGACCGGCCGCAATTACCTTTGTTACAGGATTCGTTTGCGGCCATTCCCACGGTCAACCGGAAATTTTGCCCAAAATCGAAAAACGCGGCCTGGCGCCGTTCCCGCACCATTCACGGCAGCCGGGGAACCAAAGCCACCCATTAGCATCGAAATTGCTTGAAGCCTCAGCGGCGCGGAGATTTGCGACAAAATCTCCGCGAGCCGCTACCCCAACCTTCCTTTGACGATTTCGATGAACGCCCCTGCGCCCCGCTTTTTTGCCTTCGACAACTCCTATGTCCGCGACCTTGAGGCGTTCTACGTTCGCTGGCAGCCGACACCGGCGAGCCAGCCGAGACTCATTTGCCTGAACGAGGCGCTGGCCATCGAACTGGGGGCCGATCCGCTGGCGCTGGCCACGCCGGTAGGCGTCGAAATCCTGGCCGGAAACCGCATACCCGAGGGCGCCGAGCCGATTGCCCAAGCCTACGCCGGCCACCAGTTCGGCCAGTTCTCGCCGCAACTGGGCGATGGGCGGGCCTTGTTGCTCGGCGAGGTGATCGACCGCCACGGCGAGCGCCGCGACATTGCTTTCAAGGGTTCCGGCCGCACGCCGTTTTCACGCAATGGCGACGGCAAATGTGCGCTTGGCCCGGCCTTGCGCGAGTACATCATCAGCGAGGCGATGCACGCCCTGGGTATTCCGACCACCCGCTCGCTGGCCGTCGTGGCGACCGGCGACAGGGTGCGCCGCGACCGCGCCCAGCCCGGCGCCGTGCTCACCCGCGTTGCCGCCAGCCACGTCCGCGTCGGCACCTTTCAATTCTTCGCCGCCCACCAGGGGCCAGAGCAGGTCAAGCGCCTGGCCGATTACGTCATCGCCCGCCATTACCCGGCGCTCGCTGCCAGCGCCCAGCCCTATCTCGACCTGCTGGCCGCCGTCGGCGAGCGCCAAGCCGAACTGGTCGCCCGCTGGCTCGGTGTCGGCTTCATCCACGGCGTCATGAACACCGACAACATGACGCTGTCCGGCGAAACCATCGACTACGGCCCCTGCGCCTTCATCGAAAGCTACAGCCCGGACACCGTGTTCAGCTCCATCGACAGCGCCGGCCGCTACGCCTACGGCAAGCAGGCCGGCATCGCCCGCTGGAATCTCGCCCGGCTGGCCGAAACCCTGCTGCCGCTCATCGACACCGACGCCGAGCGCGCCGTGCAGGCCGCCACGGCGGTCATCGACGCCCTGCCCGAGCGCCAGGCCGTGCACTGGCTGCGCGTCTTCCGGGCCAAGCTCGGCATTGACGAATCGGGTGACACCGAGGCCGACCGCACCCTGATCGACGATTTCCTGCGCATCCTCAAACACAACCGCCTCGATTTCACCGTCGCCTTCCGCGCCCTGTTCGATGCGGCGGCCGGCGACGCCTCACGCCTCAACACATTGATGGCCAAGGCCACCGACTTCGCCGCCTGGCTCGCTCGCTGGCAGGCCCGCCAGCCAAACCGTTCCGCCGATCTGCTCGCCGCCATGCAGCACGCCAACCCGTGCTACATCCCGCGCAACCATCGCGTCGAAGCGGCCCTCGATGCCGCCGTCGATGACAACAATCTGGCCCCCTTTGAACGCCTGCTCGCCGTCATCGGCGCGCCCTTCGACGAACGCCCGGCCGACGCCGAATACGCCGCGCCGGCGCCGAGCGAATTTACGAACAGCTACATGACTTTCTGTGGCACCTGAAGCGATTGCTACGACCATAGAAACAACGGCAGGCCCCACGGTCAACCGGAAATTTTGGCCAAAATTGACACCCCCAACCGCCCCACATTCACGACCATCACCCTCGACCACAACAACCGCTGCAGCAAACCCGGTACCCCCTCGCCCTGATGCACAAAAGCGAAGCCGAATCCCGGGCGCACGATCTGGCCGCTCGGTCGCTGTCGCAAGGTGCGCTCATCGCCGTCGTGGTTGCCAACACCGAGTTCATCGCGCCCCCATCGTTATCAACCTAAAAATCGCAGTTGACCGCGACCAAACCCTTCGATACGCCCACTGCGTGGGCTACTCAGGCTGCGTCCAGAGCTCGTCGAAGGGGCAAACGGGGGGCACCGATCGGGAAAAGCCCGTTCGTGGTGAGTAGCCTTGCCCAGCAAGGCGTATCGAACCATGAAGGGGCGCTCACTGCGGTTTTCAGGATCAACGGCGACAAGGCAACCCTCCGCCGGCCGCCGGAAAACGTGCCGACGATTCTGTCACACCAGCGACGGCCAACCCGACATCGCCGGCCCCACTATCCCGGCAGCAGAAAAAGCACTACCATGAATTCACATATCTATTCACAAATGAATTCAAACACCACTCCAGCATGCCCGTCTCCCCCCTTCCCGCCATTCGCCAGCACCTCCTATCCGGCCCGAAAACTGCCC
The DNA here is from genome assembly GCF_036170495.1 of Azonexus sp. Lineage (GTDB taxonomy): Bacteria > Pseudomonadota > Gammaproteobacteria > Burkholderiales > Rhodocyclaceae > Azonexus. The sequence continues at coordinate 7,935 of NZ_JAVHPH010000327.1, forward strand.
GTATGCTGGCTTCTGCGCTTGACATCAGCCAGCCCACCATTTCCCGGGCCCTCAGCGCCCTGGCTGAAACGGTCGTCCGTTTTGGGCCCTATCGATCCATTCACTACGCTTTGCGCCGTCAATCACTAACTGATGGCGACATCCCGGTCTATCGTGTAACGCCAGCCGGGCAGATTGAAGCGCTGGGGACACTGATCGCCGTTCACCCGAACGGATTCGTCATGCGGCAGCACGATGGCCAGGCGCTGCACAGCGAAGGCCTGCCCTGGTGGCTGGACGACATGCGACCGCAAGGCTATCTCGGGCGCAGCTTCGTAGCGGCACGGGCCGATGCTCTCGGCCTGCCTGCCAGTCTGGCCGACTGGCAGGATCACCATGTGTTGCGAGCCCTGCTCGGCCAACCGGGCAGCGACACGGTCGGCAACCTGCTGTTGGGCGATGTGGCGCGCGAGCATTTCATCCGCGCCCCACTCCCCGAACCGCTCCCGCTTGCCGAGCGAGCCGACGCCTATGCCCGTCTTGCCGCGCAGACTGCCCGTGGCGAACTGCCCGGTTCTTCGGCGGGAGGAGAGCAGCCCAAGTTCGTCGCCCACACCCTGACGCCGGATGGTCTACGCCATGTCATTGTCAAGTTCACGCTACAGGATGCAAGCAACCCCGTCGGCAATCCTCTCAACGACCGCTGGCGCGACCTGCTGCTCAGCGAACACCGGGCGCTGACCTTGCTCCGTCGGCACGACATCGCAGCGGTTACAACGCACCTGATCGACCGGGGATCACAACGCTTTCTGGAAGTCGAACGTTTTGACCGCGTCGGCACGCTCGGCCGGCGAGGCCTCATTTCGCTGGCCGCCATGGATGCCGAATTTGTTGGCCTCGGGCGCGGCGGCTGGCCAGCCGTCACCGAGCGCCTCATGGCCGCTGGCCACATCACCCGCCAAGCCCACGAGGCCACCTGCCTGCTGCACGCCTTTGGTGTTCTGATCGGCAACACCGATATGCACGCCGGCAACCTTTCGTTCATCACCGACAGCGGTCGGCCCTACAGCCTCGCACCCGCCTACGACATGCTGCCGATGGCCTTCGCGCCGCGCAGCAGCGGGGAACTGCCAACCAGCCTGGCACCGGCCACGCTCAGCCCGCTCGTTTCCAGCCAGCACTGGCGAAATGGACTCGATCTCGCAGCGGCCTACTTGGCCGAACTGAGCGCCGAATCCGGCCTCAGCTCGGCCTTCACCCCCTGCCTGACGGCGCTCAAGGCACATCTGGCCGACACAACTGAAAAAATCCGCCGTCTAGCCTGAAGCTGGCGCCAACCAACTACCGCGCTACGGATTACCACGGTCAACCCGATTTACGACGTAAAAACCAAATAAGCGCCAAAATCGAAAGCCCTGCCAGACGCGAACCCGGCCGGCTATACTGGCCGAACACCGCTTGCCGGAGTTCGCCATGCCTGCATCTTCCGAGCAGTTCATCCTCGCCCTCGACCAGGGCACGACCAGCGCGCGCGCCATCCTGGTCGACCGTCGGGGCAACCTCCGCGGCCTCGCCCAGCAGGAAATCACCCAGCATTACCCGCAGCCCGGCTGGGTCGAACACGACGCCGATGAAATCTGGGCGGCGCAGCTCGCCGTCGCCCGCGCCGTGCTGCGCGACAACGGGGTTGCGGCGACGCGGGTCGCCGCCGTCGGCATCACCAACCAGCGCGAAACCACGGTGCTCTGGGATCGCGCCACCGGCCAGCCGGTGCACCGCGCCATCGTCTGGCAGGACCGGCGCAGCGCCGGCATTTGCGACGAATTGACCGCGGCCGGCCACGCCGAACTTTTCCAGCGGCGCACCGGCCTCGTCCTCGACGCCTACTTTTCCGGCACCAAGCTCAAGTGGCTGCTCGACCACATCCCCGGCGCCCGCGCCCGGGCCGAACGCGGCGAACTGGCCTGCGGCACCATCGATAGCTGGCTGGCCTGGAAGCTGACCGGCGAGCACGTCACCGACCCGTCGAATGCCTCGCGCACCCTGCTTTTCGACATTCACCGCCAGTGCTGGGACAACGAATTGCTGGCCCTGCTCGACATCCCCGCCGCCCTGCTGCCGCGCCTCGTTGCCAGCAGCGGCGAAATCGCGACGGTCAACACCGAGTGGCTGGGTGCGCCGATTCCGCTCGCCGGCATGGCTGGTGATCAGCAGGCCGCCACCTTCGGCCAGGCCTGCCTCGACATCGGCATGGCCAAGAACACCTACGGCACCGGCTGCTTCCTGCTCATGAACACCGGCGCGCAGCCCATGGCCTCGCGGCATCGCCTGCTCGCCACCGTCGGCTGGCAGCGTAATGGACAAACCACCTACCTGCTCGAAGGCAGCGTCTTCATGGGCGGCGCCACCGTGCAATGGTTGCGCGACGGCCTCGGGTTAATTGCCAGCGCCGGCGAAGTCGAAACCTTGGCCGCGAGTGTGCCCGACAACGGCGGCGTCTACCTTGTCCCGGCCCACACCGGCCTCGGCGCACCGTACTGGGACCCGACCGCCCGTGGTGCCCTGTTCGGCCTGACGCGCGGCACGACGCGCGCCCACATCGCCCGTGCCGCCCTCGAAGCCATCGCCTTGCAGAGCGCCGAGGTGCTGCAGGCCATGGAAAACGACGCCGGCCAGCCGATCCGGGAAGTCCGCGTCGATGGCGGCGCTGCGCGAAATGACCTGCTCATGCAATTCCAGGCCGACCTGCTCGGCGTCCCCGTGGTGCGCCCGAAAGTTACCGAAACCACCGCCCTCGGCGCCGCTTACCTGGCCGGGCTGGCCGTCGGCTACTGGCAGGATGAAGCGGAAATCGCCGCCCTGTGGCAGGCCGAACGCCACTTTGCACCGTCGATGGCCAAGGAGCACCGCGAAGCGCTATTCACCGACTGGCACCGCGCCATCCAGCGCACCCTCGGCTGGGCCGGGGCCGAATCATGAACACACCCGCCAGCCGCGAAGACAGCCTCGCCACCCTGCGCGACCCGCGCCCGTGGGACATCCTGATCATCGGCGGCGGCGCCAGCGGACTCGGCGCGGCGGTCGATGCGGCAGCGCGCGGCTACCGAACGCTACTCGTCGAAGCCCGCGACTTCGCCTCCGGCACCTCGATGTGCAGCACCAAGCTCATTCATGGCGGTGTCCGCTATCTGCGCCAGGGCGACCTCGGCATGGTCCGCCACGCCCTGCGCGAACGCGCCTTCCTGCTCCACAACGCGCCGCACCTCGTCCATTCGCTCGCCTTCATCATTCCGGCCTGGAATCAGATCGACCGGCTGCTGTTCGCCGGCGGCCTCAAGCTCTACGACCGGCTCGCCGGCGGCGACAATCTGGAGAATTCACGCTGCCTCAACCGGCAGGCAGTCATCGCCGCCCTGCCCGGGCTGAACAACACCGGCCTGTGCGGCGGCATCCGCTACTGGGACGGCCAGTTCGACGATGCCCGGCTGGCTATCGCCTTGATGCGCACGGCGACCGATCTCGGCGCCACCTGCCTCAATTACCTGCCGGCCATACGCCTGCTCAAAACCAGCGATCGCGTCACCGGCGCCGTCCTGCGCGATACCGAAACCGGCGAGGAATTCGAGGTAACCGCCCGCGCCATCATCAATGCCAGCGGCGTGCACGCCGACAGTGTTCGCCAGTTGGACGATGCCGATGCCCCGCCGCTGCTGACACCCAGCCAGGGCGTCCACCTTGTGTTCGACGCCGATTTCCTGCCCGGCCAGCAGGCGCTGTTGATCCCGAAAACCGAAGACGGCCGGGTCATGTTCGCCATTCCGTGGCAAGGCAAGGTGCTGCTCGGCACCACCGACACGCCGCGCCCGGAATTGGTCCAGCTCAACGATCCGCAGCCACTCCAAGAAGAAATCGCCTTCCTGCTGCGCACGGCAGCCGACGTGCTGACCCGGCCGCCGACCCGGGCCAACATCCGCTGCGCCTTCGCCGGCCTGCGCCCGCTCATCCACCCCGAGCACAGGGACACCAAAAATACCGCTGCCCTGTCGCGCGAACATGCCATTCTGGTCAGCCCCGCCGGCCTGATCACCGTCGCCGGCGGCAAATGGACGACCTACCGGCTGATGGCCGAGCAGGTCATCGACCGGGCCATTGAGGTCGCCCGACTCAACGTTGTGGCCTGCCCGACGCGAACCTTGAAACTGCACGGCTGCCCGAGCGGGCCAGCCGGCGACGCCTACGGCACCGACAGTTCGCTGCTCGCCGCCTTGCCCGGCCACGACCAAACGCTCCACCCGAACCTGCCGTACAGCGAAGCCATGGTTCGTTTCGCCATCCGCTTTGAGGCGGCGCGAACGATCGACGACATCCTCGCCCGCCGGACACGCGCCCTCTTCCACGACGCAGCCGCCGCCGAGGCATGCATCGCGCGCGTTGCCGAAATCATTGCCGAGGAACGGCCGCCGACACCCGAGCGCCTGGCCACGATGATCCAGTCGGCACACGACACGGCCGGGCGGTTCCGGCTGAGGA
>NZ_JAVHPH010000328.1:0-12443 GCF_036170495.1 Azonexus sp.
CCATGTTGCGGCCGGTGCCGTGCTCGGCCTTGAGCGAGCCGTCGTATTTGTCGACGACCATGTGGCAGAGATCGTCCATGAAGCGGGCGTAGCGGTCGACTTCGCTGGCATCGCCGAAATCCTGGGTGATGACGAAGTGAAGGTTGCCTTCCAGTGCATGGCCGAAAATGATCGCCTCGTGGTAGCCGTGATGGCGGAGCAGGGTCTGCAGGTCGAGCGTCGCGTCGGCCAGGTTTTCGATGTGGAAGGCGACGTCCTCGATGAGCACCGTGGTGCCGGTGCGGCGCATGGCGCCGACGGCTGGAAAGGTGCCCTTGCGGACTTTCCAATACATCTCGCAGGTGGCGGGATCGGTGGAGAAAACTATCGGCTCGACGGTGGCGACGCCTGCCATTGCGGCATGAACTTGCGAAATTCGCTCATTTATCCCGTCGACCGTGGAAGACCGGACTTCGATGAGCAGCGCGGCGGCTTCTTCGCCCAGTTGGCGCATGATGGTCGGTAGGCCGGGTTTGTTTTCGACCGAATGCAGAGCCGGGCGGTCGAGCAGTTCGACGGCCGAAACCGGTTGCGGCTTGAGACGGATGACCGCCTCACAGGCGGTACGGATGTCCGGGAAGAAAACCAGCGCCGACGCCTTGAACGGGTCTTCGACCACGGTGTTGTAGGTGATGCGCGAAATGAAGCCGAGCGTGCCTTCCGAGCCGATCATCAGGTGGCTGAGGATGTCGATCGGGTCTTCGTAATCGATCAGTGCATTGAGGCTATAGCCGGTGGTGTTCTTTATCTTGAACTTGTGGCGGATGCGCTCGGCCAGCTTCGCGTTGTTGCGCGTGTCGCGACCCAGTCGCTCCAGTTCGCCGAGCAGCACGGCATGGCTCTTGGAGAAAGCATCGACGCTCAGGTGATCCTCGGTGTCGAGCACGCTGCCATCGGCCAGCATGACACGCATGCCGGCCAGCGTCCGGTAGCTGTTCTGCGCTGTGCCGCAGCACATGCCGGAGGCGTTGTTGGCGGCGATGCCACCGATCTTGGCGGCGCCGATTGAGGCCGGATCAGGGCCGATCTTCTTGCCAAACGGAGCGAGCCGGCGATTGACTTCGCCGCCGACGATGCCGGGGCCAACCTTGACCCTGCTCGCGTCGGCATTCTGTTCGTAGGTGGCAAAACCTTCGCCGATCAGGGCCAGGATGCCATCGGTGATGGCCTGGCCGGAGAGGCTGGTGCCCGCTGCCCGGAAGGTGATGGGGCGGTTGTGCTGCCTGGCGGTCTGCAGCACCTGGCGCGCTTCCGCCTCGTTTTCGATGACGGCGATCACCTCGGGCGTCAGACGGTAGAAGCTGGCGTCGGTGCCGTAGGCCAAACGGCGCAGGTCATCGACGATGATCTGGTGTGGCGGGAGGTGGTTGCTCAGGGCGTGGATGAGGTCGCTCATGGGTTTGTCTCGGATTTGTTATTTGGTGTCGGCTGATTGGCGTTGTATTCCGCGCTTGAGGCGCGTCTTACTTTCTTCTTGCGTCGCCAAGAAGAAAGTAAGCAAAGAAGAAGGCGACCCTGGGTCGGTGCCGGCTGCGCCGGTTCCCTGCGCTACTCGTCTGGCGCGGGGGCTGCGCAACTCGGGCTTCGCCCTCAAACAGTGCTCGCCCTTTTTCCGCGCCAGCCTGCGTTGCTCGGCACCTCTCAAGGGGCCTGGTAAGGCGTCCACGAACGACGGGTGGATTTCTTTTTTGGGCTTTTTTTCGGGTTGACCGTAGGAATGCCAATTCATGGCGCTTCGGTTGATCCCGGACGCTTTTGGGCCCCTTGGAAGGCGCTGAGCAACGCAGGTAGGCCGGGGGCAGTCGGCGAGGACTGTTTGAGGGCGAAGCCCGAGTTGCGCAGCCGCCCGGCCTGCCGAGTAGCGCAAGGAACCCCGAAGGGGCGCCGACCCTGGGGTCGCCTTTTCTTTGGCTACTTTCTTTTGGCGAAGCAAAAGAAAGTACGCCCGCCAGCAAGGCGGAACCCCAAGGTAATGAAGGCACTTCTGCCATTAGCCACGTTCCCGCAACATATCCCGCAACCGCTTCGCCGCCGGCTTCAAAGGAACCCGAACCGACGTCCAAGCCCCCTGACGAGAAGGCGTCAGCCACGAAAACCGACTCCCCAACCAGGTCGCCACCCCGTACAAGGAAGGCGACCGATAAACCGCCGCCCACCCCTTCCAGACGGAAGTCATCAACCAGCTATACCCCGCCCCCTGACCAATCATCGAAGGATTCGCATGCGGCGCGGTAAACGCTTCCTCCCGCAAGCGCATCAACAGCTCCGGAATCGGAATCTTGACCGGACAAACCTCGCCACAGGCCCCGCACAACGACGAGGCAGTCGCCATCGTCGACGTCGCCTCCAGCCCCAGCATATGCGGCGAGATGATCTTGCCAATCGGCCCGGGATAAGTCGTCCCGTAGGCGTGGCCGCCAATCCGCGTATAAACCGGGCAATGGTTCATGCACGCCCCGCAGCGGATGCATTGCAGCGTCTTGCGCAACTGCTCGTCGGCGTAGGCCTGGGTGCGGCCGTTGTCGAGCAGGACCAGGTGTACTTCGCTCGGGCCATCCTTCTCGCCCGCCTGGCGCGGGCTGGAGATCATGTTGAAGTAGGTCGAGATGTTCTGGCCGGTCGCCGACCGGGTGAGCAGGGAAAGCAGCGGCGGCACGTGTTCGAGCTTTTCGACAATCTTCTCGATGCCGGTGATGGCGATGTGCACCGGCGGCGCCGTGGTGCACATCCGGCCATTGCCTTCGTTCTCGACCAGGCACAGCGTGCCGGTTTCGGCGACGGCGAAATTGACGCCGGAAAGGCCGATGTCAGCCTCTAAAAATTTCTGCCGCAGGACATTGCGGCCGATCTGGATGAGCGCATCGACGTTGTCGGTGTAATCGACGCCTTCGACCTTGTCGGCGAACAGGCGGGCGATTTCCTCCTTGGTCTTGTGGATGGCCGGCATGATGATGTGCGACGGTTTTTCTCCCGCCAGCTGGACGATGTATTCGCCCATGTCCGATTCCAGCGCGCCGATGCCGGCAGCTTCGGCGGCGTGGTTGAGCTCGATTTCCTCGCTGACCATGGACTTGCCCTTGACCATGAGCTTGGCCCGGCGCGCGTGGCAGATGCCGAGGATGATGGCGTTGGCTTCGTCCGGCGTCTCTGCCCAATGGACCTGGATGCCGTTGCGGCTCAGGTTTTCTTCCAGTTGGACCAGCAACGTCGGCAGCTTGGCGAGGTTGTACTGGCGGATGCTTTCGCCCAACGTGCGCAGGCTTTCCAGTTCTTCCGAATCGGGGAACTGGGCGGCGCGCTTGCTCATCAGGAAATCCATCGCGCCGCGGAAGCTCTGGCGCAGGAAAGGATTGTCTACGACGGCCTTGGAGCGGGCGCGGAAGCCTTCGGATGGCTTGAATTGCAGGATGTGCTCGTTCATTGCTCGTCTCCGATCATCAGCACGACCAGTTCCTTCGGGCCATGCGCACCGTAGGCCAGCGTTTGCTGAATGTCGGCGGTTTTCGACGGGCCGGAGATGAGCAGCGCATTGGTCGGCAGGCCATTGGCCCAGCCTTCTGCCTGCATCGCTTCAAAAAAGGTGTTGTAGATTTTGCCGGCGTCGAGCAGTACGAAATGGACGGGCGGGACCAGCGACATCAGCCGCGGTTCGGCCGCATCCGGCCACAGGATCAGCGTGCCGGTCTCGGCGATGGCGGCGCGGGCGGCGGTCAGGCTGGCCGGGGTGGCGTTGAACATCTCGGTTTTCCAGGCTTCGATGGCCATGTCGTAAACCTGGCAGTCAATGCCTTGCGCCGGGAAATCATCGAGCACGGCGCAGCCATGCGTCGTTTCCTTGCTGACCAGGATTTTGTCGAGACCCTTGGTGCGCAGTACTTCGCGCAGGGTGGTCAGCCAGTTGGCCGGGGTCACCGCGTGCACTTCGGCATGCGCCAGTTCGATGCAGGCGCGGAAGCGCCTGGCCTTGTCGGCTGCCGATTCGACGACGCGATGGGTGGCGAACCAGCCGGCGACATCGGGCAGGGCTGCCACGGTCGACGGCATTTTTGCCCTTAATTTGGCAAGAATCCGGTCACGGGCGCTCATTTCGAAGTCCTCCGCAGCAAAAAGCTGGCGATGTGTTCGCCAGGCAGGCTGGGCGTCTTGCGCCCTTCCTGTTCATCCTTCCAGGCGGCGTGGCCGAGGATGTTCATCAGGCAGCCGCAGTCGGCGCTGACGACGCGCTCGGCGCCGGTCGCCTTCAAGGCCTTGACCTTGTCTTCGACCATCGCCCCGGAAATTTCGGGCTGCTTGAGGGAGAAGGTGCCGCCGAAACCGCAGCATTCCGATTCGTGATCCTGTTGCGCCACGGTCACTTTGCCAAGACCGCCAAGCAGCTTGCGCCCGGTCAGATGGACACCCATTTCTCGACGGGCCGAGCACGAGGTATGCAGCACGACGGTGCAGTCGCCACCTTTGTCATCGGGCTGGAAATTCAGGACATTGACCAGAAAATCGGTCAGCTCGTAGATGCGTGCCGAGAGGGTATCGGCCTGGGCCTTGCGCACCGGGTCGGCGGCAAACAGCGTCGGGTAGTGATGCTTCATCATCCCGGCGCAGGAGCCGGACGGCACGACCACCGGCCAGTCGTTGGGAAAGAGCGTCAATTGGTGCGCCGCCACCTTGCGCGCCTCATCGGGAAAACCACTCGTATACGCCGGTTGACCGCAGCAAGTCTGCTCTTCGGGAAAGTGCACGCGGATGCCTTGGCGTTCAAGCAGCGTGATGGCATCCATTCCGGCGCCGGGAAAGAATTGGTCGACGACACAGGTGGCAAAAAAATAAACGTCGCCAGGCCGTGGCACTGCGGATTCCGGTTGTTTCATCTTGTCTCCGTTGTGAATGTTTTAACGGTAAAATGGTAAGACCAATATTCGTGCAGATGAAAATTTACGTGAATACCGTTACTTAGTCAATAAAATAAGGGAATATCCTGCACTTGCACTTTGCTGAATCGCTGATTAAAATGCGCCGGTCTTACCAATCATGCCGAGCCCGATGCCCCTCAATAAAGTGCAGGTCCCGCGTATTTCCGATGCCGTCGCTGCCTCGCTGGAGCGCCGCATCCTGGAAGGTTCGCTGAAGTCGGGTGACCGCCTGCCGCCGGAACGCGAACTGGCCACCGAGTTTGGCGTCTCCCGTCCATCGCTGCGCGAAGCGATCCAGAAACTGGCATCCAAGGGCATGGTACAGAGTCGGCAGGGCGGTGGCACCTACGTTACCAACGCACTCGAAGCGACTTTCTTCGACCCCTGGCAAGACATGATGGGCAGCCATCCCAACCTGCGCGAAGACATGCTCGAATTCCGCCGCATGCTCGAAGGCCAGGCCGCCGAGTGGGCCGCCGAGCGCGCCACCGATGCCGACCTGACGCGACTCGGCCAGCGCTTCGCGGCGCTGAATGCCTCTTTTACCAACGAAAACATGGATCAGCGCTCAGCCGCCGACATCGCTTTTCACCAGGCCGTCGGCGAGGCGGCCCACAACGCGCTGCTTGGCCACCTCTCATCGGCCCTGCTGCGCCTCATGCACGACAACATCCGCCTCAATCTCGGTGAACTGAAAACGGTGCCGGCGGCCGGCAACTTGCTCAAGAGCCAGCACGCCGCCATCTACGAAGCCATCGTTGGCCGCAAGCCGCAAGCTGCCCGCGCAGCGGCCGAAACACACATCGATTTCGTCCGCGAAACCCTGGCCCAAACCCTGCGCAGCGTTGCCCGCCGCGAAACTGCGGCACGTCGTCTCAGCCCTGATTTTTCCAACCCCACATCCTGATTTTCAATTCAACTTCCCAGCAAGGAACTCGCATGGAACCGCTCGTCCTACCTTTCGAAAAACTCCGAATGAACGACGTCGACAAAGTCGGCGGCAAGAATTCCTCCCTCGGCGAAATGATCAGCCAGCTGGCCGACACCGGCGTTCGCGTGCCGGGTGGCTTTGCCACGACGGCCCAGGCCTACCGTGATTTCCTCGCCCAGTCCGGCCTCGACGCCAAGATCAATGGCGTGCTCGATGCACTCAATGTTGACGACGTCAATGCCCTGATCAAGGCCGGTGCCGAGATCCGCCAGTGGATCATGGACACCCCGTTCCCGATGGATCTGACCATCGCCATCACCGAGCAGTATCAGCGCCTGGTCGCCGATTCGACCACCGACATGTCCTTCGCTGTGCGCTCCTCAGCCACCGCCGAAGACCTGCCGGACGCTTCCTTTGCTGGTCAGCAGGAAACCTTCCTCAACATCGTTGGCCTCGAAAACATCCTGCACGCCATCAAGGAAGTGTTCGCTTCCCTATACAACGACCGCGCCATTTCCTATCGCGTGCACAAGGGCTTCGTCCATGCCGACGTCGCCCTGTCGGCCGGTATCCAGCGCATGGTGCGCTCCGACAAGGGCGCCGCCGGCGTGATGTTCACGCTCGACACCGAATCCGGCTTCCGCGATGCCGTTTTCGTCACCTCCAGCTACGGCCTCGGCGAAACCGTCGTCCAGGGCGCCGTCAATCCGGACGAGTTCTACGTGCATAAGCCCATGCTGGCCGCCGGCAAGAAAGCCGTCGTGCGTCGCAATCTCGGCTCGAAGATGATCAAGATGACCTTCTCGACGGAAAAGGTCGCTGGCAAGTCGGTGATTACCGAGGAAGTCGAAGAATCCCTGCGTCACCAGTTCTCGCTCAATGACGAAGAAGTCATGGAACTGGCCCGCTACGCCATGATCATCGAACAGCACTACGGTCGTCCGATGGACATCGAGTGGGGCAAGGACGGCATCGACGGCAAGCTCTACATCCTCCAGGCCCGTCCGGAAACCGTTCAGTCGCAGGCCGGCGCCGGCAAGGTCGAGAAATTCAAGCTCAAGTCCTTCTCCAAGGTGCTCGCCTCCGGCCGCGCCATCGGCCAGAAAATCGGCGTCGGCCCGGTCCGCATCGTCAAGGACCCGAAGGAAATGGACCAGGTCAAGCCGGGTGATGTGCTCGTCGCCGACATGACCGACCCGAACTGGGAACCGGTCATGAAGCGCGCTTCGGCCATCGTTACCAACCGTGGCGGCCGTACCTGCCACGCCGCCATCATCGCCCGCGAACTGGGCATCCCGGCCATCGTCGGTTGCGGTGACGCGACCGAAACGCTGACTGAAGGCGAAGTCGTGACTGCTAGCTGCACGGAAGGCGACACCGGCCACGTTTACCGCGGCAGCCTCGATTTCGAAATCACTTCGCGCGACATCACCGCCATGCCGGACGTCCCGGTCAAGGTCATGATGAACGTCGGCAATCCAGAACTGGCCTTCGAATTCGCCCAGCTGCCGAACGCCGGCGTCGGCCTGGCTCGCGTCGAGTTCATCATCAACAACGTCATCGGCATCCACCCGAAGGCCATTCTCGACGTCGAACGTCTGCCGGCTTCGAAGCGCGAAGAAATCAAGCGCCGCGCCCGTGGCTACGCTTCGCCGAAGGAATTCTTCGTCGAGAAGCTGGTTGAAGGTGTTTCGACCATCGCCGCCGCTTTCTGGCCGAACCCGGTCATCGTCCGCCTCTCCGACTTCAAGTCCAACGAGTACCGCAAGCTGCTCGGCGGCGAGCTCTACGAGCCGGAAGAAGAAAACCCGATGCTCGGTTTCCGCGGTGCTTCGCGTTACATCGCCCAGTCCTTCCGCGACTGTTTCGAGATGGAATGCCGCGCCATGAAGAAGGTTCGCGAAAAAATGGGCCTGACCAACGTCCAGCTGATGGTGCCCTTCGTGCGTACCGTCGGCGAAGGCCAGGGCGTCGTCGATCTGCTGGCCGAACATGGCCTCAAGCAGGGCGAAAATGACCTCAAGCTCATCATGATGTGCGAAATCCCGTCCAACGCCCTGTTGGCCGACGACTTCCTCAAGATCTTCGACGGCTTCTCGATCGGCTCCAACGACCTGACCCAGCTCACGCTCGGCCTCGACCGTGACTCCGGCCTGGTCGCCAACCTCTTCGACGAACGCGACCCGGCCGTCAAAATGCTGCTGGCCATGGCCATCTCTGCGGCCAACAAGGCCGGCAAGTACATCGGCATCTGCGGCCAGGGCCCATCCGACCACCCCGATCTTGCCGAATGGCTAATGGATCAGGGCATCAGCAGCATCTCGCTGAATCCGGACACCGTGGTCGACACCTGGACGCAACTGGCGAGCCACAAAAAGGCCTGATTTCCGCCTCGACCGTGAATCGCACGGTCAACCGGGAAAATAGCCAAAAATGAAAAGGCCGGGAGCGATCCCGGCCTTCTTTGCTTTCTGTGAAGGAAATTGCTTCCGGATTGTCGTCGTTAGTTAATCCGATCAAAATCCGAAATATTTTGGTTATTTGCAGTGTTTTTTGCTCCATTCCTTGACGAGCGATACGACCCCACCAATTACCAGTTTTCCCATGGGGCCAAGAGCGGTCCCGATTGCTTCCAGTATCATGATTACATAGGGAATAGCTTTACATATATCCTCTGATGAGACTGCTTCGAGACCTGCTTTACCGCGGGCAGTGGGGCTGCTCAATTGAAGCTCGATTTTGTTGATTATTTCTGCTGTCTCTGACTGGCTGAAGTACTCCATGGCTAATTCCTTTCCTGTCGGTTTGGTAGGTGCTTCGGGTACAACTTGGTTATGTGTTCAAAAGCGTTTGTATTGGCGGCGGACGACGAGCGTTCCCGCCAGTGCCAAGCCGAGCAATGCCAGACTGCCGGGTTCGGGGATGCTGTTGGCGTTGGGGTCGGTGAGGCTCAGGTAGCTCAGCGGAGCAGCGATATTTACAAGCTGAAAAAGCTGGCGTGGATTCTCGAAGTAAATCTCAAAGTTTGAAAAGTCAAACAACGCCAAATCTAGTTCGGAGGACGGCAAGGCGTCGCTAGTGAGCGCCGAAGGAGTGATGACGGTGGTGTTCATGTTGATGAAGAACGCCGAAGGAAAATAGCCGTTGATATCGGAACCAGTCGTCGCAGAGTCGCCGGAACCGACCGTAAAGGAATCGATCCCGAAAACATCGTTGTACACCGCAACCGATCCGCTGCCGCCGCCCGCAATTGAGAAGGGCAGGCCATTGACGGTGACTGCGAACGCCGGACCTGGCCCGTAGAGCCCCCGATTCGGGTCGGCTGGCGAGGAATCGGGGGTGGTCGACTCGTAAGTGAATGTGCCGTTGAAATCGTTGCCGACGGAGAGGGTTGGTGACAAGAGGGAGTCGACATAGGTCAACTGCCCGCCGAAGTAATAGGTTACCGGTGCTGCCTGGGCCATTCCGACGATAGCCAGCGCCAGCACTCCGCACAGTTTCTTGCGAGCCAGCATCAAGGTGCGGACGAAGTCGTATAGGTTCATTTCTGTTCCCTTCCTTGAAAGCGAAAAATTGGGGTCAGACTCCTATATACGTGACCCCGATATACGCTTCCTACGCAAACCAGCAAGAGCCAGGGCTACGAGGGCTAGACTGGATGGCTCAGGAATGCTATTGCCGATCTCCGCGTTGATTGACAGTCTTTGGCCTGTATTCAAAGTGGCGTTTGCCGTTGCTGAGACGATCAAGATATCGCCGTCGGTGGAAGAAAAGACAGCGGAAAACACGCCATCGGAATATTGCGCATTACCTGAGCCGAATAGTGTAGAAATGTCCGACCATGTGAAGGTGGAAATTACGTTCCCTGCACCGTTTAGTTCGCTGTAGAACTTAATGATTCCATTATCGATTTGGCCGTCATTGAATATGCCATCGTATGAAAAATCTACAGAAACAGTCGTATAAGGTGGAGGGGGCGTTAGGCTGGTGAAATCAAAATTCAGAATAACAGCGCTACCTTGTTCTACTGATGCGACGATAGACGCTTGGGTTGTTTGAGAAATGCCAAATAGCAATGTGAAAACGATCAGCAGTCTATATATCCATTTCGTATTGATCTCTGAGTGCTTCATTTCTATTCCTTTCCGTGAAAATAGTTTTGCCATGGAAACATGCAAATGCGCGTGTTGTGATGGGAAAACCAATTTTGGTGCAACTCGCATAATGCGTTGATTCGTTGTTTGTTTTTGTTGCATTACTCGGGGGATTAACGGGGGTCAGACCCCCATAGTTATAAATATAAGCTTCCCTTCTGTTGGGTTTGCCTCCGGGTGTATGCCCTTAGCACCGCCAACCCACAGAGGACAAGCCCCAGCGATGCTGGCTCTGGAACGGTCGCGCGATCCGCTGGTGTCCAGACAGCCCAGACATAGGCGATCTCGTTGGTGAAATCGAGTAGCGAGCGCCTGGCGTTACCCGAAACCTCGATCGCATCCGCCACGCGGATATCTTCGCCATTGAAAGCCAAAACCCAGAGCAGGCTGTCGTTGTCAACGCTCGTGTAATACGGTGTCGTTACCGCGCATAGCAGGCCAAAGCTGCACCCCGCAGTACGGGTCGGATCGCTGTCGTAAATGCCGGTAAGCACTTGGTCGAATAGCGCCTGCGTAGCAGATCTCCCGTAGAAGCTATCCTGGAACTGGAAGTCCGATGGCGAATCGCACCCGCTGAAAACTGAAGCGCAGGTGCCATCGACAAACGATACATCGAACAAATTGCCCTCAACCAGCAGATTTTTCGCCCCGGCCAGCTTTCCATTCCCGTCAAGTATCAGTTCAACCGGATACATCCCGGCCGTCACCTCCAAGGCAATGCCGAGCCACATCGCCACCATCAAACGCAATATTCTCTTCATAACTTACCCCCGTGAAATAACAAACCAGACGAAATAGGGGAGCTCGGGGCTACCCTAAAAAATCTAACTCCGTAAGTCTGGGGCAGGCTCCTATTGGCGTTTCGCTGTCGTAGAGTCCCTCTTCGGATGCCTGAGCCGCTCCCCTGATCAGCATCCTCGTCGCCAGCCATCTGGCTAGCCTCGTTTTCTTGATCATTATTTTTCTCCTATAGTACTTGCCAGCAATTACCGTAATGGCATAGATCCATGCGACGTAAAGGCGCCATTAGAGTGAGCAGGAGTGGCGCCAACCTGAGGTACCACAGCCTTCTATTCACATGGCACAAAAATTACTGGAACCGCCGCGAACAATCATCATCCAATTGCATGATGCCAATCGACTTGCGCTGGCATGATGCATGCCTACAGAATCCGACAAGTAGAGGGGGCGCCATGGATCGTGAAGCTGTTTTTGACCGCGCGTTAGCGTTGCTCTACGAATCTGCCCTAGTGCCGGAGCGGATGTCGGATGCGCTCTCCGCCATGACCAACTTGCTCGATGGGGATACCTGTCATCTGGTCGGTTGGGATCGGAATTCAGGAATCCCTTTGCTCAGCGTTTCCACCGGGTTGCCGGGCGAAGTTGGTCCCGATTACGCGGCGCACTACGCCGGTATCGACCCGCGCCGGCAACTTGCGCTAACCCAGGCACCCGGGCAGTTGCTGAACTGCAATGAACATTTTGATTCCCGTTTCGTCAGTCGAAATGAATTTTTTCAGGACTACCTGCTACCCCAGGTGGGAGTGCACTATTTGCTCGGTTCTGGTGATCTGGTCGAAGAGAGCGATCAAATGATCATGATCGGCTTCCAGCGCTATAACGGACATAGCGCATTCCAGAGCCACGAGGCTCAGAGCCTGGAGCGTCTGCTTCCGCATTTGCAACGGTCGCTACGCCTGATGCTTCACTTCCAGAAATTGACCGATGAGAAGGGGTTTGGCGAGACTGTATTTGAGGTATCGCACCTTGCGACACTTGCCCTGTCACCTTCCGGCCGCGTGCTATGGGCAAATCAGCGAGGTTTGGCCCTTCTGCACGCTGGGACATGGTTTCATGAAGCCCATGGTCGACTCTGTGCCTGCAATCCCGACAGGGATGCGGGCTTGCAGGCAGCGATTCGCCAAGCCCTGGCTCAGGCCAAGCCAAGCAATGTAAACCTTGGGATAAAAGGCAGCACCGAGCATTGCTGCCTTACCTTGATCGCTCTGGGAAGCGGGCATACCACGCACCCACTACCTAGCAGCCGTGCAGCATTGCTCGCCGTTATCACCACCAACAGCGGACAACGAATCGCAACCGTGCAACAACTAATGGATTTTTTTCGGCTGACCCCTGCTGAGGCGCGTTTGGTCCGCGCATTGGCTCACGGCGAAACAATCGATGAATACGCAGTCCATGAAGGACTCAAAAGGACCACGGCAAGAACTCAGCTACAAGCTGCATTGGCAAAAACCGGAACACGCTCCCAGAAAGATCTGGTGAGTCTGATTGTCATGCTACCGGCAACAAGGAGATGACGTTCTGATCGGGGATACCCAATTAGGATTGTGCTCGTTCGACTTCAAGTCCAACGAGTACCGCAAGCTGCTCGGCGGCGAACTCTACGAGCCG
>NZ_JAVHPH010000329.1:0-39559 GCF_036170495.1 Azonexus sp.
TGAACTGGCAGACGCCGGACGAGACCTACTTCGGTGCGCTGGCCAAGGCACAGGCAGCCTGAAATGCAAAAGCGATGCACTGTGGATTTATGGACAGCCGGCTTCGCGGGCTTCCATGGCCAGCCGGCCGTAACGTTCGGCTTCGGCGGCATTGGCCCAGGCGTAGAGGCCGGGGTGGTCGTGGCTTTCGAGGACCGGGGCGTTCTTGCCGCCAATCGGCTGGGCGCTGGGGATGTTGAGGCTGACGTTTTTCTTGGCTTTGTAGTCGTAGGTGATGGCGCTGATCACCGAGCTGGCCAGACGATGGCGCTCGCCAAAGGCGAGGATGGCGTCCTGGTCTTCCTGCGAGTCGGCTCGGTGGTAGCGCAGGCCTTGCCCGCTAACCGACCGGTCGCAGAACCGTTCGAAAATGATAATAGTCGGCATTGCTGGCGTCGGTTTGTAGTGTGCCGCCAGTCATTGAAAAATGTTCGAATGAATCGTGCACGTAAGTTTCGAGGAAACCCTCCACTGCCGCATCAACGACTCCTTGCTTGGGCGGTGCTTTACTACTTCCGCGCCCCTCTGGTGTGCGAGCCAGGTAAGTTAAAAGGTGATGCATGATCCGAAAATCTTCTTCTCGATCCCGGTTGCCTTTATGTGCTTTGCGTTTTTGCGCTACATCTTCGTAGGCAAGCCCGGCATCAATCCAGCGCCAATAATGATCCATATGCGCTTGAAAATGCTTGCTCACGCTTCCGGAGGGATTCACCACCGCCATATACGCGCTTAATGATTTGATCGCGGCTTGCGGGACATCAAAGGAATGCCGCAGCCGGCTATTCCAGAGAAAATCATCACCTTTCATTTCCCCGAGGGAAAGAAATTTCAGTCCAGCACTTCGTGCCTCATCCAGCATCTGCAAAAGCGCGATTCGGGCGAGTTGATTGGAGCGCCCCTGCTCTGTCGGCTCGTATCCACCGCCGATATCCGAATGCGCACCGGGGTACACCACACATCGATGATTGCCATCGGCAACGGTTAGTGGAAACGCTTCACGTAGTTCATGGGAGGCGACGATGTGGGTACATTTCTCGACGAACGAAGGAATCTTCGTCTTGATCGCTTCCGGCATCTTATTGGCACCGGCCCATCCCACGGACTCGACCGTATCGAAAATGCCGAGAAATTTGACGTTCAATGGCAGACCGTCATAGGTCAGTTTTGTACCGGCTTTTTTGACCTTGCTATGTGCTGCCAGCCAATGCAGAAAAGCTCTTGCCTCGGTCGCTCCTCGTGAAAATCCGAAAACAGCCAAATTGATTTCGTCAACTTTCTTTTGGCTTCGCTGGTATTCGACCGCATCGATAAACTCGAACATGGCCTTTTCCAGGCGCTCAGTTATCCCGTCAGCGAAACCCTTGCCAAGTGCCCTGTCGTCAGATTCTTCATACCCTTCTTTTTTCACGGTACGTACGCCACCCCGTCCATATATCTTTTGTTCTTCGTATCGCTCGCGGAATCGGAATGCGCGCCCGAGCCCCTCAAAATAGAGGCGAATGATGCCGCGATCGGGATCATCCAGATGAGCATCGAAGAGGGCCGCTACGTTGGAATGGGTGGTCGGAAAATCCCGCTCTCGATGATTGCCTGTGCCGTCAAAAAACATGCCGATCCAGAGCTTGATGTTGCAAACCGGGCAAGCTGGTGAGTTCGGATTACGCGTAGCACCGCGTGCCCGCTTCACCATGTTCTCGACCGCCTGAACTTTAGGGGTAATTGCGTCGGTCATCGCTATTGCTTTCCGTCAATACGCTCAATCGGACCTGATGCCCAAGTGCGAAATAGTGTTTTTTTCTCCAAACCCAAGGCTTGTTGCTGTGTTTCCAATAGATCTTTACGAGGCGCTGGATAGGAGGGCGTCACCTGCATCACCACCTTGCGTCCAGGCAAAATATGTACAACGCCGTAATGGGCCAGATCGGGCCACCATTTTTCGATGGTGGCAATGGTTTTGTAAGTGCCGCCAGAGGATTCAACAATCACCTCTGCCTCCTTTGCTCCAAACGGGATTTCGAAACAGCACATGCCACTTCCACCTGAAACATCGCCGTTTTGTGTTTTTTGGATAACTGAACCGGTCGTTTTTCCATTGACTTTCACGCTCGCCAAACTATCAGGGCTGTAGTTATAAACAATCCCAGTCAAGCCGACAGTCTCAGGTTCTTTGGCGGTACAAGCTGCCACTGCAGCAAGTAACGATACGACACACAACAATCTAAGCAGACTGATTTTCAAGATCGCCTCCAAGAATCAATTTATTACCGAATGTCGGAATAGCTGCTTGATCAACGCAACCGAGTTCACCAGCGGCACAAGCGATACCGCGATGATGAGCACTGCTCCTAATGGCGCTCCGCCCTCAAAAAAGCGTAGCGCCAGCCAGCACAACCACACCATCAATACGATGTTGGCAATCAACGCGGCCAGAAACACGTGCCGCGAGCCGAATTTTTCTGATTCCCCAAACAAAACCAGAGCTGGTGCGGCAACACCCAAAACCAGCATTTCATAGAGGCTGGGGCCGAACCAGCCAAATAGCGCCTCAGAAAGTACAAATACGAGGCCAAGGCCGACAAAAAGAAGGTTAATCGCACGCATCAGGAAGCCACTTTATGAAGACGTTGATCCCATTGATCCCAAACTGCAGGAGCAACGCCATCCAATGAACTTCCAAATGATTCGATGCCGCTTTCTCGATAGCGCAATGCTTCTTTGAAGGGGGAAAGACCTTCAAACTCGACAGGGAATTGAAAGCTGAGTACGCAATAAAGCGATAAATCACTCCGTTGATCCAAACCTAGTGACTTCCCATGAGCCAAGCCGGTACGAATCTTTGTCTCGACTTCGCAAGGCGTCAATCCATCTAGCAATGCGCTATCTGTGTCCCTTATCTGGGCGGAAACCGTATGAACGAAAAGAGCTTCGTCCAGCAACGATATCTGCTGTTTGGTGAATTGCAACGCTCCAGGCTTTTTATCTCGGACGACAGCCAACGACAAACCATGAAATTGCCCGCAGCAATCCACGACCCCCCAACCAGACAACGGACCAAGTATCTGCTGAATTTGGGGTTGAGAGAGTAATGGAAATAAGGCTCGCAATACCCTCATATCCTGATAACGAAATAGCGCATACGTGTCTTCAGGAACGCGCACTTCTCGAATTTCTCGCAGATGAGATTCAAGTTCAGAGAAACCGCATTGCCCCATGAGCAACGCAGCCGGGAAACCGGCAATTAGTTGCCTAAGCATTGCCGAGCGGCTTTCATCGCCGATCTCAACCAGACGTGGCCCGGAGTCGGCAATGGCCGTTCCCTCAAGATCATTGTAGAGACTGGCAACGGGCCGATACTCAAGCTCAATTTTTCGCTGTTCATCCAAATTCAGCGACTGGAAGTCGATTAGTGCAAACAGCGTCGCATCGCCAAACGATTCAATCCAATGGGTCAGCGCATTAGGCGAATCAACAACAAACGTCGAATACGTCATTTTAGGGCTCAGTTGAGTTTGACAAAGGCGCTAGCTTTTTCCGCCGCCGCCTGCATGCAAGGCAACTTCAGATCGGTCTTTGCCCATGTGCTTAGCGGATAACTTATCCGCGTCGGCCCCCCAAACGATTTCTTGCTCGCATGCACCGTAATCGTCCCCGGGCACTGCACGGTGATGCCGCCGTCGATGGTGATGCTGGCGCCACCTTGCACGGCGATATGAATCTTCTTGGCCGCGGCGAAGTCAATCTGCTGGGTGGCTGAGACGAGTTTGATGTCTTTCTTGGCCAGGAACTTCATTTCGTCGCTTTGCGCCTGCAGGTCGATGTCGTCCTTGGCGGCAATGAGTTTGATGCCGGTGTTGCCGTCGCCGGGGTTGATGGCGCCGGCCAGCAGGCCGATGGCTTGGCCGCTGTGGATGCGGGCTTTGCCGGCGATGGCGAGGTTGGTGTCTTCGCCGCTTTCGAAGACGAGGGTTTCGCCGTTGGTGTATTGGAGGTTTTGCCCAGCGACGTGGCCGATGCCGGCTTTGCCGGTCTGGACGATGGCGGGGTCGGTGAGGTGCGGGCGTTTGTCGGCGCTGGCGTTGATGGTCTTTTGTTGGGCGTCTTGTTTGGCGGCGCTTTGATCCTTGGCGTCGACCATGCCGCTGGAGACTTTGTGCAGGGCTTTGAGCGGGGCGGCTTCGGGGTCGATCTTGCTTTGGTCCTGGCCTTGGGTGCCGATGGCGCTGGCGAGCTGGACGGTCTGGTGGGTGGCGGCGGTCTGGTTGAGGGTTTTAGCCAAGGTATCGGCTTGCCTGAGCAGGGCCATGGCGGGGGCCATGTCGCCGGCGGGTTGTGCCGTCGATGCGCCGGCGGCCGGGTGGGCCCAGGTGCTCATGACCAGGCCTTGGCCGGCGCGCAGGGCGCCCCAGGCGTCGGTTCTGAGTTCGCTGCCGGTGCCGCGGAAGGAGCCACGGTAGTTGTCGGCCTGGTGGATGAGGTGGCCGAGGTTGAGTTCGCTGGTGTGTTGGGTGCTCTTGAGTTGCAGGCGTTGTTGTTGGTCGCTGTCGTCGAGGAGCAGTTGGTTGTAGCCGCTGGCGCTGCCGAACTCTTTGCTCTTGAAGCCGCTGAGGGCGGCGCTGTGGCGATGGCTAGTTTCTGCGGCGCCGTGCCAGGCGGGGCTGTTGCCGCTGGCGGTGTTGCCCTGGCCGCCGGGGCGGTGGTCGGCGGCGGCGTCGAAGGGGTTGTCGGTTGTGGCTTTGCGGCTGTCGCCACCCGGAGTAGCGGCGATGCCGCCTTCGCCCTGGCCGTTGTAGAGGGCGCCGAGCAGGTAGGGGCGGTCGATGTCGCCGCCGACGAAGTCGACGAGGACTTCCTGGCCGATGCGGGGGAGCCATTGCCAGCCCATCCCGGCGCCGGCTTGCCGGCTGAGGACACGGACCCAGCAGGAGTCGCGGTCATCCGGCGTTTCGGCTTGTTGCCAGTGGAAGCGGATTTTGACGCGGCCGAGGGCGTCGCACCAGAGTTCGTCGGAACCGTTGGCGCTGGTCTGGCCTTCGGGGCCGACGACGAGGGCGCTCATCGGGCCCGGGGCGGTGGGCCGCGGGTTGATCCGGGCACCGGAACGGTCTTCGAGTTCGGGGCGCCAGGGGGTGTTGGCGGCGTGGGCGTCGAAACTGTTGCCGTAGCCACGGTCGACGGCGAGTTTGAGCAGTTCGGCCGGGAGGATGCTTGGGGCGCCAACCGGAGCCAGGGTGTCGCCGGTGGCCAGGGCGTCGGCAGCGTCGATCTTCTGGGGGCCCTGCCCGAGGCGCTGGGCGATGGTGGCGATGGCTTCGCCGCTGAGGTTGTTGATGCCGAGGTGGGTAATGTCGGTTGGGGCGTACCGCTGTTCGGCGTCGGCCTTGGCGGGGTCGAGGGGCAGGCCGATCAGGTCGAAGGCGGTGCCGGGGCGCAGGCTGCGCACGGTGCTGCGGGCAAGCCAGGTGCGGTGGCCGGCTTCGCGGGCTTCCATGGCCAGCCGGCCGTAACGTTCGGCTTCGGCGGCATTGGCCCAGGCGTAGAGGCCGGGGTGGTCGTGGCTTTCGAGGACCGGGGCGTTCTTGCCGCCAATCGGCTGGGCGCTGGGGATGTTGAGGCTGACGTTTTTCTTGGCTTTGTAGTCGTAGGTGATGGCGCTGATCACCGAGCTGGCCAGACGATGGCGCTCGCCAAAGGCGAGGATGGCGTCCTGGTCTTCCTGCGAGTCGGCTCGGTGGTAGCGCAGGCCTTGCCCGCCGTTGGCGGATTGCGACAGGATGTCTTCGGGGAAGCGCTGGCTGTCGGCGAAGAGGCGCAGGCGATGGCCGGCCGGGGCTTCCTTGTCTTCTTCGACACACCAGCCAAGGCCTTCTTCGGCCAGCAGGCGGGAAACGAAGGCATAGTCGGATTCGCCGTATTGCACGCAGTAACTGCGCGGCCGGGCGTCGGCCAGGAAACCGGCGACTTCGTCACTCCATTGCCAGGCGGCGACATCCGAATAGTCGGCGAAGACGGCTTCGACGATGTCGATGACGGTTTTTTCCTGAAAGACGCGGTTGTGGCGACCGCGGCTGAGGAGCCACACCCAGGGCACGACAGTAACGCGGTAGCGGGCGAAGCCGCCGTCGGCGCCAAGTTTCTGGGCCGCGCGGACGAGGCCGCTACGGCTGGCTTGGCTGCCGTCCGAGAGGCGGGTGTTCAGGGTCAGCGAACGGCCGAGGAAACGTTTGAGTTCGAGATGGGTATCGGTCGCCAGCAGGTCGATGCAAATTTCGAATCCACCCGACAGCGCCTCCCGCCCCCACCAGGCTTCCACGGGCAGATCCGGTCCCGCTGCATCGCGCCAGGTGAGTTGATAGAGACGGGTGTCGGAGAGGAAAGTCGGGAGCATTGTTGTGTGCCCTTATGATGCCGTGGCGAAATATACCCGCAGCCGGCGAAATCCAAATAGCATTCCATTTTACGCGACGATGGGAATTGCCGATAGCATTTTTGTTTAAATCTGGCTTTTTTGGATAGGCCAATATCCATGGAGACCATTTGGTAAGCTTGGCCATCGAATTCGTCATGTCTGCGCCTCGTAGAAAGCCTCTCCCTTGGGTGCTCAAACGGGGATAGGGGGTCGAGGCGCAGTGGAAGGGCAAAAGCAGTTAGGCTATTTTTGCCCCAAGCTCCGAAAAGCCAAAAATTAGCGGTAGCTAATAAAGTGTGACGCTGCCGATCACGGGTGTTACGTCTACTCGCGGCGCCCGGCAATAAAACCCTGCTTCCCGTTTTATAGATAATCGGGCATAGTTTGACTTATTGAAACGCACCCCGAAAGGTTAGCAAATGGCGATTACACGCGAAACCATCGACCACGCGACCCTGGCGCGCCTGCTCGAAGCCGGCGCCGTGCGCGGCGCTATTGTGATCGGCCAGGCCGGCGGCTGGGGCGTGGTCATCCAGTACGGCATGACCGAGCGGGTTCTGGCGGCCAAGCGTGGCACCGTCCGCATTTTCCGCAAATTCGAGACTCTTGCCGGTTACCTGCGCGGTATCGGTATCGTTCGCTACCAGGTTGATGCTACCCAGTACGACCCAGCGGCCCACCAGACCGAGCGCCGCCGTGATGATGCCGCCGAAAGGATGAAGCGCGCCCATGAGGCCGCCGCTTACGACGATTGGCTCAGAACTAAGGTCGCTGTTTCCCTGGCCGGCATCGAGCAGGGAACAAATCGGCGCATTGAGCCGAATGAATGGGCGCAAATCCGGGCCGGGAAGCGGGCGCGGGCCGCATGAAGACGGTTGTCCGGACGCAAACCTATCTGGCCGACCTCGAAGCTATTGAAGCCTATATCGCCCAGGACAACCCCGGTGCCGCAATTGAGATGTGGTTCCTCATCGATGACCAGGTCGAGAGACTGGCTGATTCTAAATTTCCCAGGCGACGGGGCCGGATCGCCGGCACCAAGGAACTGGTCGCCCATGAAAATTACGTCGTGATCCTGATCGAGGATGCCACGACGGTAACGGCCTTGAACGTGGTGCACGCCCGGCGCAAATTTCCGTAAGCACGTAAGTCCTAATCCGGACGACAAGTTTTAGGCAATGGCTTAACTGCTTTTGCCGTTCCACTGCGCCACAGACCCCTAAAGAAAGAGAGCTGGCTGCCGCCTGCGCGGAATGACTGGAGTTTGGATTGATGCATTCTGAGTAAATAAGCCTTTAGAATATGTCAATTTAAGCTAAGGCATACGACGATGGATTTTGAACATCTAGCTCAACCACTCGCCTCCAAGCATGGCCCGTGTGGCGATGATCTGGTCTTTTCTGTCGAGTTCGACAAGATTCAGGAAGCCAGACGCTTCGATGACCCCTCCCTGTCCCAGGGTGAATGGGTTACTGATGTCAAGGAGGCGGACTGGGCGGCTGTGGTTGGCATCTGCGAGAGTATTCTGACCAACAAATCCAAGGATTTGCGCGTTGCAGCCTGGTTGACCGAAGCTTGCTGCAAGCTCGAAGGGCTTGGCGGCCTTGCCAACGGCTATACGCTGCTTGGCCATTTGTGCGAAACATTCTGGGATGACATCCACCCGCAACCGGAGGATGGAGATATCGAACAACGGGTAGGCGCGCTCGATTGGCTGGTCAATCAGACGGCTCGCCTGATTCGCGAAACTCCGCTGACGCATTCTGGCAGAGGTGAGTTTTCGTCGATCGACCTTGAGTCGGCCCGTGCTACCGCCAAGAATATTGAACGAAACCCGGACATGGCCGAGAAGTTTTCCCGTACTGCTCATGTCACCCAAGAAACTTTCGATGCGGCACTGAAAGATACGCCAAAAGGCTATTTTATCGACGGCAAGCGCGATGCCGAGCGCCTTAAAGATGCCATCAAGTCGCTACAGACGGTGCTCGACTTGCGGATGGGAGAGTATTCGCCAGCTTTCACACCTGGTCTTGAGGCACTTGAAGATGCTTACCGTTTTTTCCAGCGCCATGCTGGCGATGCAGGTGCCAAGTCTTTGGAATCACCGGGCAAATCTACAATCGACAGCGCAGGAAACAAGACTTTGGGCACCATCGAAGGGATAGCACCAAGCATGGGCGGAGAATCTGGTGAAGTAGCCGGCGGCCCTATTCGCTCCCGTGATCAGGCCATTCGACAATTGCAGGAAATCGGGGCTTTCTTCCGGCGTACGGAACCGCACAGCCCCGTCGCCTATCTGGCGGAAAAGGCCGCCAAATGGGGAACGATGCCGCTCCATGAATGGCTGCGCACCGTGGTAAAGGACGATACTGCCTTATTGCGTATGGAAGAGTTGCTGGGTGTTGATCCCAAAGCCGGGGAATCGAATTAATCAGGCGGGCGCCAATTTATTGACTAACCAACCGGAACTCGATGCGCCGGTTTTTTGCGCGCCCCTCCAAGGTATCGTTCGAGTGCAGCGGCTGATCCGGCCCCGAGCCTATGGCTGTTAGCGTTTCACCGGGAATGCCTTTTTCGATCAGGTAGCTGCGAACCGTGTTGGCACGCCCTCTACTGAGCGCAACATTGGCTTGGCGGCTGCCCGAACTGTCGGTGTGGCCGATCACCTGAACCTTGGGCGTACCGATTTGCTTGATTGCGGAATGCATCTCGTCGAGGATGACGCGCCCGGCGGGTGTCAGCGTCGCCGAGCCAACTTCAAATTCAACGACACGATTGGAGAGGGTCTTGTCCAGCACGTTCTGGGCTTCGCCCCCAGCCGCCATCAGGCCATTGTCGATGGTGTAGGTCGGATTGAGCGACGTGGCAATATTGCTGGCGACCTGCTGGCGCAGTGCTTCATTGGCAACATTACCCCTGATCGCTATCTGCGTACCGTTCACCTGCATCTGCCCCTTATGCACCTGCTTGAGGTTGGGGCCGATGATTTTGGTCATGTTTTCTGTCCAGTTGCTTGGCGGAACAACCCCGCCTACTTCCAGACGATCAACCACGTTGCCCGCTCCGTAAAGATCGCGGAGCTTGCCAAGAATCGCGGCACGCGATGCTTCGTCGGGAACGGTGCCGGCGGCAATCACTTTTCCGGGCTCTTCAGGCGGTTTGGCCTGGGCGAAAACTGCCCCCTGGAAGGCGAGATAAAATGCAGCGACTGTTAGTAAGGATTTCATGTTCATTCGCCTAGAAAAACTTCTCTGAACGTATTGATGGCATGCTCAAGGGAAATGTTTGGCTGAGCGAGGTATGACGAAAGCTTGGCAATACCATAGTCATTGGTTATATCGGGCTGATCGTCGATCCACTCCGGGTCAAGCAGGGAAATAGTCCTCTCGGCGGCGGTTTCCGGCGATAGTGCTGCAAGCAGCGTGGAGGGTGAAGATCCATTGAGTCCCAAAACAAGATGTGAATTGCTGGCGCGGCGCTCGATGATTACCTGAAGTTCGACTGAGGTTTTGCGCAGGAATGCCGTCACCAGATACAGCCATAGTCCGGCCACGAGATTGCGATTGCGCTCATCGGCCGGCAGCGGCAAAACGACGTCCTTCTCGACCGAAACCGTTCCCTGTCCGAGAACCGGGCGCATCAGCAAGCCAATCGCAAGGATGATCCGGCGAACGGACTCGGTATTCGGCAATCCGATCATGCCGGCCAGCGAATCGAGTGTGTTCCGGCGGACAAAATTGCCCAGCGGATCAGCCTGAACGGCTGTTTCAAAATCACCGGCGCAATTGATCGAATCAAGTTCGGCCAGCAGTGGCCCGACTTCAGTCCCACCAACCCCGCCTTCGGAGATACGTGCCAAAGTGCCGAAGGAGTATGCCAGCCCTGCCGGGGCGCAGCGGAACATCAGCGCGTCGTCGCGCTCGACCGTTGCCGCCGCAATGAACGGAAAACGGCGGCCGGAGGAGTCGGTGCTTGGCCGCAGATGTCCGACAACGGAAAGCCGGCTTCTCGCACCGATGAAAGCGAAATCGACCGCACAAGCGCTGTCATAGGCGCTCTTCCAGCGAGGATCCTCCGAGAGCTGTTCCATGGCTTGCGACACCCAGCGGTCGAGAACGCTGATCAACTGATGCTGCCCTGCTCCTTTGACAAAGTCGCCGCGCGACGGAATCTTGCCGAAACAGGTTGCTGGAGAGGCGATTACCGTACTCACTGGACACCTCCTGCCGTATTGACCGTGGCCGGCGTCGCCACCTCCTGTGCGGCTTCCTGATATTTTCCAGCCTTGCCTATGGCCACCGAACGAGGCAGCACCACACCGGCCAGGCCTCGCCGGGTGTTGGGGCCTTCGTTCGCTCCGCTCGCAGCCTGCGCCTGGGCGCTGCTGACCACACGGAGGTCGATGCCAACTTCCACACCATCGGTCACCCAGGTCAAATGGAACGAACCATCAGCCTGGCGGGTACGATTGGCGGCGTTGATCATCTTTTCAAGGCCGAAACGGCCGGGTACGTTAATGACCTCGACGATCTTGCCCTCGAAGGTCGTCGCGGTAATCTTCGCACCCGGTGCTCTGGAAGCATTGGGCCAGACAAAGTTGGCCCATTGCGGGGTGCCATTGCGATACGCCACTTTCTGCCCATCGATCTCGATGACGTAGCCACTAGTTCCCGGCGACGGTTGCGGACGCAGCATGAAGACCGTCTGCGCCTGACCACCCGTCCCGCCGGCCCCGCCACCGGCATCGGAAGCAGCGCCCCCTTCCAGCGGCGAGACCCATAGCGCAAAGTCGCTCATGAATTCCGGCTGCAAGGTAATCCCGAGATCGCCCCAGGTGCGTGGCGTCACCGTATTGCCACGACGCACGACCAGCGTCCCCATGGCCGATTCGACGTACTTCGAGACCGCGCCTTCCGGCCCAAAAATCTGGGCGATTTCAGTTGGCGAAGCCTCGATGCTGGATTTCGCCGCAAACGGATACTTGATCGCCAGCTTGCGGTTGAACGGCTCGTAAACCTGGGCCTCCCACGTCTTGTTCAACTCATCGGAAGCCGGTTTGATGATGGCCGCGTAAGACTGCAACAACGGGCGAACCAGCAACGGCCGCAGCACGGCGCGCTGATTGTCAGGCAGGCCGGTCAACATCTGTTCATCGACAAAACGAAGAGTTTCCGCCAGTTCGGAGCTACCGCCATCGATGGTCTCCCGCATCAGCTTGAGTGCGCCCGGACCTGCATCCCCCTGGTTCTTGAGCTGATTCAGGTGGGTCCGCACCTTTGAAAGCTGCTTGAGGTAGGTATCGACCAACGGGTCTGCCTTGTCGCGCGGAATGACCAGTCGGCCAAATCCGGCGAATTCCTTGCCGACCGGTCCCATCGGAATTTCAGCCGGTTTAGCCGAGACATTGACATCCACTTGGACGCGGCTCGGTGCCATCTGCAACACCGAACGCTTGAACCATTCGATAAAACCTTTCTGGGCACGCTCAAGCCCCAGATTGGCCATCGCCGGGTTATCCCAGGCCGTCTGGTCGAAAACCACCTTGATCAGCGTACCGACCGGTGACATCTGCGCGTCCCCCAGACGATCCATCGCCGCCACTGCCTCGGGGAAGGTTTCAAAGGAAGCAACACTGACGCCCTGTACAAACTGCTTCCACTCTTCCGTGTAATCGCGCTTGTACATGGCAATCAGTGATTTCTGGATTTGCTCCGGACTGCCCTCCAGGGTCAGATCGTCCTTGGTCGATGTCTGCAACACCCAATCCGCGTTGTTCTGTTCGCTTGTCGCCGCTTCCTTGATGGCCGGCTGGACATATTCCCGCCAAGCCTCAACCGTGAATGCACCGGACACCACGTGGCTGCCGGCGACCAGCGCAGCATTGTCCGGACCGACAATATTGGCGACCGTAAGCGGTGTAAAGCGTGTCGAAGCTCGTGCCTTGATTTCGGCATAGACGCGTTCGGCCGCCGGCATGCCGCGCACGACCTGGCGCAGTTTGTCGCGCACTTCATCGACCAGCACCAGGTTGTTGTTGATGAGCGGCCATTCCGGATGCGTTGCGTGCTCCAGGTAGAAGGTGTGGATTTTTCCGGCAGAGCGAATCATCTGCTCACGCGTCATGGTGCCGCGATTAGCTTCCAGCCAGCCTCGCCAGAAACGGGTCATCTGATCTGAAAGGTGGCCGACGTCGACATGGTCGCGACTGGAGAGCATCAGGTAGGTCTTGAGGGCGTTGTAGCCATCTTCGACATCGGAGGGCATCGCATCCTTGTACTGCCTGGAGCGAACCGGCTTGCCGGCCTGATTGCCGCCCTCCGCAGCGCCTTGCGGCTTGAGACGGTCACCCTGGGCATTGACCTCGTTCAGGAAGGCTTCGAGATTGCCCTTGACCGGGGTCAGCATGATGTTGCTGACGCCGGCAAAATATTCCCGACGCAATTTGTCAGCCATCATCCCGCCTTGATACAACCCGAGGCCGATTGAAACCGGATGATCCTCGTTAAACTGCTCAAGCTGCGCCAGGCGATCCTGAATGATTTCAAGCGCTTCGAGACGCGACTGCAGATCGATCCGCCCTTCCTGCAGCTTGACTGCCTTGGCGATGTCCTGCTCAACGTTGGCCAACAGGCTACGATTGTTGAAATACGACCAACTCCAGCTGCCCAGTGCCACGCCCAGGAAACACAGGGCTCCCAGGACGGCGAACTGGCGTAGTCTGGCCTTGGACTTGGTGGTGTGCTGGCGAACCAGATTGCGATCCGGAAAGATCACTTTCGAGAACAATTCCTTGAGAAAATAGCCGTGGCTCAAGACTGTTCGTACGGAACCATTGCCACTGCCGCTGAGGGAAAATTTTTGCAGGATGCGGTCGTTAGGCAGGGGTTTGACATCGGTGCTTTGAATGGCCGAGGTAATGTAGAAGCCCCGGAAAACCGGCTTGAACTGGAACGGGTTGTCTTCAAACAGTGTGGCGATGAACGCCTTCAGGGCCGGCTTGATCGAGGCGAATTCGGATGGGAAGGTGAGCAAGCCCGGCGGTGCATTTTCGCCCTGCAGTCGAGACATTTGCGCAACGCTCATGGCGCGCAAACCTTCGTAGAGTTCGTCGAAATGCCGGTCGAACAACGTGATCAATTCGTTGCCGTTCGACTGATCGTAGGGAATGGTGGCCCCCCAAACCCGGTCGCGCTCGTTCCAATCGAGATCAAGAAAGAATTCATGGAAGCCGGGGATCAGGTCGATCTTGGTAAACAGGACATAGACCGGCGCGAAAACTTCCAGCTTCTCGGTCAGTTCCTGGACGCGCTGGCGCAGGCTCTTGGCCAGATTGATCGCGAAACTCGGCGAATTCCCCATCAGTTCACCGATGCTGACGGTGACAATGATGCCGTTGATCGGCGCACGCGGACGATGCTTCTTCAGCAAACCAAGAAAACCAAACCACTCCTCGCGGTCTTCCTCGTGCACGGAATAGCGCCCCGCCGTGTCGAGCAGGATGCCTTCAGTCGTGAAGAACCAGTCGCAGTTGCGAGTACCGCCGATTCCCTTGATGATCGCACCGCCACCGTCGTCGAAGGGAAATTTCAGCCCCGAATTGACGATGGCCGTACTTTTCCCGGCGGCCGGGTTGCCAATGGTCATGTACCACGGCAATTCGTACAAAGCCTCGGCTCCGGAGACCTGCCCGAGTTTGGAGGTCTTGATCGTCTTGACCGCCTCCTGCATGCGCTGCTTGAGCGTCTGGATCTCTGCCAAAGTAGCGGCGCTACCTCGCTTTGGCGAAACATCGGCCTGCTGTTCGAACATGGTTCCGATCGCCTCTCCTGCCTTGCGCGCCCTTTGCTGGCGCACAAACCAGACTGCCGCCCAGATGGCGAGTATGAGCAGGCTGGCGACCACTGCCCAGATCATCGCCACCTTGAGTGTCTTGGCCCCGAGGAAAAAGAATGCTGCCACAGCAGCCACCCCGATAAATGAAAGAAATCGGGAGTCAGTCAGAAACGAACGAATTTGGGACATCATGAATTGGCTTTGCTCATTGACTCAAGTAAGGCTGGGTTCGGTATTCGGTGACGCGACAAAGGGCATGGCAAGCAAAACCGCCCTGTCGCGTTCATGTTGATTGCTCAGGCACAGAACAGGTGCCTCAGTGGCCAAAACCTTTGCCCGGGCGCAGGCAAGGGCGATCAGGCTGCTGATCGGCGACAAGTCGCCACTGACTGTGCCGACGGCGAGGTAGTCCTTAAGGGGATCAAAATGCTCGAAGGTCTGACCCAGTCCCGCCATGGCTTCGGTGACACGACTGGCGCGATGATCGGTATCGAACAGGGCGGTCTTGACCTGTGAACTCTCGACAGCGATGACGTCAAGAAGTCCGGCAACGAGTTGCTCAATCAGGTTGCCACCAACCCGCCCACCAGCGTCAACCGGCTTGTCCCTGGTCCCCATGCTGACACGGCTGAGCTCTACCGCGTCCCGCAGACCAAAACGTCCAACGCTGGCCCGGCTGGCGAGAAGCAAAGCCACGGCGCCTTCTCCCGGTATCTTTCTGTCCTGATGATCGGCGGAAAACAACTTGTTGCCGGCCGCCCGGCTTTCTACCGTTTGCTCATCCACGGCCGACACGGCACCCAGCAACAGGGTCAGTTCATTGTTCGAGGAATCGCGATTGATGCGCAGGTTAATCTCATCAAGTTGCCGCATCGCATCAACCTCATTGGCGACCGGCACCAGAGCTATTTCCAATCCGGAGCGCGCCTGATCCGGCCAGTAGTTCACCTGCAACCAGGCCCGTAGCCCGGCCAGCTGAGAAGAATCCCAGTTGGATGGGATCAACCAGACGATACGCAGCTTCAAGGCTTCGCCAGCCTGCGCCAGCAAGGGGGTCAGGCCTTCCTTGGCCGTGCCCAGGACGCGATCAAGCAAGCTCAAAGTGCGAGCGATGTCCCCTCTCCCGGCGAACTCGCGAATCGGTGCGGCATCGGCCGCGATTTTTTCCTGCATGCCGTCGACATCGAGATCCTTCACCTCGGCAAGAAAGACAGGGAAACCAGCCTCGTCGCTCAAGCGAAAACTAGGTTCCGGTCGCTGGCCGCGGTCAATGGCTGCAAACACCTCATCCGTCGATGCGCCAACCGCCGTGATGACAAAACCCTCAACCAGGTAAATATTGAATGCGCGCTCAGCCGCGGCTGTCCTAGCCGATGTCGCAGCCAGGGGATCGTCGTCGCGCAGGGCCGGGGCGTCGGGATTCTCAGGCGTGGGCGGTGCTTTGAGATGCTCGATGAATCCACGCAACAGCAAATAGCCGCCAACAAACGCCAGCGGCAAGGCGCCAAGATAAAGGGCAAGATCGAGCTTGCTTGGCTCATAATCATTTGACTGCCACCAGCCGAGTACAAGTGCCCAGACGAGGGCAAACGTCAGCAGGCTCCCGCCAAGTATTTTGAACACTGTAGGCCACATAGGCGTCGAGGGCCGCGCTTCAGTCGGTGGCCAGCGACTGGCTGGCAATCAAAGTCGCCCCACAAGCAGTTTTGTCCCCATGGCGAGCTGCCGGGCGCCCATCGATCAGGGCAGTGGAGTCACCGGTAACGATAGTCGTTACTTTGCCGTGACCCCGCTTTGGACAGGTCACCTGATCGCCAACCCGCGCCACGCCCTTCCCGTTGCAGTCACTCGATTCAGACGCGGAGATCACCACCCCGCCATGATCCGTCTTGTCGCCCAATAAAATGAAAGGTCTGCTCATCAATTACTCCGGAAAATACGCGATTGTCCAAACAAGAACTTGATTACTGATTGCCGGCCCGGCCAAGAACCCCGCTACGGCGCAACTCCACGTGCCCGTAGTCCTGCATCTTCCACCGCCCCCCCCAGGTCAGGCCAACCTGCTCGGCGATTTCTCCATACAGCTGGTAGCCCCGCATAGCCCATGGATCACGCTCTGAAATCACGACCTTGCCATCCCGGAAAAAAGCGGAATCGGCGGCCAGCCCATGCTGGTGGTAACTCATGTTGGCGCCGACCCGAGTAACATGCGCCCCTTGATCAAACAGCCGCGCCTGACGCTCCGGGCTACGATACCCTTCGATCAGCACCATGTCGTAACCATGCCGCTCCTTCATTAGCTTGAATGCAACCAAAAGGCGCTGGGTAAATTCCCGATCAAGCAAGCCCCAGTTGCGACTGGCATGAATGACATCCGGACGTACCATTTCCACTTCCTTGGTCGTAAAGGCTTCCGGCGGCAATGGCGGTGGCGGCACCAGTTGTTCACCTTCGAGCAAAACGGCAATCTGCCGGTCAGCCATTCGATGATCTTCGGAAAAATCAAACACCGCCGGACTGTGCAAAACCAGTGCGATCAGCGAGGGTGCAACAACCAGCAAAAAAGCCGCCCCTGTGAGCAAAGGATTTGCGCTAACAAGCCGACCAAGACCCTTAAAGCTGCCGCGAAGCCCCCGTCCGACAAAAATGAAGCCCGAGGAGAGTTTGAGTCCAGCGCGGAATACTGGCATCGCACCTTGGTCAAGCGCTCCCTGCAACATCGAAATGACGCGCGTGCGATAGCCTGGAAAAACAACCAGCAACACACCCAGCACAACGATCAGGAAATACGCCAACACGGCAGCTGCAACCACAGGAAACCTTCAAAAATAGCGGCTCAAGGAGCACACGAAAAAAGCGCTCAGCGCCAGGAAATAATCAATTTGTATTATTTTAATACAGATGGATTTCTTTATGAACTTGCGAACGTCCTATTATAATTATCAGCAGCTCCATGCCATTCCACAATTGCACCATGGATGCATACCCAGATCGGAAGACAACGAAGGCTGAACAATGAGCATTCTGCAAGACCTCGACCCCAAGTACGCAAAAATCCACACCCAGCCTTCATTTGCCGGATGGAAGCCAATTGCCTGGATTTTGTCATTGCTACTGTTTTTGCTGTGGGTCAGTTGGCTGGTATTCACAACTCAGTTCGACAAGGGTGTATCTGAGAAGACGCTGCCCGGCGACACAACCCAAGAACATGTCAGCATAAGCACTGAAGTCGCTAAACTACCGACTGGCAATCCTTCCCAAGTAGCTGCGACCGGCCCCACGGATGCGCCTCCGGCCATTGCTAGTACGGGAAGTGCCATCATTCAGGAAACCAGCGAGCAGGAGTCGGCCAAATCAGAAAAAAGCCCGGATTCGATACCTTTTCGTTCGATCACACCTGAAGCAAAAAAATTAGCAAATTCAGACCAAGCGACTAAACCTGACACAAAAGAGCAAAGCGCTCATAAAAAAGCCAGGAAATCAGCAGTCCATACAGCAGAACGAAAACCGGTCAACCGCCAAGCGAACAAGGCATATGCCAAAAAAAATTCGCAGCCAACCACGAAGAATGCCACCGAGCGCGACATTGACATCATTACGGCAATCGTTCGGTAGAAAAATCCAGCATCGGCCCGACCGAGGGCATCGGGTTGGGCCTTTCAACTTCGTCGAGGATGACGACGCTGTAGGGTTGCGGCGTACGGCTTCGGTCAGTACGCCGCCTTCACCATAGCCAGCATAGCCTGGCGACAAACCCTTCAGGCCGGAGACAGAGTAGGTTTCCTGGTATTCACTCATGTTGATGGTGACCAGCTTCCTTTCGCTGACGTAGAGGATATCTGTTTCTTGACCGTGCCGGCATCGAGCTTGAATTCCGGCACGACGGATTCCACTTCTTCCAACGGGGCTGCATGGGGCTGCGGACTGACATTGCCGCCGCTGATGACCACTTTCTGCATGTGCCGTTGGCGATAGGCAGCGCCGGGCATGCGCAGCGATAAATTTTCAATTTTGGGCAAAATTTCCGGTCGACCGTAGCATTCACATACCGCCGAGCTTTCAGCGCTTCTCGTTCGTGCTGGCATCCCGGCGATACGGATCGTTGGCGTCGATTGGGCAGACACGCTCGATCTCGTCAGGCCATACTGGGATTTTGCAGGTACGCATCGCCAGCCAGCGTCCAGGATAGATGGCGAGGTACATCAACAGAAAGGGAATCTGAATTAGTATTGAGAGAGCCCCCACTTCGAAATGCGCTCGTTGCAAGGCAAAAGCAAAAGACTCCTTCTTATCGACAATTGGCAAACAATACTTGACGTGCTTAGCCACTGAATTGGGACCATCTTCCATGTAGCGACGAACAAACTCCCAGTAGTGAACGAGCAGATCTCTATCAGCATCGCCGGTGCCATGGAGCATGAATGCGAAAGTCTCCTTAACCGTTACACCATTCTTATCCAGCACATGCCCCTGAATCTCCCAATTGCACTGCGGCAGGGCGGCGATGCAGAAAAACACCTCGTCCCATGGCACGCTCAATACCGTGCCGTTGATCCGGAAGACATGCACCATTCGGGTCTTCCGGTTCAGGCGGATTGGGTAGTGGGTGAAACGGAAGTTGTCTTGTTTGAAAAACCAAGCGCTTAGCCCACCCGGCAATAAGGACATAACGCTGGTCACAGAGAAAACGAGCCATTTGCTTTCAATTCCCTCGGGAGTATCAACCAGCGCAATGCCAATCAACATAAATGCAACCAAGGTAAATCCCATCAACGCCACACTCGTCAAAAAGCCCTTCCACGCAAAATGCTTGTCCACCAACTCCATGAACGTCGAATTCATCCGAATCACGCTGAGCTGATAAGCCGGTTCAACCTCCAGCCGTTGTCTTCGCAACAAACGGCGCTCACGCTCAGCGTCGGTCAACGGCCGGTTGGCCGGATAGGGCTTGAATAGTCCATTGAAGTCCATGATTTACGCCAGTGCCAGCTTGATTTGCGCCAGTTCGGTTTCCAGGTCGGGATACTTTGCATCCGGGCCGTTACCCCACCAGCAACGTTTCAACCATTCCTGAACCTTGTTGTCCTTGAAGAGTTCAATGAGTACAGCAATACCTACCAGCAGGGCTATCAAGACCAGGGCCAAGGGGCCGGCCCAGGCGAACATACCAGTCATCAATAGCAAGAAGCCGGCGGATAAACAAAGAGCGGCAGACCCAAAATACAAAACAGCCATGCCTGTCTGCCCCTCTCTAAGGCTCTTAACGCCGGCGCTTGCATCCCACCACGCCATAATCCCCGCCCCGACGATTCCGGCGCCTCTTCCGACAAAGCTCAAGATTCGCCCTGCGGTCGCCAACCCACGTCCCAACTTCGGCACCACCGACACAATCTTCTCCATTCCCTGCCCCGTCAGATCGGCGAGCGTTCCCCAGAACGCCACTATGCCGGCATTGAGCCGGTATTTCGTTTCCACTGTTTCATGGCTCATCGCTTTGGCTTCGTCCTCACCCAGCTTGTTCATCGCGTGGTACTGGAAGAGCGCCGCCACCAAGCCGAAGATGTACGTCTGGCTGCCTTTGATCCAGCTTGTGCTGGGCTGCCCCAGCTTGGCTTGCCAGTGGCCGAATTCCATGGCCTGGATGTCCTCGACTTTGGTCAGGCTGCGTGCCAGCCAGCGGGCACGGCTGGCGGCATCGAGATTCTTGGGCATGGTCTTGAATTCCGCTTCGTCGACCATGATCAGAAAGCGTTTCTTTTGCGTGCCGTCCAGTTTGATGCCTGCGATCTCCAGGCGCCGCATTTCAGCCGCCACGGCACGTTCCATCTGACGTTGGTTGAGCGGCTGTTTCGATAGTTTGATCAGTTGTTTGATCAGCAAGGTGCGAAAGGCTTTCTTGCCGCCGACAACGTCAACTACGGTGTAAGTTTTTCCCGTGTAGAGCGATAGCGCCACCAGCGAGGGTTTGACCTTGCCGTCAATGGCGCGATCAATCACCTTGGCCAGGGGGCCGAGTTGGCGGGCAACGATCTTGTTGCCGATGGCATCGGCCATCGCCTCCCATTTCAGTTTGATCGATTCGCCAAACGATCCGGTCAGCCCATCGAGCGGGAAGCCTCGCCAGTCAAGGCTTTGCGCCATCGCCGTTTTGATTGCATCCTTGGTGGCTTTCAGGTTGAGCACCAGGGCATTGAGGAGCAGGTTGTTCTTCGCAAAGGTGTCAGCGCTGAGCCATTCGGTGTAGAGGTCGAAACAGGCAGCCTTGTCCTGTGTGCTGCCGATGCACATCGATACTGTCACGGCGTAGGCGTGGCCGCTATCGAGATTCGTGTCGTCAAAATTGCATTCAAAATAGGCGCCCATGGCCTTGCATTTCATCCAGTCGCGATGAGCCACTGCGAGCGGCGCGATGGTCTTGGCATCGAGCCCCTTCAGTTCCTCATCGTGTGTTTTGCGCCAACTTTTCAGGGCCGGTTCGTCGAATTTGGCAGTGTATTTTGCCCATGCCTGTTCTTGCACGCGTTTCGCTTCGGCGGGCGTCACCGTTCGGATGTCTTCGATTTGCTTGAGCTTCTTGTCGCGATAGCCGCCGCTGAACAACATGCCGATGTCTGGCTGACTGAGCTGTTGATTTGCCAACCCCTCGGCTGCGGCTTCTTCTTGCTCTACCGCCTGGGCGCGAACCGCTTCTTCAAGCTGCATGACGACTTGCGATACGGCCAGTGGCCGCTGCCTTTTGGGGGCACCCATAAAGCTATTCAGGTTGTGCTTCATCAAGGCATCGATTTCGGCTGTAATGCCAACCGGATCAAACAGCGCCACCACCGCCGCCCCGCCCTGCGGCCTGGCTTGCTGTATGGCTGTCTTGAAATCCTTGACCATTGCAGCCCGACTGTTGAACTGGAACGGCGCCCAAGGTGTGACCTGATTCTTTACTGTACCGGCATCGAGTTTGAATTCCGGGACGATGGCATCGATGGTTTCCAGCGGGGCGGTATGGGGCTGCGGATTGACCTTGCCGCCGCTGATGGTGATCTTCTGCATGTGACGCTGACGATAGGCAGCATCGTTATGGCGGTTCAGTGTGTCCTCTGTCCATTCGACGTCGCTGAAACCAACCCAGATATTTGTCGCATGCTTTGGGTTGCGAATGGTAATGACGCCGGCCAGTGGTGCGGCGCCATTGCGAGCGCAAGCAAACTCGGTTGCCGGGGCGGCCCGCGTCCCGGTGTTCGGGCGCTGGGGAAGTTTGGTCAAGAAGCCGTCAGCAGTAACGAAGTATTCGTCCCAATGTTTCCGGGCTTCGTCATGGACATAGACGTAGCCGCTACGCAGTAATCGGAGACCGTATTGCGCATGCGTACCAAGCGGAATCGCGGACAGTTGACCACCGCCAAGCGTCCCGCTCAATGCTGGCGCCTTGGTTTCAGTCGTATGCACTGCGTAACGCGTCAGCAAGAGGGGCAGCCCTTCCTTCTTGCAGGTTTCGCAGGGGGTTTCACACATTTTTGCGGTACTCATTGCGTTTTTCCTTACAGATTTTCTTCGGATTGCAGGTCGCGGGCAATCTTTTGCCAAGCGGCTTCATCAAGGCTGGCGGTCAGTTCGCGATAATCCAATTCATCGTCAGGGGTGGCTGTAGCCAGTTTGGCTAACAGTTTTTGAACGGCTGGGTGACGGTCGAAATCAGGGTGCCAATACCAGGCATGCAAGGCAAAGGTGACAAGATCGTCGCGCTGATCGAGACCATGGGTTTTGCGAGCATGGGCAACGATTCTCCGCGTTGCTTCCCCCTTGCGCCGCCATTCGCACTGATCCGGCATCTCCGGAAGTTGGGTCAGTACGCGATTGACTACGCTGAATCCTAGCAGCACATCCCAAAGCGTGCGCAGATCGAATCGGGGATTGGTCGAGTCGACTGGATTGCGGCAGCAACGCCACTCTCCCAGCCACGGAACAGCAACGGCATCAATCGGCCCGAGCAGCCAGGACATGCCAGCACCACCCAACACGTCGGGGAGTTGAATGAAGGTGCCGGAGTCGTAGTAGCGGAATTGTCGTGGCAGATTGTCGGTGGAGTTCCTGATCACCAGGCGTTGGGCCAAGTGTTTCAGAAGCGGCTTGAAGGACGCCGAGGTTGCGAGCACCAGACTGAACAGCGTTTCGTCGCGTGTAGTGGTTTCTGTTTCGAGACGATCCAGCAGGGGGTTGCGATCTGCCTCCGGGATGCCGAGACAATCGATCAGCAACGGACACCGTGCGGTATCGTTTTCCAGAAAGGTGGGAGCAATAGAAGCAACAGGCCAACTATCCGGTATTTCCTCGCGCCGGCCAGCATCGACGATGGCATATCGATATTGCTCAAAAAATTGATGGTTTAGTTCTATGGTTTCTGACATGACTCAGAACTCGCTAATGGCATCAAGGCCCTTGGCGTTCTGTTGAGAACACCCCTTCAACTCCCCCGCCTTCGGCAAACTCACCCCCGCCGCGCTGGCACTCTTCGGCCCCGTCAAATTCTTCTGACTCGCCTTCAGTTCCACCTTGCCCGGTGCACGCAGGCTGATATTCCCGCCTTCGATCTTCAGGCTGGCGCCCTGCGCTGTGGCGAGGATGTGGCTCTTGGCGCTGGCGTTGAGGTTGCCGGTGGTGCTGGCGAGGGTGACTTTCTTGTCGGCCGCTGCCGTGGTTTTGCCGCTCTGGCTTTGCAGGCTGACTTGGCCGCTGGCGGCGTGGAGGTGGATGCCGGTTTCCTGGTTGGGTTTGTTTTTGTTGTTGGCTTTGCCGGCGGTGAAGAGGGCCAGGCCGTCTTTGATGGCGAGGCTGTGGTGGCCTTGGGCGATGAGGTTGGTGTCCTGGGCGGCGATGACGATGTTTTTGCCGGCGACGAGGAGGTGGTCGGCCGGGGTGAGTTGGGTGATGCCGGCCGGGGCGCTGAGTTGCAGGCGGGGTTCGGACCAGGCGGCGACGGTGCCCACCCCGCCGCCGGTGGCGGCGATTGTGTATTTTGCGCCTTGGGTGGCTTTGATGTCGCTGCCGCCGGCGGCGCTGCTTTGGCCGTGGCTGGCGGTGGCGCCGAGGACTTCGCTGGCGTGGGTGAGGCTCTCGATGGCGGGGAGCTGGCCGGCGGCGGGGTCGCCTTTGAGGCTGGCGTTTTGTTTTTGGGCGAGGTCGGCGAGGCTTTGGGTGAGGCTTTGGGCATCGTCGGTTTGAGTGATGGCTTCGCGGCTGTCGAGGTGCTGGCCGCTGGCGTTGGGGCGGGCGTCGGCGGTGATCAGGAGGCCGTTGCCGGCGCGCAGCGCGAGGCTGGCCTGGGTGGCGAGTTCGCCGCCGTGGCCGCGGTCGGCTTGGCGGGCGTTGTCGGTTTGTTGTTTGAGGTGGCCGAGTTGGAGGCCGCTTTGGTATTGGGTGGTGGCGAGTTCGATGCGGGCTTCGCCGGGGGTGTCGTCGAAGATGAGTTGGTTGTAGCCGCCCTGCCCGCTTTGGCTGGTGCCGAGTTGTTGGCTTTTGAGGCCGGAGAGGCTGGCGCCGTGGGTGTGTTGGGGGTTTTCCTGGCCGGCGAAGAAGGCCGGGGCGTTGGGGCTGGCGGCTTGGCTGGCGCTGCCGATGCGGTTGCCTTGGGCGTCGTTCTGGCCTTGGCCGTTGTAGAGGGCGCCGATGATGACGGGGCGGTCGATGTTGCCGTTCTGGAAGGCGACGAGGACTTCTTGCCCGGGCCGGGGGATGAGGTGGCCGCCCCAGTTGGCGCCGGCGACGGGGGTCATGACGCGTAGCCAGATGCCGAGGCTGTGGTTGGCCGGGGCGTTGTCGGCGCCGGTCGGGTGGGCGTGGCGGCTGGCGGCGTCGGCGCCGCGTTGCCAGGGGAACTGGACGCGCACGCGCAGGTCGCGGTCGGTGTGGGTGGGTTCGCCGGAGCCCATGACGACGGCGGTGAGGTTGCCGCGGATGGTCGGGCGCGGGTGGATGTGCCGGCCGTGGGCGTCGGCCATGAGGGGGCGCCAGGGGATGGCGGACCGGATGGTAACGAGTTCGTTGCGGTAGAAGAGGTCGGGGGTGCTGTCGTTGGTGCTGTCGTTGGTGCTGTCTTCGCCGGCTTCGGCGGCTTTAGCGGTTTTTGATTTTGGGCTTTTTTTCGGGTTGACCGTGGGATTGCCGGCCGGGTCGTTGTCGGCGCCGGGGATGGCAGCGCCGAGGTTGTCCCCCAAGGGGACTTCTTGCAGGGCGTTGCGGGCGCGGTGGGTGATGGCGGTGATGAGGAAGTGGCGTTGTTCGGCTTCATCCCGGTCGTGTTCAGGGTGGTCGGCCAGGGTGAAGGTGGTGCCGGGGGCGGCGCTGCGCACGGTGCCGGCAGCGTGGAATTGTTTCAGGCGGACGTCGATGGCCTGGCGCTGGTTGCCGAGCATGCGTTCGCCGTGGGCGGCGGTTGGCCAGGCGTATTGGCCGGGGTCGTGCCAGGCGACGGTTTTGGGGAGCGGGCCGCTGTGGCCACTATCGATGGCGCTGATGCTGCCTTGGGCGCGGACCGAGAGGCTGCGGTAGTCCCAACTGGTGGCGTTGGTTTCTGCGGTGTCGATACGGCGTTGGCCGAGCCATTGGTCGAGGCTGTCTTCAGCGAGCGTGGCGCCGGCTTGGGTGAAGCGGATGCGGGGCTGGGGGTTGGCGGCGAAGGCGCCGTTGTGGTCGGCGATGATGAGGGTGTGTTTGCCCAGGCTGTCGCCTTCTTCAACGGCGTGTTCGAACCAGCAGAAGAGGCCTTCTTCGGTGAGCAGGCGTTTGAGAAAGGCGAGGTCGCTTTCGAGGTATTGCGCGGTCATGCCGCGTTTGGGGTAGAGGGCGGGGTCGGCCAGGCGCCATTCCCAGGCGGGGACGAGTTTGCCTTGGCCGGCCCAGTCGGCGAGGAGTTCGTCGACGATTTCGACGACGGTTTTGTCTTGAAAGAAGTAGTTGTCTTGATTGTGGCCGAGGAAGGCGAGCCAGGGTTCGATGATCAGGCGGTAGCGGGCAAAGCCGCCGTTGGCGCCTTCCCGCGAAATCTGCGTGATGTGGCCATGGAACGGGCGCAGCACGGTGCGCGAGGCGGCCGTTTGCAGGTCGAGGCGGACGGGCTGGCCGAGCAGTTCGCTGAGCGACTGCTCGGCATTGGCGGAGAGCGCGGTGAGTTCGATGCGATAGCCGGCGTGCTCGCTGACCGGGCCGAGGGCTTCGTCGATGCGCACGCTTTCGGCCAGCAAGGCATCCGGGCCGGCCGGCGTGGTCAGCGTGAGCAGGCGGGCGGTCTGGCGCCAGCCGGCGCCGAGCAGTTGGTCGAGGAGATTACTCAGGTTCGGGTTCGAGCGGGTCATGGCAGTGTGGCCGGTATGAAGCGGGTTAATTCAGCGCCCAGAAGCGGACTTCCAGGGGGTGATGGAGTTCGGCGGCACGGCACAGGGGTGCGGCGTTGCGGCCGTCGAGCAGGCCGATGCAGCCGCCCTGCGGGCCACTGCCCTGGATGAAGGCGACGATGCCGCGCCGGCCGAAGAGCTGGTAGGCGACGTCGTTCAGGCCTTTATCGAGGGTGATGATTTCAGGTTCGCCAAAGTGGTCGCCCAGCCAGCCGGCCAGCCGGTTGGCGCCGTTGAAGGCGCGGCCGCCTTGCAGGGGACCGGCCAGGATGCGCAGGCCGCCATTGAGCTGGGCGCCGGCCGAGATCAGGGCCAGGCTGGTCAACACGGCGCCATTGCGGACATGGCCGCCGGCCCCGGCCTGCTCTTGCCAGCCGAGGTTGGCGAACAGGGCGTCCTTGTCCTGGCGCTCGAAGCGGCGGTAGGCGTTGGCGAAGAGGCTGTAGCTGAGGTTGAACATGGGGGGTCTCCGGCGTGAGGGGTTCCACAAAATCCTTACTTGATGGCGTACTTGAATTCGCCGTTCTTGCCGGCCGTGACCTTGATGCGCTCGATGGCGGCGCCCTCCGCCATGCGGGCGAGCACGGCCTCGGCGATTTCGGGGAGCAGTGTGCCGCCGAGGATGTGATCGACGTTGCGGGCGCCGGAATCGACTTCGGTACAGCGCGCCAGCACGGCGT
The DNA here is from genome assembly GCF_036170495.1 of Azonexus sp. Lineage (GTDB taxonomy): Bacteria > Pseudomonadota > Gammaproteobacteria > Burkholderiales > Rhodocyclaceae > Azonexus. The sequence continues at coordinate 26,340 of NZ_JAVHPH010000329.1, forward strand.
CGACGAGTTTGTCGTCCCACAGGAATTCGGCCTTGTGGTTGGCGGCCACGCGGTCGCGGATGCGGCCGAGCTTGAGGCTGATGATGCTGATCAGCACTTCGTCGGAGATCGGGTAGTAGGGCACCACTTTCATGCGGCCGAGGAAGGCCGGCTTGAAGGATTTGAAGAGGAGGGGACGCAGGGCGTCGGCCAGGGCATCGGCTTCGGGCAATTCCTCGGCCGGCTTGTTGAGGCAGGCTTGCATGATCTGGGTGGAGCCGACATTGCTGGTCAGGATGATCAGGGTGTTGCGGAAGTCGATCTCGCGGCCTTCGGCGTCGTCGAGCACGCCCTTGTCGAAGACCTGGAAGAAGAGTTCGAGGACGTCCGGGTGGGCTTTTTCGACTTCGTCGAGGAGGACGACGCTGTACGGATTGCGGCGCACGGCTTCGGTCAGCACCCCGCCTTCGCCATAGCCGACGTAGCCCGGCGGCGAGCCTTTGAGGCCGGAGACGCTGTGCGCTTCCTGGTATTCGCTCATGTTGATGGTGACCAGCTTGCGCTCGCCACCATAGAGAATGTCGGCCAGGGCCAGCGCCGTTTCGGTCTTGCCAACGCCGGAGGGGCCGACAAACATGAACACGCCCTTGGGCTTGTTCGGGTCTTCGAGGTTGGCACGCGCCGTGCGCACGCGCTGGGCAACGGCTTCCAGGGCGTGATCCTGGCCGATCACCCGTTCCTTGAGTAGCGGCTTGAGGTTGAGGACGGTGTTGATTTCGTCCTTGACCATCTTGCCGAGCGGGATGCCGGTCCACGCGGCGATGATTTCGGCGACGACGTGGCCATCGACCTGCAGCGGCACCATGGGCGACTCGCCCTGCAACTCGCGCAGGCGGAGCAGCGCCTTGTCGAGTTCGCTGTCGCCGGCCGGGGTGTCGCCGGCCTTTTTGCGTGATTTCGTTTTTGGGGCTTTTTCCGGGTTGACCGTGGGAAGAGTGTTTTCTAGTTTGCTGCGCAGGGCCAGGATGCGGCTGACCAGGGTTTTTTCCTCTTCAAAGCGCGTCTTGAGGATGGCGAGGTCGGATTCGATGGCGGCGATCTGCGCCTTGAGTTCGCCGATCCGCGTGTCGTGCCAGGCACCGCTCGCCGCTTCACGCTCGAGTGCGGCCAGCTCGGCCTGCTCGCGTAGCAGACGCTTGTCGGCTTCGTCGATCAACGCCGGCGTGGCGCTCTGGCCCAGCGCCACCTTGGCGCAGGCCGTGTCGAGCACGCTGATCGCCTTGTCCGGCAGCTGACGGCCGCTGATGTAGCGATGCGACAGGCGGACGGCTTCGGTTACCGCTTCGTCCATGACGCGGATGCCGAAATGCTTTTCCATGAGCGGCACCATGCCGCGCAACATGGCGGCGGCCAGCGGCTCTGTCGGCTCTTCGACCTTGATGACCTGGAAGCGGCGGGCCAGCGCGGCATCCTTCTCGAAGTATTTCTTGTACTCGGCCCAGGTGGTGGCGGCCACGGTGCGCAACTCGCCGCGAGCCAGCGCCGGCTTGAGCAGGTTGGCGGCGTCGTTCTGGCCGGACTGGCCGCCGGCGCCGATCATGGTGTGCGCTTCGTCGATGAACAGGATGATCGGCTTGGGACTTTTCTTGACCTCGTCGATGACGTTTTTCAGGCGGTTCTCGAACTCACCCTTGACACTCGCCCCGGCCTGCAGCAAGCCCATATCCAGCGTATGCAGCTCGACGCCAATGAGCGGCGGCGGCACGTCATCCTGCGCGATACGCAGGGCCAGCCCCTCGACCACGGCCGTCTTGCCGACGCCGGCCTCGCCGGTCAGGATCGGGTTGTTCTGGCGGCGGCGCATCAGGATGTCGATGGCCTGGCGGATTTCGGCATCGCGGCCGATCACCGGGTCGACCTTGCCGTCGCGGGCGCGCTGCGTCAGGTTGGTGGTGAATTGATCGAGCGCCGGCGTCTTGCCGGCCTGCGGCGCGGCAACATCGCCCTCCTCGCCGACTTCCGCCGCATTGCCCTCGCCCAGCCCGAGCACTTCAGCCGCTTCGGCCGAGCCTTCGGTAATCTTGTCGAAATTGTGCTTGAGCTCGTCGAGCCGCAGCTTGGCCAGCAGCTTGGCACCGCGCGTGGCAAGTTGTGCCAGGTCCGGCTCGGTGAGCAGCGCGAGCAGCAGGTGGCCGGAGCGAATGCGCGGCAGGCGGGCATCGAGCGAGGCGATCAGCCAGGCCTGTTGGAGCAGCTTGAGGATGTGCGTGGAAAACACCGGCGTGCGGGTGTTGCCGGTCTTGAAGCGGTCGACCTCCTGACTCAGTTCGCGCTCCAGACCGGTCGGGCTGATGCCACAACGCTTGGCGATCACCAGCAGGTCAGCACCGGGATTTTCCAGTATCGCCAGCAACAGATGCTCGAGATCCACCTCGTAATTGCCGCGTGACATGCACAGGCTGGCGGCGCGTTCGGCGGCCTGGCGGCAGGTCGTGTTGAGTTTGCTGATCAGGGTCTTCAGAGAGGTGCTCATTGCTGGATCGATTTAGTGGATGAATTGGGTGAGATAACTGGCGTCGGCCCGGTCCCGGCGTTCCGGGGCGGTCAGCACGATGGCGTCGAAGCCCAGCCGGCGGCCCTGACCGAGCACGGCTGGCCGGACATCGGCGGCACGCAGGATGGGGCGGATTTCGTATTCGAACTGGGCACCGGTGGCCAGCGACAATATTTTCTCGAGGGCAGCGGCCAGCTCGCCTTTGGGCAGGAAGGCGACATAGCGCGCATGGCGCAACGGGCCGATGTGGATGCGCAAGCGCAGGTTGCGTTGCCAGATGCGCTCCCCGGCCAGGGCATTGACGCCGAGCGCGGCATTGCGGCCACCCAGCATCGACCGCTGTTCGGTGGGCACGACGTACCAGTGGCCGACAAACTGTTCGACCACGACTGGTTCGCCGAAATAGCCGGCCAGTACGCGTTGCAGCGCTTCGGCCGAGACCGGGCGCTGGCGAAAGAGTCCGACAAAATAGGCAATCGATTCGTCGTCGATCGCCCCCGGCCCCCTGCCGAGGCGCTGCCGCAAGGGCTCGAAGCCGACCCCGCCGAGCGCCAGAATGATCGGCAAAAAGCGGTTCTGGCGATCCGTTTCGTAGTTGATGGCCAGCCGGTATTTTTTCCAGGCACGGTAGAAATGGCCGACCGCCCGGTTGGTAAACAGGTCGAGAAACGCCTGCCCGGAATCATCGCGCTTGAAGCGCGCCTGGGCGATAACCTGCTCGGTGTAATGAATAGGCAAGGTGCCGTTCACGCCGAGCATGCCCATGAAACTGGGCGTGATATCGACCCGCTCCAGCTCGCCGGTATCGAGGCCAGCCTCGTCCTGGCGGTAGCTCGGGCGGATGGCATCGACCTGAGCGGGCGCAAACCCGAGACGCACCGAATTGCGAAAACGCACCTTTTCACTGACGACATCACCGCCGCGCCCAGCTTGACGAAACATCCGTTCGTACAGGCGAACGAGCTGAAAGAACTCGTAACGCTCGGGCTCCTGCAGCGTGTGCTCGCTCAGAGCAGGATCGAGTCGCCGTTGCGGGGTGCGCATCGGATCAATTCCTCTCCTGTCCGGTGGGACAACACGACCAACTGGATAAAGCTGTTGAGGCTCACATACAGCCCGAGAAAGCGGTCGATACACCGCACGAACGAATCCAGCCCGCTGCCGGCGAAGCTCATTTCGTCAAGCGTCAACCGAACCTCGACGCCACGCACGAAACAGGCAAAGGGTTTACCGGACATCCAGACGGTCTTGTCCACCTGGGTCATTTCGCGCAAGCCTTCGATCTGGCGCCGGTTGCTGGCGCTGCGCGGCAGGTCGTACAAGGCCAGCATTTCCTGGAAGGCACCCAGCCCGCTGCCACTCAGCGACAAATGATTGAGCGACAAATGCGAAATGATCCGCCATTGCCCGTCCCGACGGTGATCGAAGCGGCACGGCTGGCTCGGTTTGCGCAGCAGCTTGATCGAACGCACGCTCGATCCGCCTTCGAGAAACAGGTCGCCGGACGCCAAGCCAACCGACATCAGGGTCGGCAGATCGCGGTTGGTACAGGTCAGTTTCAGGCTCAGCACATCGGTTTTGGGCTGAACTGGATCGAAATCGGCATCGACGATGGACAGCGAGGTCTCGTAGCCCGGACTCGTTTCAGCCAGCATCGGATCGCGCTGGGCGTACCAGTAATAACCGTTACGCTCGGGCGTTTCGCCGTGGCGCAGCGAAAAGAACGGTCGAAACTCGGTAATCGACTCGCCCTGCGGCGTTTGCCGAACCCGGCGCACGGAATCGATGGCATAAACGTCGTAGGCGTAGGCGCGCCGGGCATCGGCAACAACCGGATAACTGACGTCACGGTTGGTGATGCGGATCGGATCGCCGCGCTGGGCAAACAGATTGACCACCGGTACGCAACCCAGACGCAGATTCTGACTGGTCAGGGTTTGCAGCAGGCGGGACATGTCGCTATCGGCCCGCAAATCGCCCAGCGCGAGATGAAGAACGACCCGCCCTTCACTGTGCAGTGAAGATGGAAGCGCCGCGATGTTGATGTCGAAGAAATTGAATTTCTCCGGGAAACAGAAATACTCGGTCAGATAGCGATAGGCACCGTGCGCGGTCGCCGGCATGTCGATCAGTGCTTCATCGTCGCCATACCCGACCTCGCCGATCACTTGCTTGTCGGCGATACGCCAGCGGCCATCCGCACCGGCAACGTAGATTTTGAGTGTCCGCAGGAAGAGCGCGTCGCGCAGTGCAGCCGCAACCGACGGCTCGGCGTCGATATAAACGCGGAGACGCTTGAGCTTGCCGATCCCGGCCTCAACCGTGGCCCCGCGAAGATTGATCGACATCGACAGCAAGGCATTGGCCCCGACCGGCAAACGGACTTCGCTCGGAGCCGAGGCAATCGGATCGAATTCGACATCCGCCAGCGCCACCGGTGGCAGTTCCAGATCCCATGCAGTCCTGAATTTGCAAACAGCGCCCTTGATCGGCCGCGACTGAAGTTCGGTGCCGCGCGAAATGACCGGCATCGAGGACAACTCCCCTGCCCCATGGTCGAAGTGAGCGATGGAGCAACTCGGGAAAGGCCGCAAATAGTGCGGATACAGGACATTAAGCAGCGCTTCGGTGAACTGCGGGTAGCTGTCTTCGAGCTTTTTCGAGACGCGCGCCGTCAGCATGGCGAACGACTGGATCATCCGCTCGACGTGTGGATCATCGCAACCTTCGCCGGACAACAGAAGTTGCGCCGCCAGCTTGGGGTAGCGCTCGGCAAATTGGCGTGAATGCTGGCGCAAAAACGCCAGCTCCCGCTCGTAATAAGGCAGCAAGTCTTCCAATCAGCTCACCTGTCGCCGATGACGGCTGATTGAATATTGCAGGCTGGTCGGCTGCAACAGGGCATCGAAGCTAACCGGCTCCTGGGCCGGGCGAACGACCAAAACGGCATTGATCGAAAAATAGAGGGCGTTGATGGTCTTGCGATGCAATTCGATTTCCACCTTTACCTCGCGCAAGCGCGGCTCATGGGCCGCAATGGCCGACTCAATAGCGGCGCAGATCCGTTGCCGGTCATGGATGTTCGAGAGACTCAGGCCGGCGAAATCAACCAGGCCGAATCCCGCAACGGAGCGCCCGGACAACGGAAAGTCGTCGGCAACCCCATCATCGAGAACGACACGGGTGTTGAGCAGCGCTTCAAGATCGCGCGCCACCGAATCCTTCAATTGTTCCAGCGACAATCGCCGACGCGCAGCGCCCATGGGCTGGTCGTCGAACAACTTGTCGAATAAAGATGGCTCGAAACCCTTGATCATAAAAAACGGCGGAACAAGCGTCCCGCCGTAAACTCCATGTTTCTTTCGATCAGGTGAGGTTCGGCGTGTTCTTGGCCAGATTCCAGGCGCCCTGGATATTGACCTTGCCGGTCTTCGTACCGTCGATATTCAGCTCGTCGTAAGTCCACTTCACGGCGGAATACTTCAGGGAGAAGCTCTCCTTGGGAATACCTTCTTCGTCGACAGCCGGAGAAACCGAAGCGATGATCACGTTCTTCAGTTCGATCTTCAGATATTGGTGACGGTTCTGCGTGGCAGACGGATTACCGGTGTTGTTCTTGCCGCCATAAGCACGGTAGAAATAAATGATCACATCATTGACCACCAGGCCGGACGAACAGGCCTGATAAAGCTTGGGGCTGGAGCCGTCGATGTCCTTGGTGAAGATCATCTCACCATGTTCAACACGCTCGGCGGTATGGCCGCCAGCGGCAGAAGCTGTGGCCGACTTGGGCTGACGGATGGTATGTGACCAGCTGTAAACCTCAACGGTGTCCTTGTGCTTGGCATCGCGGGAATCACCCTTGATGTCACTGCCTTTGAACTCGACGTATATATCTTTCATCTTCTAGGTTCTCCTTCTTGAGGATGCTATTGAAATTAAGCCTTGCTGGACTGCGGTAGCTCGGCTACCAGACGCAACGACACCGACAGTTCATCCAGCTGGAAATGCGGACGAATGAACGACACAGCACGGTAAACGCCCGGACGCCCCGGAACTTCGCTGACCTCGACCGATGCTTCACGCAACGGAAACTGGGCCTTGGTCTCCTGGGACGCAGAATCATCTGCCGTTACGTACTGATCAATCCAGCGCTGCAAATGGCTCTGCACGTTGGAGGCGGAGGCGAAGCTTCCGATTTTGTCGCGCATCATGGCCTTCATGTAGTGGGCGATGCGGGAGACTGCGAACATGTACTGCAGCTGGGCCGACAACGAGGCGTTGGCATTTGCCGAGTCAGAGTCGTATTTCTTCGCCTTCTGGGCCGACTGGGCACCGAAAAATGCGGCGTAATCGGTGTTCTTGCAATGAACGAGGGGAATGAAGCCGAGGTCGCTCAATTCCTTTTCGCGCCGGTCGGTAATCGCGATCTCCGTCGGACACTTGAGCGCCACTTCGCCATCATCGGTACGGAAGGTATGCGTAGGCAGATCTTCAACCAGACCACCACCCTCGACACCACGAATCGCCGCACACCAACCGTAATTCTCGAATGCCGCAGTCAGGCGCGCTGCGAGGGCGAACGCCGCGTTGCACCAGAGATACTTGTCGTGATCGGTACCATCGACATCCTCGACGAAGTTAAAGCCTTCAGTAACTTCACCGTCGATCGGGTTGTAGGGCAGACGCCCCAGAAATCGCGGCAGGGCCAGGCCAACATAACGTGAATCTTCGGATTCGCGGAAGGATTTCCACTTGGCATACTCGACGGTATCAAAAACCTTGGCCATGTCGCGTGGCTTGCCGAGATCCGTATATTTCTCAAGCCCGAACAGTTGCGGCGCGGCAGCAGAAATGAAGGGGGCGTGGGCGGCGGCGGCGATATGCGACATCTGCTCGACAAAGTACATGTCTTCCGGCTGACGGGAGACATCGTACTGACCGATCAGCGTGCCAAACGGCGCTCCGCCAAAGGTACCGAACTCCTCTTCGTAGACCTTTTTGAACAGCGCACTTTGGTCGAAGTCGATTGCCGTTTTGAAATCCTTGACGAGATCACGCTTGGAAGCATTCAGCAGCTTGATTTTCAACTGCTGGCCGGTCGAGGTTTGCTTGCAGAGATAGTGCAAACCGGTCCACGCGCTTTCCAGTGCCTGAAACTCGGGGGCATGCATGACTTCGCTGAGCTGATCGGAAATCAGCCGATCAAGTTCTGCAACCCGGGCATCCAGCGAGGCAGCCAGATTTTCGGAAACGACAACTTCGCCTTCCAGAACCTGATTGACCAGTTCGCTGATGATGTCGCGAGCACGGTTTTTTTCCTGTTCGGATTGGGCAACCTTGCTTTCCGCAATGATCTGGTCGAGCAGACCGGATGACTCCTGAAGACCAGGAGCCTGGAAGTTGGCCATAGCAGCGGCGTTGGCGTTCATTGCTGCTCTCCATCGGACGTTTTGCCGCCCATGCTGTTCAATTGCTCGGTGCTGTTCAATACGTCGTTCAACAAATCCTCAAGCTTCTCGTTGCCGGCAAGCTTGTTACGAAGATCAGCAAGCTTCGATCGAGCCTCGAGCAACTTGCGCAAGGGTTCGACTTGCTGGACCACCGACTCGGGCCGGAAATCTTCAAATTTCTTGAATTCGAGATCGATGCCTAGCTCGCCGCCATCCTGCGTCAGGCGGTTCTTGACCCGATAGGCAGCGCGCGGCGCCATGCCTTCGATGACGTCATCGAAATTGTCCATATCGACATTGACGAACTTGCGATCACGAACCTTGCCCTGGTCCTGCTTCGTTTGAGCGGCGAAATCGCCCAGCACGCCGACCACAAAGGGAAGCTCCTTGACCTCAATGGCGTCACCAATTTCGACGTCATAGGTCAACTGCACGCGTGGTGGACGCACTTTTTGCAAACGCTTCTGAACACTTTCCTTTTTCGCCACAAAAAACCTCCGGGAGAGAAATCAAACAGCTAGCCGGAGCATCAGCCGAGACCTGATGCTCCTTAACGAATACGAAAATTACTTCAAGGCACCAAACGGATTGCCTGCGCCACCCGAGGCGGCCGGTGCGGAGGGGGCTGGTTGCGCGCCATTCACCGCCGGAGCAACCGGCTTGCGTCGAACAAAATTTCGCTTTTTCTTGCTCTTGTCGACTGGAGGGACCAATACCTCCTCGCCGAGGGTTTCACGCATGACCTTCGCCAAGCCTAGCGCGTCGGAATGAGCCCCCCCCCTCAGCTCAACGTCATCCTTGAGGTCGTTCAGTGATTTCGCTGCAACACGCAACCCAGAGACAGCACGAATGGTCTTGGCTTCACGGTCCTCGCCATCACGCTGAATCACCTCTTCGGCAGCCACAATGGCCTGCGCATAGTTCTCGGCACCGAAATGAACCTTTGCCATCTTCAGCCAAGGCTCCTTGCGGCCGGGATTCTTCGCGGCAAGATCGGTCAGGATCTTGACAGCATCATCCTGATTCCCTTTTTCCAGCAACGAATCGACACTAAGACTGGATTGCGTCATAAGTTCAGAAAATTCAACCTTAGGTGGCTGAACATCCTGGTTGGCACACCCGGAAACCATAACTGAAACGCCCACCAACACGGCAACAAAACAAGATTTATACGACAAAATCAATACCTCCAACTATGCCAAACAGCATATAACATGCTATTTGATTTGCCATTAAGAATTGGCGATAGTACATTACTGCCTTCAAATTTATCAACACTGTCATGTAAATACACATGCATTTTTTTGATGTGTTGACATATGTCAACTTAGCAAAAATTTAATGACATACGGAATACAACAAAATCCATCAATACCACTTAAGCAACTGGTTTTATGGATATTATTTCCATTATTTTTAAGCGGCTGCGCACATCTTTCAGCCATTCAACTTGCCGGTAGTGCCGTTGGCATGGTTCTCGAAGCAACCGGCGTCACCAAGAAAGAGAACGCCGATCCGAGCAAGATCACGCGCGATCTGAACTTAAGGATTGACACCGGAAATCAGCTGAATCTGACATCAGCCGGAAAGCCCCTGTCACTGGTAGCGAAGATTTACGTTCTCAGGGCTGCTGACAAATACAAGGACATGACTTATCAGCAGATCGCGGCCGGCGAAACAGACAAGGAGACTCTGGGAGAGGAACTGGTTTCGGTGAAGGAAGTTGTCCTGCTGCCAGGAAAATCCTATGACATCAAGCTGAAAGTTCCTGGCGACGCGACGACAATCGGGATCGCCGGCATGTTCCGAGCCCCCTACCAGAACCGCTGGAAACTCGCTTTTGACAACAAGCTATCTTTTGACAACGGCATCACCATCGGCGCTCACGCCTGTGCATTCAACGCCACCAAGGGCGCCCTGGTCGAAGAGATCAGCCCCGAATCTTTCCGCTCGCTAGTCGGCATTCAATGCGACTCGTAACCATGGTCATTTGATGAATACCGCCAAGACACTTTGGGGCGAAGGCCTCTTTCTGCGTCCGCAGCATTTCCAGCAACAGGATTTGCATGCAGACAACATGGCGCGCCGCGCCCAACTGCTGGCCAACCCCTACGCCTGGGGAATTCGTGACCTTGACGTCGATATCGACTCCCTCAAGAGCGGCATCCTGCGGTTTAATCGAATCGCCGCCGTGTTTCCGAATGGCGACTACTTCAGCGCTCCCGATACCGACCAACTGCCCCTCCCTCTCGCCCTCGACAAGGCGGTTAACGAGGATGGTGCAACAGAATTCTTCCTGGCGCTTAACCACCTGAATCCGCATGGCGGCAATTCTGTCGATTCGGCAACCGATTCGACCCAGGCGCGTTTTCTGATCGTTCCCAAAGCGACCACGGACCTGTTCACCGATGCGGCAGAAGCCGACATCGCCACCTTGAGCCAAATCGCCTATCTCAAATCCGCCAGTGACAATCGCGATCAGTTTCTGACCTTGCCTGTCGTGCGCATTCGACGCACCTCTAGCAACAGCTATGAAATCGACGGCAGTTTCGTTCCGCCTTCGATCAGTTTGCGTGCCGCTCCGACCATCGTTGCCCTCTTGCGTCGCCAGATCGATGCACTGCTGGCCAAGGTCGATGCGCTCTACGGTTTTCACCGCGAACCATCAAAAAACGTCATCGAGTTTCGTTCTGGTGACATTGCCTCATTCTGGTTGCTGCATACCGCCAGCAGCGCATGTGCGGCGCTAACCCACTTTTTCCGCAATCCGGACAACTCGCCTGAACGGCTTTTCCAGGAATTGTTGCGGCTGGCCGGCGGATTGATGACTTTTTCCAAGAGTTACACGCTGAACGATCTGCCCGGCTACGACCACCTGTCGCCGGGACCGGGCTTTCTCCGCCTCGAACAGATATTGCGCGACCTGCTCGACACCGTGATCTCGACCCGTTTCTTCGCCATTTCGCTCAGCCAGCCAAAGCCGGCGTTTTATGCGGGTCACCTCGACTCTGAAAAGATCAACGGCGAAACGGCATTCTATTTATCGGTCACGGCAGCGCACCAGCAGTCCGAAATCATCGAATCGGTGCCATTGCGGCTGAAAATCGGGGCGCCGGCCGATGTCGAAAAACTTGTCCTGTCAGCCATGTCTGGCGTTCGTCTGACACATTCATTGCAGGTCCCGGCAGCCATCCCGGTTCGTCCGGGCGCCTGTTATTTCGCCCTGGAAGCACATGGGCCACTGTATGAGCGAATGCTGAAAGCCCAATCCATCATGATCTACGCCCCGGAAAGCTACCGGGATCTCTCTCTTGAATTGATTGCCGTCACGCCATGAGCACTGCACCCAGCCTGTTTTCCGTAGCACCCAGCCAAACTGCCGACGAGTCGGCCTTCGACCGCCCGGCAAGAAGCCTTGTCGACTTGCTGTACGACGGCTTCTACATGCTCATCCTGCTGAAGAACCGAAACGCACCGAAGAATCCAGAAGAGTTTTCCAGCAACATCCAGAAGTTCCTCAGTCAATTCGAGAAAGCCGCGGGAAAGCATCATTTCAGCGCTGAAGACATCTACGATGCCAAATACGCCTTTTGCGCGTCCATCGACGAAGCCGTCCTGTCGTCCCAAATGAACATTCGCGACGCTTGGGAACGTCGACCGTTGCAACTGATCCTGTTTGGCGACCAACTGGCCGGCGAGCATTTCTTCGACCGCCTGGAAACGGCCCGCAATGGCGCAGCCAGCCGGATCAACGGCCTGGAGGTTTTCCACATGTGCCTGCTCCTTGGCTTCAAGGGTCGTTATTTGCTCGAGGGGCCGGAAAAACTCAAATACTTGACGCAACAACTCGGCGAGCAGATTGCCCACATCAAGGGCAAAGCAGCCCCATTCGCGCCTCACAGGTTGGCACCGGACAGCATCTCGAATGCCATTAACCGGGACATCCCGCTCTGGGTTATCGCCTCCATACTGGCTTTCATGGGCCTGCTGGCCTACGTTGGCCTCGACTGGCATGCCGGACGATCCGTTGATCGCACCCTGGCACCGTTCAAGAACATCGTTCAACTGGCGCCTCGCGCGCCGACCCTGAATATTTACCTGCCCTGATCGGCGGTCCGCCATGCACGCCCTCCTCACCTCCCTCTTCACCCAGCACGCCCGTCTTCTCGAGATCAAGACACCCCTCGCCGATACGGCCCTGATGGTCGAACGTTTCCGGGGTCATGAAGGGGTTTCCGAATCTTTTCGTTTCGAGATCGACTGCGTGTCGACCAACGCCTATTTCCAGCTCAAGCCGCTGATCGGCGAGGAAGTCACCCTGCGTCTGCTCCAGGCCGATGGCAGCAAGCGCAGCTGGCATGGTTATGTCACCCAGTCCATGCAATTGGGCGCCGATGGCGGCCTGGCCCGTTATCGGCTGATTGTCGAGTCCTTTCTCGCCTTTCTCAGCCAGCGCCGGGATTGTTATCTCTTCCAGAACAAGACGGTGGTCGACATCATCGGCCAGATTTTGACGGACTATCCCGAGGCGAACTGGAAGAACGGCATTACCCAATCCTTGCGCACTTACAGCATCGCCACTCAGTACCGCGAGACCGATCTTGACTTCATCCGCCGTCTGCTCGCCGAGGAAGGTTTGTCCTTCCGTTTCGAGCATGACCAATCGGCCTCGGCCGGTGATGATGTGCAGCATGCCCGGCATCAATTGATCCTCTTCGACCGGCTGACTGAACTGCCGGCCGGGGCTCAGCCGACGCTGCGTTTTCATCGGGCCAATGCGACGGAGGCGTCGGATACGGTCCAGGCCTGGCATGAGGTTCATTCGGTCTTGCCCAATGCGGTTGCGCTGGCTGGCTGGGATTACAAGACGCTGGTGGCGACCGGAGCTGAGGCGAGCAGTGGCTTGCCGGCGCCGGATGTGCCCCGCCTGGAAATCCACGATGCGGCCCGGCCGTATCGTTTCGAGAGTGATGAGGCGGCCCGTTTGCGGACCGATCTGGCACTGGCTGCCTACGAGGGGGCTTATCGGCGCTTTGCCGGGGTGAGTACGGTGCGCCAGTTGGCGGAAGGCACGGTCGTCTCGCTGAGCCAGCATGGCAGTTACCTGGGGGATGAGGCCCGTTTCAGCGTCGTTTCGGTTGATCATCACGGGGCCAATAATCTCGGGGCCCAGGCGGCGGCGTTGTTGGGTCTGGCCGAGGCTGAGGCGGGGAGTTATGGCAATACGTGTTGGG
>NZ_JAVHPH010000330.1:0-12253 GCF_036170495.1 Azonexus sp.
ATCGCGGCCAAGGCGAGGTCGGCCGGATAGGTGACTTTCAGATTGGTCGCATCGCTGCGCACGAGTTTCGGCTGGAGGCCCATGGCCTCGATGGCGCCAGCTTCGTCGGTGACCGACATTGCATTTTTGAGCGATTTTTCCAGTTGACCGTAGCGAAACATCTGCGGCGTCTGCGCCTGCCACAAACCGTCACGTGGCTCGGTGGCGGCGACGCGCTGTTCGGCATCGGCCCGCTTGATGGTATCGGCGACCGGCACGGCGAGGATGCCGCCGACCGGATCATCGGCCAGCTCGGCAAACAGCGCATCGAGCATGGCAGCCGAGAGGCAGGGCCGGGCCGCGTCGTGTACGAGAATCCAGTCGTCGTCAGCAGCGACCATGGCCGCCGCGCGCAATCCGTTGCTGACGCTTGCCGCCCGCGTCGCCCCGCCACAGCGCACGGTTTCGAGCTTGGGGCCGAGTTCGCTCCAATCGTAGCGCGGCCACCACGGGTCATCCGGAGCCAGCACGACCCACACCCGTTCGATGTCCGGACAAGCGGTCAAAGCCTTCAAGGTGTGGAAAATCAGCGGGCGACCGAGCAGGTCGAGGTACTGTTTGGGCTTCTCGCTACCGAAGCGGGAACCGCTGCCGGCAGCGGGAACGATTGCGTAATGGCGTGGCATGGCTTAATTTTACTGAAGAACCATCGCAAAAGAGGATTCGTATGACCTTCGTGGTCCCGGAACTGGCTGCCCCCGTCGAGGCTTTTGCCACGGCGCTCGGCATCGGCCTGCTCATCGGCATGGAGCGCGAGCGGCGTCCGGACGCCTCCGCCGGCCTGCGCACCTTTGCCCTGGTCGCCATGCTCGGCTGCCTGTTTGCGCTGCTCGGCGAAAAAACCGGCGGACCCTGGTTGCTGGTGACCGGGTTGCTCGTCATCTCGGGGAGCATGGTCGCCTCCAATTTTTCAGCCCAGCAGGAAGAACAGTATCGCGGCTTCACCTCCGAAGCGGCCATCATCATCACCTATGGCCTGGGCGCCGCTGTCTGGTTCGGCTACGCGACGCTGGCCGTCATGCTCGCCATCACGACCACCGTGCTCCTTTATTTCAAGGCCGAACTGCGCCAGTTCAGCGAACGGACAACGCCCAAGGACATCAACTCCATCCTGCAGTTCGCCGTGCTCTCACTGGTCATCCTGCCCATTCTACCGAGCGAGGATTTCGGGCCGTACAACGCCATCAACCCGCGCCAGGTCTGGTACATGGTCGTGCTCATCTCCGGCCTCGCCCTCTCCGGCTATCTCGCGCTGCGCATCGTCGGCGCCCGGCACGGCGCGGCGCTGCTCGGCATTTTCGGCGGTCTGGCCTCGTCGACCGCAACAACCATGATGTTCTCCCGCCACGCCCGCGACCATGCCGACCTGATCCACATGTCGGCGATCGTCATCCTGATCGCCAACGTCATGGTCATGATCCGCCTGTGGCTGGTCGCCAGCGTCGTCGCGCCCAGCCTGGCGACACCGATCGCCATCGTTTTCGCCTGCGGCATCGTGCCCGGCGTGGCCATGGCGCTGTATCGCTGGAAGGTGCTCAGCGACGGTGGCCCGCTGCCCATGCCGGAAGTCAAGAATCCGACCGAAATGCGTACCGCCGTTTCCTTCGGCCTGCTCTACGCCGTCGTGCTGCTCGCCTCGGCCTGGCTGCAGGACATCGCCGGCAGCAGCGGCCTGTACATCGTGGCGCTGGTGTCCGGTCTGACCGATGCCGACGCCAGCGTCCTGTCCACCCTGCGCCTGTTCAACCTCGACAAGGTGGTCAGCGGCGATGCCGTCATTGGCGTCACCCTGGCCCTGCTCGCCAACCTGGTCTTCAAGATCGGGCTGGTCGTCAGCATCGGCGGCGCCAGGCTCGCCCGTGCCGCCCTGCCCGGTCTGTTCGCCATCGGTGGCGGCATGGCCGCCGGGCTCATGATCATTTAAGGAGACGACCATGCTCAACACCCGTCCTCCCGCCGTCGCCGGCGCCTTCTACCCCGGTGATCCGGCCGCGCTTGCAAAAACCGTCGATCAACTGCTGGCCGAGGCCGAACCGGTTTCCGGCTGCCAGCCCAAGGCCCTGGTCGTCCCGCATGCCGGCTACGTCTATTCGGGCTCAACGGCCGCTACGGCATACGCCACGCTGGCCCCGTGGGCGAAGCATATTCATCGGGTCATCCTGCTCGGCCCGACGCACCGTGTTGCCGTCGACGGCATCGCGCTGCCCGAGGCCGAGGCCTTTTCGACGCCGCTCGGCACCATCCGCCTCGACGCCCAGGCCATCGCCGCCATCGCCGATCTGCCACAGATCGTTTTCAGCGATCACGCTCATGCCTACGAACATTCGCTGGAGGTCCATCTGCCTTTCCTGCAGCGCGTGCTGGAACATTTCACGCTCGTCCCGCTGGCCGTCGGTCACGCCACGCCGGAGGCCGTTGGCGAAGTCCTCGACCGGCTATGGGGCGGGCCGGAAACGCTCATCGTCGTCAGTTCCGACCTCTCGCACTTCCTGGCCTACGCCACCGCCCAGCAAGTCGACGCCAACACCTGCCGGCACATCCTGCAACTCGACACCCACATTCATCCCGAACAGGCCTGCGGCGCCTACCCGATCAACGGCCTGCTGCTCGCCGCCCGCCAGCACGGCCTGACGCCGACATTGCTCGGTCTGTGCAATTCCGGCGACACAGTTGGTGACAGGAGTCGTGTCGTTGGCTACGCGGCTTTTTCCTTCAGCGAGGCCAGCCATCATGCCTGATCTCGGAAGCACGCTCCTGACCCTGGCCCGCAACGCCCTGTCTGCTCACTTCGGTCTGACGCAGAACCCGGCCGACGACAGCCCGGAATTGCACAAACCGGGCGCCACCTTCGTCACGCTAACCCAGCACGGCAATCTGCGCGGCTGCATCGGCAGCCTCGAAGCCTGGCGGCCGCTGGCCCAGGACGTTCACGAAAACGCGCTGGCCGCCGCCTTTGGCGACCCGCGCTTCGCGCCACTGACGATCGACGAGTTGCCGATCACCCGCGTCGAAGTCTCGCTACTGACGCCGCCCGAGCCAATACCATTTACCAGCGAGGCCGACGCTCTGGATCAACTGCGCCCGGATATCGATGGCGTGATCTTCACTGCGGGCCATCGTCGTTCGACTTTCTTGCCGCAAGTCTGGGAGCAACTGCCCGCCCCGGTCGTCTTCATGGCCCACCTCAAGCAGAAGGCCGGGCTACCGGCCAATTACTGGGGCTCTGACATCCGCCTCGAACGCTACACCGTCAAAAAATGGAAGGAGGCTGCACCATGAGCCAACCCGAATCCCTGTTCCCCGGCCGCTGGTGGCATGCCCTGCCCGACGGTCGCGTCCAGTGCGACCTTTGCCCGCGCGACTGCCAGTTGCACGAAGGCCAGCGCGGCGCCTGCTTCGTTCGCCAACGGGTCAACAACGCCATGCAGCTGACGACTTACGGCCGCTCGTCGGGCTTCTGCATCGACCCCATCGAGAAGAAGCCGCTCAACCACTTCTACCCGGGCAGCAGCATCCTCTCCTTCGGCACCGCCGGCTGCAACCTGGCCTGCAAGTTCTGCCAGAACTGGGATATTTCCAAATCGAAGGACATGGACCGCCTGATGGACGCCGCCAGCCCGCAGATGATCGCCGCCGCCGCCCGCCGCTACGGCGCCGATGCCGTGGCCTACACCTACAACGACCCGGTCATCTTCGCCGAATACGCCATCGACACGGCGCTCGCCTGCCGCGAGCAGGGCATCCGCAACGTTGCCGTCACCGCTGGCTACATCCACGCGGCACCGGCCCGCGAGCTGTTCGCCGTCATGGATGCTGCCAACGTCGATCTCAAGGCCTTTACCGAGAGTTTTTATCACAAGCTCTGCGTCGGCCACCTGCAACCGGTGCTCGACATCCTCGCCTACATCCACCACGAAACTGACTGCTGGCTGGAGATCACTACCCTGCTCATCCCCGGCCAGAACGACAGCGCACCGGAGATCAACGAACTGGCCACCTGGGTCGCCCGCGAACTCGGGCCCGACGTGCCGCTGCACTTTTCCGCCTTCCACCCCGACTGGAAGATGGACGCCATCCCGCCGACACCGCCGGCAACGCTCATCCAGGCGCGGCGCATCGCCCTCGACGCCGGCCTGCACCACGTCTTCACCGGCAACGTGCACGACCCCGAAGGCGGCACCACCTTCTGCCCGAGCTGCCACGCCGCCCTGATCGTCCGCGACTGGTACGACATCCAGCGCTACGACCTGACGCCGGAAGGCCATTGCCCGCATTGCTCGACCGCCATCGCCGGCCGCTTCGGCAAGACGCTCGGTCGGGACGGCAAGGCCTTCGGCCCGAATCGCATTCCCGTCCATCTCGCGGCATGAACCGCTTCATCACCCTGCACACCCCGCACGGCTCGCTGCACGGCCAGCTCAATTTGCCCGACGCCCCGCGCGGCCTGATCCTGATCGCCCGCGTCCATCATGCGGAGGAGGACGCGGCCATTGCGTCAGCGTTCGCCGAATTCGGCTGCGCCACCCTGACCATGGAACTGCTCACCGCCCAGGAGGTGCAATTCCCCGACGCCACGCAAAACGTGCCGCGCCTGACCCAGCGCCTCATCGACATTCTCGACCTGACGCGCCAGGACGGCGACATGGCGCCATTGCCGCTGGCCATTTTTACCAGCGGCGACGTTGGGCCGGCTGCCATCCGCGCCGCCGCCCGGCGCGACATGCTGGTCAGGGCCGTCGCCTGCCATGGTGGGCTGATCGATCGGGCCGGGATTCAGGCGCTCGACCTGCTCGTTGCACCGCTGCTCATGCTGTTCGATGCCGCTGACCTGATCGGCCAAGCTGCCTACCAGCGGGCGACCTCACACCTCGGCGGCGTTCACGCCATGCGGCTCGTAGAGATCGGCGAAGACCCGGCGGCCCTTGCCGCGACCTGGTTTTTTGACCTTTTTCCCGGTTGACCGTGGGATTCCGCAATGGCCATGGCATTTGGCCGCATCCGGACTAGACTGAAACTGTAAACAACAATTCCGGAGACTCCGATGTCCTTCTTCGATTCCCCCCTCGCCCGTTGCGAAGCTGTCCGCCAAATGGTCCTGACCGATGAAACTCAGGCCGAATGCGCCCGCGAACACGACTGCCCGCCCGGCTTCAAATGTCCGCTGTGCGGCTATTTCACCGAATCCAGCGGAATCAGCGAAGAAGCCAGCGAGGAAACCCTGACGGCTAGCCAGCCGGCACACTGAGCCCTGTTGATAGGGGCTTCCCGTTCCCTGCGTTGGGGGGTGCGGTTACGGTCTGAAAAAGGCGGATGAATAGAAGCGCAGCGGCGGAATCGCCCGTTCGTATAACGCTATAATTCGTGCCCCTAAACGCTGCCCATCCCTCGCGTGCCCGCTGCACAGCCCCTGCTCTCCCTTCCCGCCTTGCCCAAGGCCGGCGCCCGCGTCGATCTGCCGCTGTTGGCCGGTTCCGCCGACGCCTTGGCCTTGACCGAGATCGCCGTGCGCAGTC
The DNA here is from genome assembly GCF_036170495.1 of Azonexus sp. GTDB lineage: Bacteria > Pseudomonadota > Gammaproteobacteria > Burkholderiales > Rhodocyclaceae > Azonexus. The sequence continues at coordinate 5,553 of NZ_JAVHPH010000330.1, forward strand.
CCGGCCGGCTGCTCGCCGTCGTCACCGCCAGCGCCGCCGATGCCCAGCGCCTGCTCGATGAGATCCCGTGGTTCGGCCCGGCGCTGCGCGTCCGTCTGCTGCCGGACTGGGAAACGCTGCCCTACGACCATTTCTCGCCGCACCAGGATCTTGTCTCCGAGCGGCTCGCCACCTTGTGGGCCGCCACCCAGGGCGACATCGACATCCTGCTCGTGCCGGCCTCGACGGCGGTTTACCGGATCGCCCCGCCCGCCTTCCTGGCCGCCTATACCTTCGCCTTCAAGAAGGGCCAGAAACTCGACGCCGACAAATTCCGCAGTCAGGTCACGCTGGCCGGTTACGCCCACGTCACGCAGGTCGTCTCGCCCGGCGAATACTCGATTCGCGGCGGGCTGATCGACCTCTTCCCGATGGGCTCGCAGCTCCCCTACCGGCTCGACCTGTTTGACGATGAAATCGAGAGCATCAAGACCTTCGACGTCGACACCCAACGCACCGTCTATCCGGTGCCCGAAGTGCATCTGCTGCCGGCCCGTGAATTCCCGATGGATGACAAGGGCCGTACCCACTTCCGCCAGTGTTTCCGCGAGCGTTTCGAGGGCGACCCGGCCAAGTCGGGCATCTACAAGGATATTTCGTCCGGCATCGCCAGCGCCGGCATCGAGTACTACCTGCCGCTGTTCTTCGACGAAACGGCGAGCCTCTTCGCCTACCTGCCTAAGGACGCCGTTTTCGTCACCCACGGCGACGCCCCGGCCGCCATCGCCGCCTTCTGGAACGACACCCGCTCGCGCTACAACCTGCTGCAGGGCGACAAGGCCCGACCGTTGCTGCCGCCTGACGAACTATTCCTGTCCGACGAAGCCTTCTTCACGGCAGCCAAATCGTACGGTCGACTCCATCTTCCCTCCCCTTCAAGGGGAGGGCCAGGGAGGGGAGGGGTTGCGGAGGCTGGCGATACAGCCGGAATCCATCCCCCTCCCAGTCTCCCCCTTGCCCCAGGGGATACCGTCCCTGCGGGACATAAAGGGGGAGGAGCGAATTCCTTGCCCAGTCTCGCTGTCGACCGCCGGGCAGAAGACCCGCTCGGCGCGCTGAAAAACTACCTGGCCAGCTTCCCGGGCCGCGTGCTGCTGCTGGCGGAAACCGCCGGGCGCCGCGAAACGCTGACTGCGATGTTTGCCGAACACGGCCTGAAACCCGAAACCTGCTCCGATCTGCCGACATTCCTGACCGGCAAGGTCCAACTGGCACTGGGCATCGGCCCCTTGCAAGCCGGCTTTGCCCTGGAAAAGCTGGCGTTCATCACCGAAACCGAGCTTTTCGCCGGCACACCACGCCGCTCTCGGCGCGAAGCGCAGAAGAAAGCCACCTTCGACAACTGGCTCAAGGATCTCACCGAACTCAAAGTCGGCGACCCGGTCGTGCACGAAAGCCACGGTATCGGTCGTTACCAGGGTCTGGTCCGGATGGATCTCGGCCTCGGCGAGCAGGAATTCCTCGAACTGCACTACGCCAATGAGGCCAAGCTGTTTGTCCCGGTCGCCCAGTTGCACGTCATTTCGCGTTACTCCGGCGCCGACCCGGAAGGCGCACCGCTGCACACGCTCGGTTCCGGTCAGTGGGAAAAGGCCAAGCGCAAGGCCGCCGAGCAGGCGCACGACACCGCCGCCGAACTGCTCGCCCTCTACGCCGCCCGCGCCGCCCGTCAAGGTCACGCCTTCACTTTCAAGGAAACCGATTACGAAGCCTTCGCCGATGGTTTCGGCTTCGAGGAAACCAACGATCAGGCGACGGCCATCGCCGCCGTCATCGACGACATGCGCTCCGGCAAACCGATGGACCGCCTGGTTTGCGGCGACGTCGGCTTCGGCAAGACCGAAGTCGCCCTGCGTGCCGCCTTCTGCGCGGTGGCCGGCGGCAAGCAGGTCGCCGTCCTCTGCCCGACTACCTTGCTCTGCGAACAGCATCATCAGACCTTCACTGACCGCTTCGCCGACTGGCCGATCAAGATCGCCGAAATCTCCCGCTTCAAAACCGCCAAGGAATCGGCGCAAGCCTTGCAGGAGCTCGCCGAAGGCAAGATCGACATCATCATCGGCACGCACAAGCTGATCGGCAAGGACGTCAAATTCAAGCGCCTCGGCCTTGTCGTTATCGACGAGGAACACCGTTTCGGCGTCCGCCAGAAGGAAACCTTGAAGTCAATGCGCGCCGAGGTCGATGTCCTGACCCTCACCGCGACGCCGATCCCGCGCACGCTGGCGATGTCGATGGAAGGCCTGCGCGACTTCTCGGTGATCGCCACGGCACCGCAAAAGCGCCTGGCCATCAAGACTTTCGTCTCCAACTTCTCCGACGGCATCATCCGCGAAGCCGTGCTGCGCGAACTGAAGCGTGGCGGTCAGGTGTACTTCCTGCACAACGAAGTCGACACCATCGCCAACATGCAGGAAAAACTCGCCAAACTGGTGCCCGAAGCGCGCATCGTCATTGGCCACGGCCAGATGAACGAGCGCGAACTGGAGCGCGTCATGCGCGACTTCACCGGCCAGCGCGCCAACGTGCTGCTGTGCACGACCATCATCGAAACCGGCATCGACAACCCGCACGCCAACACCATCCTGATCAACCGTTCCGAGAAATTCGGTCTCGCCCAGTTGCACCAGTTGCGCGGCCGGGTCGGCCGCTCGCACCACCAGGCCTACGCCTACCTCCTCGTCCAGGACGACAAGGCGATGACCAAGCAGGCCAAGATGCGCCTCGAAGCCATTCAGGCCATGGAAGAACTCGGCTCCGGTTTCTTCCTCGCCATGCACGACCTGGAAATCCGTGGCGCCGGCGAAGTGCTCGGCGACAACCAGTCCGGCGAAATGCAGGAAGTCGGCTTCAACCTTTACGCCGACATGCTTAACCGTGCCGTTGCCGCACTGAAACAGGGCAAGCACCTGGCGGCGGTCGACCTGACCCAGCCGCTCGGTATCGGCACCGAAATCAATCTGCGCACCCCGGCCCTTCTGCCCGACGCCTACTGCCCCGACGTACACGAACGCCTGACCCTCTACAAGCGCCTGGCCAACGGTGAAAGCGTCGAGGAAATCGATACGCTGCAGGAAGAACTGATCGACCGCTTCGGTGAACTGCCGCTGCAAGCCCAATCCCTGCTTGCCACGCACCGCCTGCGCCTGCTCGTCAAGCCGCTACTCATCCAGAAGCTCGATGCGACCAACGACCAGATCACCATCCAGTTCAGCCCCGAGTTCTCGAAAAATCCGCCAATCGAGCCGATGAAGATAATCAATTTGATTCAGAAAGACCGCAGCTATAAGCTGGCAGGACAGGATAAACTTTCCCTTTTACGCCACTGCCCGACGTTGAACGACAAGGTCGTCGCGGTGAAAGACATGATTCGCCAGTTGAGCAAATGACCATGACCACACATCACATCGATAACATCAATGTCACCGCCTTCGACGAAATGCCGACGCCGGAAGAAATCCACGCCCGCCTGCCGCTTTCCGAGAAAGCGACCAAGACAGTCACCCACGGTCGCCATGTGCTGCGCAACATCCTTGATCGCAAGGACCATCGCCTGTTTGTCGTGGTCGGCCCGTGTTCCATCCACGACCCGGTGGCCGGCCTCGACTATGCCCGCCGCCTGAAGGCGCTATCCGAAGAAGTCGGCGACACCCTGCAACTGATCATGCGCGTCTATTTCGAAAAGCCGCGCACCACGGTTGGCTGGAAGGGCTACATCAACGACCCGTTCATGGACGACAGCTTCCAGATCGACGTCGGCATGGCCAAGGCCCGCGAATTCCTCCTCCAGGTTGCCGAAATTGGCATGCCGACCGGCACCGAGGCGCTCGACCCGAACGCCCCGCAATACTACGGCGACCTCATCACGTGGACTGCCATCGGTGCCAGAACCACCGAATCGCAGACCCACCGGGAGATGTCTTCCGGCCTGTCTACCCCGGTCGGCTTCAAGAACGGCACCAGCGGCGACCTCAGCGTTGCGGTCAATGCCGTCCTTTCCGCCGCCAAGCCGCACTCCTTCCTCGGCCTGACCAGCCAGGGCCGCGTCGCCATCGTTCGCACCAAGGGCAACGGCTACGGCCACATCGTGTTGCGTGGTGGCGATGGCCGCCCGAACTACGACACCGTTTCGATCACCATGATCGAACAGGCCCTCGACAAGGCCAAGCTGCCGCACAACATCGTCGTCGACTGCTCGCACGCCAACAGCTTCAAGAAGCCCGAACTGCAACCGCTGGTCATGGCCGACATCGTCAACCAGGTCCGCCTTGGCAACAAGTCGCTGGTCGGCGTCATGATCGAATCCAACATCGAAGCCGGCAACCAGTCCATCCCGGCCGACCTCAGCCAGCTCAAGTACGGCTGCTCCGTTACCGATGGCTGTGTTGATTGGGCAACCACCGAAAAGATGATCCGTGACGCCGCGGTACTGCTCCGCGATGTCTTGCCGGAACGCCTGCGCTAAGCCACGGCCGCGGCAATGCCAACCAGCGACCGGGCGAGTTCTTTGGCCACGAAAAAGATGAAACGCACCAAACCACGCCATCGCGCCAGCGACACCGACGAAGGAAATTCCATGGAAACCTGCTGCGCCTGGGAGGGTGATAACTTGGTGCTGAACATTCTCGGCCAGCCCAACGCCAACCGCGATGCGATCGGCAAAGTAAAGGGCAAGCAGCTCATGGTCAGCGTCACGGCGGCGCCGGTGGCCGGCCGCGCGACCGATCACATGGTGCGATTCCTGGCCGGGGAGTTCGCCGTTTCGCCGGTCGACATCGAAGTGCTCGCCGGCCGCTTCAACGTCAACAAGCGGCTGCGCATTCGTTCGCCGCAGCAATTGCCGGCGGTGATCGCCAGACACCTGAGCGACGCGCCCTGAAAGTCTCGTCCCCACCGAACACCATGAACCTGATCATCCAGGGCGGCGCCCTGCCCACTTTTCTGCTCGAACGCATTTTTGCCGCGACTGGGGCGTCGACCGTAGAACCGCAGCCGCCGCAGGTCGTCCGCCTCAAAAGCGCGACCCATACGACGGCGTTCGATGCACTGATTCCATTGATCGAAGCCGAAAGACTCGATTGGGCCTTCGTCGAGACCGGCAAGAAGCTGTCCGACTTCGGCCTGATCTGCTTCGACATGGATTCGACGCTGATCACCATCGAATGCATCGATGAACTGGCTGATTTCGCCGGCAAAAAAGCGGAAGTTTCGGCCGTCACCGAAGCGGCTATGCGCGGTGAGATCGATTACCGCGAAAGCCTGCGCCGCCGACTGGCGCTGCTCGCCGGGCTCGATGCCCGGGTCCTCGCCCGCGTTTTTGGCGAACGCCTGCTGCTCTCTCCCGGCGCCCGCGAACTGCTCGAAGCCTGCCAGAACGCCGGCCTGCGCACGGCCATCCTGTCCGGTGGCTTCACCTATTTCACCGAGCGCCTGCGCATCGAACTCGGTTTTGATTTTGCCACCTCGAACGAGCTGGAAATTTCCGGTGGCAAGTTGACCGGCCGTGTTATCGGTGACATCGTCGATGCCGCTGCCAAGGCTCACCACCTCGCCCGTCTGACCGACGAGTTGGGGTTAAACAAAGAGCAGGTCATTGCCTGTGGCGATGGCGCCAACGATCTTCTGATGATGGCCCAGGCCGGTCTCTCGGTGGCGTTTCGCGCCAAACCGGCGACGCGCGCCAAGGCGAATGTGGCAATCAACTTTGGCGGGCTGGATTCACTGCTCAAGCTATTCGACGAAAAATAAGACGGGCGTTTATATTTCCGGGCACCACACCTCAGCCGGCGCCAGCTTTTCGTAAGCTGCATTGGCCGACAGAAAAACCTCGCCGGTCAGCGTGCTCCACAGCAAGGATTTCATCAGCCTGTCCTGCACCGGCCCCTTGACCTCAGCCAGATGCAACTTGATGCCTCGCTCGGCCAGATCCTGATTGAGCTCGGCGAATACCTCGACAGCTGTCGTATCTAGCAAATTAACGCCACTCATCACCAGCACCAGATCGTGCGCGTCAGCGACGCGCTCCAGTTCCAGATTCAGACGCTGTTCGACAGCGCCCAGGTTGCCGAAGAACAGGCGCTCGTCAATGCGGACAAAAAGTACGCCGGGCAGCGTCTCAACCTCGAAACGCGCAACATTGCGAAAATGCTCGGTACCGGGCACCCGCCCGACGACGGCGATATGCGGAACACTGGTGCGATACAACAAGGTCGCCATCGACAACACGATGCCCATGCCGATCCCCGCCTCCAAGCCAAAGAGCAGAACGCCACCGGCTGTGCACAGCAAAGCCAGGGCATCGGCCCGGTCGTAGGACCAGGCCTGGAGGAATGCACGCAGGTCGATCATCGAGATTGCCGCCATCATGATGCTTGCCGCCAGCACGGCCAGGGGCAAGCGCTCGAACCACTGGGCCCCACCGGCGACGACGCCGATCATGGCCAGTGCGGAAAGCATGCTGGCCAGCGGTGTCTGCGCGCCCGCCGCAACATTGATGGCCGAACGCGACAGGCCACCACCGACCGGCATGCCACCGTAAAATCCCGCTACGACATTGGCGGCGCCGAGACCGACCAGTTCGGCATTGGAATCGATCCGCTCGCGCCGTTTGATGGCCAGCGCCTGGGCCATCGTGATGCTTTGCACCATGCCGATCAGCATCA
>NZ_JAVHPH010000331.1:0-12235 GCF_036170495.1 Azonexus sp.
AGACTTTGTGCACTGCAAAAAAGTCTTTGGACCCCATGTCGCTTACATTAGAACAAGTTAAACGCATCGCCCATCTCGCCCGCATCGAGATCAGCGATGGCGAAGCGCTGACCACGCAGGGTCACCTCAATGGCATCTTCCAGTTGATCGAGGAGATGCAGGCCGTCGATACCCGCGGCGTCGAACCGATGGCCCATGCCCAGGATGTCAGCCAGCGCTTGCGCGAGGATGCCGTCACCGAAGGCGACCGTCGAGCTGGCTATCAGGCCGTCGCCCCGGACGTCGAAGCGGGTCTCTACCTCGTGCCGAAGGTGATCGAATGATCAATAAGAGCTTGAAGCAGCTGTCGCAGGCCTTGGCTGCAAAACAGATTTCCAGCGTCGAGCTGTCGTCACTCTTTCTCGACCGCATCGAACGCCTGAATCCCTCGCTCAACGCCTTTGTCACGGTCGACCGGGAAAAAAGCCTGAAAATGGCATTGGCCGCCGATGCGCGCATCGCGGCCGGTACTGCCGGCCCGCTGACCGGTATCCCTATCGCCCAAAAGGACATTTTCTGCGCCGAAGGCTGGACGACGACCTGCGGCTCGAAAATGCTGGCCAATTTCGTCTCGCCCTACGACGCGACGGTCATTCACAAAATGCACACCGAAGCCGGACTGGTGTCGCTCGGCAAGACCAACATGGACGAATTCGCCATGGGTTCGTCGAACGAAACTTCGTTCTTCGGTCCGGTGCGCAATCCGTGGGATACCAGTCGTGTGCCCGGCGGCTCTTCCGGCGGTTCGGCCGCCGCCGTCGCCGCCCGTCTGGCGCCCGCCGCGACGGGCACCGATACTGGCGGTTCGATCCGTCAGCCGGCCGCGCTGTGCAATCTGACCGGTCTCAAGCCGACCTACGGCGTCGTATCGCGCTACGGCATGATCGCCTTCGCCTCGTCGCTCGACCAGGGCGGCCCGATGGCGGCCAGTGCCGAAGATTGTGCGTTGCTGCTCAACACGATGGTCGGTTTTGACGAGCGTGATTCGACTTCGCTGGATCGCCCGGTCGAGGATTACACCCGCGATCTGGAAAAGCCGCTGAACGGTCTGCGCATTGGCCTGCCCAAAGAATTCTTCGGCGAAGGCTGCGATGCCGAGGTGATGGCTGCCGTGCGTGCCGCGATTGCCGAATACGAAAAACTCGGCGCGACGACGGTTGAAGTCTCGCTGCCCAACTCGCATCTGTCGGTGCCGGCCTATTACGTCATCGCGCCGGCCGAGGCGAGTTCCAACCTGTCGCGCTTCGACGGTGCCCGTTACGGTTATCGCGCTCCCGAGTACGACAATCTCGAACAGATGTACGAAAAGACCCGCGCCCAGGGTTTCGGCGCCGAGGTCAAGCGGCGCATCATGATCGGCGCCTACGTCCTGTCACACGGCTATTACGACGCTTATTACCTGCAGGCGCAGCGCATCCGTCGCCTGATCGCCAACGATTTCGTCGAAGCCTTCAAGTCCTGCGACGTGATCATGGGGCCGACCTCGCCGTCGACCGCCTTCAAGCTCGGTGAAAAAGCCGCCGATCCGGTTCAGATGTACCTCTCGGACATCTACACGATTGCCGTGAATCTGGCCGGCTTGCCTGGCATGTCGATTCCCTGCGGGTTTGTCGGCGGCTTGCCGGTTGGCCTGCAGTTGATCGGCAACTATTTTGCCGAAGGGCAATTGCTCAACGTGGCCCATCGTTATCAGCAGGCGACCGACTGGCATCAGTGCCGGGCGGCCATCGAATAGGCATGTGGCGGCGCCTGCTGCTTGTTGTCGTTCTGGTAGCGGCCGGTTGTGCCGAGGTCGAGAAGCAGCCGGAAATCGTTGCCGCCGAAGAGCCGGTGGTCGACAAGCCGGCGGCGGAAAGCAAGGAGCCGAAGTTCAAGAACTCGACGCTCAAGTACTTGGCCAATCGCAACCTCAAGCCGCAGCCGACGCGCCCGCTCAATGTCCGCTCACGGTGTACACACCGCGACGCGATCGGCACGCAGACGCGGCTCGACCTGCTGGTCAAGGAAGCCCAGGTCAAGACCTTCGTCGCCCAGGTCAGCATGAAGGGCCACGGCACCTGCCGCTTTGACCTCAACGAGTTCGATCAGGTCGAGAAGATGCCGCAAGCCCTGCTCCGCCACAAGAAACAGTCGGATTGCCTGGTTCGCATGTGGGAGCAGGGGCCGAAAGTAACGATTGCATTCAACAGTTGTCCCAAGTCCTGCGACGGGCAGGCCTTCGACTATCTTTGGCCGATCATGGTCGAGGCGAAGAGCGGACATTGTTTCTGAAACGGATGAAGCCATGAATCAGTGGGAAGTAGTGATCGGCATCGAAACGCACGCGCAACTGGCGACGGTTTCGAAGATTTTCTCGGGCGCCTCGACGGCCTTCGGCGCGGAACCAAATACCCAGGCGTGCGCGGTCGACCTCGCCTTGCCAGGTGTCTTGCCGGTGCTCAACAAGAAGGCGGTCGAGTGCGCCATCCGCTTCGGCCTGGCCATTGGCGCCGAAGTCGCCCAGAAATCGGTATTTGCTCGCAAAAACTACTTTTACCCGGATCTGCCCAAGGGCTACCAGATCAGCCAGATGGACCTGCCGGTCGTCGTTGGCGGCAACATCACGGTGCAGGTCGGCCAGGGTGACAAGGCTTACGAGAAAGTGGTTCGCCTGACGCGCGCCCACCTCGAAGAAGATGCCGGCAAGTCGCTGCACGAAGATTTCGAGGGCAAGTCGGGCATCGACCTCAATCGGGCCGGCACGCCGCTGCTCGAAATCGTTTCCGAGCCGGACATGCGATCCTCCGATGAGGCCGTCGCCTACGCCAAGTCGCTGCACGCGCTGGTGCAGTGGATCGATATCTGCGACGGCAACATGCAGGAAGGTTCCTTCCGCTGCGACGCCAACGTTTCGGTGCGCCCGAAAGGTCAGGCCGAATTCGGCACCCGGCGCGAGATCAAAAACCTCAACTCCTTCCGTTTCCTCAAGGAAGCCATCGACTTCGAGGTTCAATGGCAGATCAATGAAATCGAAGAAGGCCGCAGGATTCAGCAGGCCACCGTGCTGTTCGATCCGGATGCCGGTGAAACCCGCATGATGCGCAGCAAGGAAGACGCGCACGACTACCGCTATTTCCCCGATCCCGACCTCCTGCCGCTGGTTATTTCGAGCGAATGGATTGCCCGTGTCCAAAGCGAACTGCCGGAACTGCCAGTGCAGATGCGCGAGCGTTTCATTAGCGAGTTCGGGCTGTCGAACTACGACGCGACGACGCTGACGGCCAATTCCGAAATTGCCGCTTTTTTCCAGTTGACCGTGGGAATCGCCGGAAAGCAGAACGCCAAGCCCTGTGCCAACTGGGTCATGGTCGATCTCGCCGCCCGCCTCAACAAGGACGGCAAGGAAATCGCCGAATCGCCGGTATCGGCTGCCCAACTGGCTGGCTTGATCCGGCGCATCGCCGACAACACCATCTCCAACAACATCGCCAAAAAGGTTTTCGAGGCCCTGTGGAATGGCGAGGGGGCGACGGCTGACGAGATCATCGACCAGCAGGGCCTCAAGCAGATCACCGACAGCGGTGCCATCGAGTCGCTAGTCGATGCAGTGCTGGCGGCCAATCCGGCCAATGTCGCCGAATTCAAGGCTGGCAAGGAAAAGGCCTTCAACGCGCTGGTTGGTCAGGTCATGAAGGCAGCCAAGGGCAAGGCCAATCCGCAGCAGGTCAATGACCTGCTCAAGCAAAAACTGGCGGGTTGATCAGCGAGCCGGTTGAGCCGTACCGGTTGGTGCGGCTGGCGAGCGGCGGGTCAGTTCGTAGTAGCGCTTGCGGTCGGTGTCGTACTTGGCCTTGATAACGGCAAAGTCCCGCTTCTTGATGTCGAGCAATTCCTGCTGCAGTTTGATTTCGTGGTCAATAGCGCGCAAATCCCGTTCCAGGTCTGGCGGCAAGGCTTTTTTCTTGTAGAACTCGGCCTCGTCCTCAAACTTCTTGCGCTTGGTTTGTGCCTGGTCGATGCGTGTAATGGTCGCCAGAATGGCCAGGTTGACGTCAGCCTCGGCCTTGCGCTGAGCCAGGTCGATGTCTTCGGGCATCGCATAGGTATCGAGTAGCGCCTGGTCGCGCCGCCGCTGCTCGCGACTGGCATTTTCAAGCACCTTGCGCCGCTGGTTTTCAAGCGCCTGTTCGGTTTTTTGCTCCGGCGTCAGCGGCGGACCAACTTCCTTGACGACGTTACCGCCGCTGTCCAGCACACGATAGGCGCGTCCCCGGCACTGTTCCGGCAACATGTCGCCGCAGACCCGGCGCCCCGTGCTGGGATCATGACAGCAGTAAAACTCCCCCGCCGCTTGCGCCGAGCCAAGCGAAACTAACAACAGCGGAGCGAAAAGCAGCGTTTTACGCATGGATGCCGTACTGCTCGCGGTAACGGGTAACGGCGTCGCGATGGGCGGCAAATTCTCGATGGTCAGCCAGGAAAGACATCAGGTCATGGAGCCCGGCAACAGCGATGACCGGAATGCCATAGTCGCGCTGGACTTCCTGTACCGCCGACAGTTCACCCTGGCCGCGTTCCTGGCGGTCGAGCGCAATCAACACGCCCGCCGGGGTGGCGCCGGCGGCGCGGATCAGTTCGACCGACTCGCGGACGGAGGTGCCGGCCGAAATCACGTCATCGACGATCAGCACGCGACCGCGGAGCGCTGCGCCAACAATGTTGCCGCCTTCGCCATGATCCTTGGCTTCCTTGCGGTTGTAGGCAAAAGGGAAATTGCGGCCGCGCTGGGCCATGGCCATGGTGATCGTGGCGACCAGCGGAATGCCCTTGTAGGCCGGGCCAAACAGCATGTCGAACTGGACTCCGCTGGCTTCGGCCGCTTTCGCGTAGAATTCGGCGAGGCGGCCAAGCGAATTGCCATCATTAAACAAACCAGCATTGAAGAAGTAGGGCGAGAGTCTTCCCGCCTTGGTTTTGAATTCGCCAAAGCGCAGTACCTGGCAGCTCAGCGCAAATTCAATAAATTCCTGACGAAAATCCATATTTTTCCATTCTATCCGACCGGGAAAACCGGGCCGATCATTGCACAATGTTACGCATCATCTCCCTGAATCTCAATGGTATCCGCTCTGCCTGGAGCAAAAATGTCTTGCCTTGGGCCGCTTCTCAACACGCCGATATTTTTTGCTTACAGGAGCTGAAAGCACAATTACCTGACTTGACGTCCGAAATGATGGCGCCGGATGGCATGCACGCGTTCTATCACTGCGCTGAGAAAAAAGGTTACAGCGGTGTCGGCATTTGGAGCAGGCAGAAGCCTGACCGTGTCATCGAGGGTTTCGATGGTGGCGAGTTCGATGCCGAGGGCCGTTATATCCGGGCGGATTTCGGGAATCTGTCGGTGATTTCGCTTTACCTGCCCTCTGGTTCTTCTTCGCCTGAGCGGCAAGAAGCCAAGTTCCGCTTTCTCGAAGTGTTTCTGCCGCACATGCTCGCATTACGGGCGGAAGGGCGGGAAATAGTCCTGTGTGGGGACTGGAATATCGCGCATCAGGCGATTGATCTGAAAAACTGGAAATCGAACCAGAAAAACTCGGGTTTCCTCCCAGAGGAGCGTGCCTGGCTTAGTCGGGTATTTGATGAACAAGGCTGGGTCGATGTTTATCGATCTCTTTACCCCGACGTTGGCGATGCCTCTTACACGTGGTGGAGCAATCGCGGCCAGGCCTGGGCCAAAAATGTGGGATGGCGGATCGATTAGTCACTTGCACAAAATACCTGCATAATCGGGTGTATGAATAAAGACACCCGCGTATTCTCATACAGACGCTTCTCGTCGGGAAGACAAGCCAAAGGCACTTCGCTCGAACGGCAAACACGGCTTGCCGAAAACTGGTGCAAGGAAAACGGCTACACGCTGGACGAGAGCCTTTCCCTATCCGACCTCGGCGTCTCCGCTTTCAAAGGCGACAATGCAGCCCGTGGGGCTTTGGGGGCGTTCATTGCCGCAATCGAAGCGGGGAAGGTGCCGAAAGGCTCAATCCTCCTCGTCGAATCCCTTGACCGTCTTTCGCGGGCGACCCTCCCCGAAGCCGTAACCCTGCTCATGGAAATCGTGAAGACAGGCGTTCGCGTCGTCTCGATGGTCGACAACAAGGAATGGAACAGCGAGACGATCCAAGACACGATGTCGTTCATGCTGTCCGTCCTGCTCTTCTCGCGAGCCCACGAAGAGAGCAGCACGAAAGCGAAACGGGTCTCCGCCGCATTTCAAAGCAAGCGGACAGCGGGGCTTCCCGTGGTCTCGAAGATGCACGGTGGCGGATGGATGCAGCCGAAAACCGACAAATCGGGATGGGAACTCGTTCCCGACCGAGCCGAATCCGTCCGCAAGGTCTTCGAACTCGCCGCAAGCGGAAGGGGCGGCGTCGCCATCACACGCATCGCGACGGAAGAAGGTTGGGCAATGCCGTGGCGAGAGAGGATGAACACGAAAGGATGGGAACATACGGGCGTTTCCCGACTGCTTCGCGACCGTCGAACGCTTGGCGAATGGCAACCGAAGCGGATGGTTGGTGGAACCCTGACGCCCGACGGCAACCCAGTTCAGGGATACTTTCCCGCAGCCGTTCCGGAAGATCTTTGGCATCGCGTCCAAGTCGCTCTCAAAGGACGCACGGGACCGAAACGAATCAGAGGCGTAAACGCGGACGTCTTCACGGGTCTTTTGTATTGCAAATGTGGCGAACGGATGGAACGCAAAGCCGCAAGTTCGAGAGGACACGCCCGATATTATTGTCTTGGTCGGAAATCGGGACGGACGAATTGCCCGACCGTCGGCGAACCGGCAATCATCCATTCGGTGCTCTCGAATCTGAGCAAATTCGAGGAAGAAGCGTTTCGGGACGACACTCTTTCGGAAGCGATACGCGAGCGAATTCGCATTGCGGAGGAGCGGGCGGCGGATGCGAAAAACAGAGCGGAGCGAATCATCCTCGCAATCGAGGAAGGCGGAAATTCGACGATGCTCCTTCAACGGCTTTCGGCAATCGAAGCGGAAGAATCGAAAGCGAAATCGGATCTTGAAGCAGCACGCGAAGAACTTGCAAGCGTCCCGACAATCGGCGGGGAATGGGGAACAAATTTCGTCGTCAAAGCCCAAAACTGGATTGCGGACAAGACGAAAACCGAAGAGCGTTTCAAGTTGTCGGATGCCCTTCGAAGGGTCATCGACCGCATCGAATTTCACGAAGACGCCGTGATGATTTATCAAGTCTCGGGAGTCGGAATCGCTCAGAACATCCCACGAGAATTTCTCGAACGAGCGAAACGACGAGATGCCGGAATGAGTCGCGAGGAAGTTGCAGCGAAGGCAAAGGCGATGTAGCACGTCCGTTTCGTGCTCGCCGTAGTCCCATCTAGCACGCTCGCTTTGTGCTCGCTGTAATCACATCTACGATGCGGGAGCGTGCTCGGCGTGCTCTCTGTCGGCGTTCCATTTCGTGCTCGCAGAGCATTCATGTAGACCGTTCCACCTGTATTCGCCGTGCTCGCTTCTATGATGCTGTGGCGTGCTCGACGAGTTCGGAGACCTGTCGCCATCGTGTGCTCGCTGTGCATTTGAGTGGGGATTCTCCCCGTGCTCGGCGTGTTCGCCTCGCCCGTATTCGCTGTGCTCATCATAGGCAGAGCACGCTGTGCTCGGTAAGTCCAGGGCAAGATGGAGGTATAGGGCAAATGCACTCCTTCGGAGATGCGACGAGAGCAAGCGACTTCCGCCACCTATGCGTTTGCCCATGAAATCCAACTGAAAGCCGCATCAACACAGGTTAACCGCCGTTAAGAGGTTTTGCCGTTCGTCGGGAAATCGTCTTTTCGACTTGCGTCCCTCCATCCTTCCGGTAGACGTATGTCATGACCATTCTTTTCAAGGAGGTAGTCATGACAGAACCAAAGAAAGCCCGCGTCCTCAAATCCGTTCGTTGGAACGCCGAGATTTTCGAACAACTCGAAGTCAAGGCAAAGGCTGCTGGTGGATTCAACAACCTGATGAACACCATCGCCGCCGAATGGCTCGGCAAGAGACCGGCGGGAACGGTCGAGACCGCTGAAATCTCATCCCGCATCGCCCGCGAAATCGAGGCGATTCTGACCGGCAAAACCATCGCGAAGCCGACGGCACCCGAACCCGAAAAGGCGTTGGTGCTTGCCGAAGAAAACCCGATGCCTCCCGACATTCTCGACGAAATTTCGATCTCGAAGAAGCAGCCAAAATACGACGAGTGGGGCAACATCATCCTTGCTGTTTCCAAAGACAAAAAGGACGGTCCGAAGGACAAGGGAGCCAAATTCATGGTAAATGCGAATCCCGTTTATTGGTATATCCCCAAGGACTTCATTCCCAAAGCCGACATGGCATATTTCGAGGAATGGTTGGCATGAGACGCGAAAAAGGCGACCCCGTGTACATCCGCCTTCGTCGAGAAAACGAAGCCGAGATTCGACGCTTCGCGACGGAATACGGCATGGCGGTTTCCGACGCGATTGATATCGCTGTGGCTTCGTTCGTCCGCGATGAACGATTGGTAAATCAGATTGCCGACCTGCTCGAAAGTTCGGCGAAGCGAGCATGACATGGCGGCTCGCTTTCAGAGAATCAAATCCGAAAATGTAGCCGCAACCGTCGACTATCTGGTCAACAAAACGGTCGACTATTACACGGGTGTTGGTGATGCGGAACCGCCAGGATTCTTTCTCGGCAATGGTGCCGAATTCCTGCAAATCGCAAACGCACCGATAACCAGAACCGCCCTCGAACGATTCTTTCGAGGTCAAGACCCCGCAACTGGAAAAAAACTCGTCGAAGACCGGAAGAACCGCTGTCCCGGCTATCAGATGACCCTGTCAACCCCGAAATCGGTTTCTTGTCTGTGGGGACTGACCGAGAGCGAGAAAGAACGGAAACGCATCGAGAAGGCTTTGGACAATGCGGGACGCAAGGCACTCGACCGCATCGAAAGGGAACTTGAATATCGTCTGGGAGCCGAAGGCTACGACAAACGGAAAGTCGCGGGCATTCTCGCAGCCGTCTTCCGCCACGGCGATTCGAGATTGGGCGACCCCCATTGGCATTGGCACATCGAACTCGCCAATGTCGCATGGCAGGAGGACGGCAAAACATCTTCGCTATCGACAAGCAGGCTTCTCGAAATCCACAAGTTGCTCGATGCGACCTATCAACGGGAAATCGCTCGCGAGTTGCGTTCCATAGGCTACGACATCGAGGAACGCCATTTCAGGGAGAACGGCAAGAACGTCCTTCGGATGAGCGTTGCGGGCATACCCGATAATGTCGTCAAACGGTTCTCGAAGCGTGGAGACGAGGTCAACACCGCTCTCGACGAGATGAGAGAGCAGGGGAAAACCATCACTTCGCAACGGCACAACCAGACCAGCCGCCAGACGAAACGCGAGAAGAAGACCATCGACAGGAAGACCCAGTTCGACGGGTGGCGGGACGAAGCCGCGAAGCAATGCGGCTTCACGCTCGACACCAAGACATTGAAAATGGCGTTGGCAAAGGACTTCAAGCCGAAAACGGACGCGGAAATCGTCTCGTCGTTGCTCGACAAGCATTCGACCTTCGACAAGGACACGTTGGAAACGCTCATCGCGGGGATGGCGACCTACGACCCCGCAGCCGATTCAGATCCGGATTACATCGCCAACAGGACGCGGCGGATTCTGATGTCTCCCGACCTCCTGCCGTTGCAGACGGCGAACCGCAAGTCCACCAAGGTCTTGTGGACATCGAGGGAATTGCGGGCGATGGAGGAACACATCATCGCCTATTCCGTATCGACGCGGGACGACCGCAGACACGCCAATACCGTTTCCGCCGAACTGCTGGACGACATCATCGCCAAGACGAAAACCGAAAAGATGGGGAAGGCTGGGAAGAACTGGCGGGAAAAGTCATGGGAAAAGCAGGAAGCCGCCGTGCGACACCTAGTCCACGGTAGTGGACGTGTCGCCGTTCTCGTCGGTGCCGCTGGTGCGGGCAAGTCGAGTTCCAGCGAACTGGCGGTCAAAGCGTTCGAAGCGGCTGGCTTGAAGGTCTTCGGCTCGTCCGTGTCATGGAAAGCAACAAAGAACTTCGAGAACGAAGCGGGAGCCAAATCAAGGAGCCTTGCGAGCCTTGTCCAAGCCATCAAAAACGGCAAATCGCCGCTGGACGCTCAAAGCGTCGTGTTCGTCGACGAACACGGCATGGCGGGAACGCAAGACACCGCCGTCCTGCTTCGCGAATGCGAGAAAGTCGGAGCCAAGGCAATTCTCATCGGGGAAGCCGAACAACTCGTCCCCATATCGTCGGGAGCAATTTTCGCCGCCATCCAGACCGCTTTGGAACGCGAGGCGGGCAAGATGGGAGAAGGCGAAGGGGTAGCCATCCTCGACCAAATCAACAGGCAACAGAACGCTTGGCACCGCGATGCGGTCTATGCGATTCGTTCCGGCGATTCCGAAACGGCTTTGACGGCATTCGAGGAACACGGATGCCTCGCTGTCGCCGAGAACAAGACCGACGCGACCAAGCAAGCCGTCGACGCATGGTTCGAATCCCGAGACCGTTGCGGCAGCGGAAATGTCCTGATGCTCGCCGCGACCCGTGCGGAGGTTCAGACCTTGAACGAACTTGCCAGATCCGAATTGAAGGAGCGAGGGGAAATCGGGAAAGCCGATTTCGGCGTGATGGTTTCGCAGGGGGAAATCGAGGGCGTGATGGATTCCTACGCCATTCGCGAGATGCGTTATTTTTCCGAGCGTGAGCGGGTGATTTTCAAGAAGAACGACCGCAACGGGCTGGGAGTCATCAACGGCGACGAGGGAACCATAGAAAGGCTGACCAAGACCCGCGATGGCGTCCGCTTCGTCGTCAGGATGGACGACGGGCGGAAGGTCGAATTCGACTCGTCGAAATACGACAGTCTCGATTGGGCGAATGCCCGTTCCGTTCATTCGGCACAAGGTCTGACGGTTTCCGAATGCGTGTTTCTGATGGATGCCGAAGGCGGATTGCTCAATCGCAATTTGGCTTATGTCGGGTTGTCCCGCTCCAAAGGCGAAACCCGCATCTTCACGGCGACCCCCGACGACCTCGCCACGGTTGCCAAACGCGACGGCGGGAAGGGGACAACGCTTGATTACGCCCTCGCCGAGGGAGACCGACAGGCGTTCATCGAGAACACCTTGTCGACGGCGTTGCCCGTGGACACCATCGGACAAGCGATCGCACACGGCACTCCGGAACAGTTGCGAGCCATCATCGACGCGAACCGCGAAGCCCTTCAAGAGAAGGACGAGCACGGAAACAACGCCCTTCACCTCGCCGTGTTCCACGGGAACGTGGACGCCGCCCGCGTCCTGCTGGCGGAGGGCATGAACCCCGACGAACCGAACGGCAAGGGACACACGCCCGCAAGCGATGCGGCGAAGAAGCCGCTTGCCGACGCGTTCGGCATCGCTTTCGACATGGCACGCAAGGAACGGGCTGAAGCCGTCGCACTGACGACCGAAGCCGCCTTGGCGGCGACAACCCTCCATCAACAGCCTGACCGCACCAAAGAACTGTCTTCGAAACTCGAATCCATGATTAAAAACAACATGCCCGACACCCAGAAGGGGCTTGAAGTCGCGGACGATTGTCGAGACATCATCATCTACATGGAGAAAGGCGAAGATGTCGGCGAGCGAGTCGGGAAACTGATGTTCCGTTCGAACGGCGAACGGCAAGAGGAAGCGGCGGAAACGCTTCTTCACGTCGCAGCCTTCGCCGACAGCGTCGCAGCCTTGAAAATCGCTTTGGCTCACGGTGCCGACATCGACTCGCAGGACATCGAAAATTTCGACTGCACGGCTCTGCATGTCGCTTGCTACAACGGAAACGAAGATGCGGCGAAGTTCCTCATCGCCAACGGTGCCGACATCAATTTGACGAACGCTGACGGAGCGACTGCCATGTTGTTCGCGGAAGCGGCGGGCATCGAAAGGATTTTCCCGCGTCCCGTCATCGTCCAAGTTCAGACCCCGACAGGGACGAAGACCAAGACGATAAGCAAGAACCGAGAAGACCGCGAAATTGAAATGTGAGCCGCCCGAGCGTAAGAAGGAACGAGATATTCAGTAGGGTGGAAGCGAGATAATTCCGAAACGTAGC
>NZ_JAVHPH010000332.1:0-2400 GCF_036170495.1 Azonexus sp.
GCCGTCGATCTGGCCTTCCCGGCCGAATCGCTGGTCGAAGCGGTGCAGCAGGCGACGGTGGGCGCCCAGATCGCCGGCCGGGTCCTTGAGGTCAAGGCCGATGCCGGGCAGTCGGTCAAAAAGGGCGATGTGCTGATGCGTATCGATGGCCGCGAAGCGGCCGAAGCGGCGCGCGCAGCCGAGGCGCAATACGCCAACGCCAGGGTCAGCTATGAGCGGACGAAAAGCCTGGTCGCCCAGAAGTTCATGAGCTCCGCCGCGCTCGACAAGGCGAAGGCCGACTTCGATGCGGCCGCCGCCAACCGTTCGGCCGCCGGCGCCAGCCAGAGCTACGCCACCATCGTCGCCCCGCTGACCGGCATCATCGCCCGCCGTCACGCCGAAATGGGCGATATGGCGACGCCCGGCAAACCGCTGTTTACGCTCTACCAGCCGGGCACCCTGCGCGTCACGGCGAGCATTCCGCAATATCGCCTGCCGGCGATGCGCGATGTCAAAACCGCCCGCGTCGAATTCCCCGAGCTGGGCAAATGGGTCGATGCCGTCAAGGTTCAGGTCTTGCCGACGGCCGATGCGGCGACCCACGTTTCGCAGGTCCGCGTCACGCTGCCTGATGTGCCGGAAGCAACGCCGGGCATGTTTGCCCGCGTCCATTTCATTACCGGCCAGGCGGAAAAACTGACCGTGCCGGTTGGCGCCGTGCTGCGGCGCGGTGAAGTCGCCGCTGTTTACGTGCAGACGGCCGACAATCGCCTGTCGCTGCGCCAGTTGCGCCTCGGCGAGCTGGTCGGGCAAGGCGAAATCGAAGTGCTGGCTGGCTTGTCGGCGGGTGACAAGGTGGTTACCGATCCGGTCAAGGCCGGCATTTCCCTGAAACAAAATTCAAGCAAATAAGCGGTCGCCGTTAAAAGCCGTATTGCTTTCACCACCGTCGAGGAGCGAGACAACCATGGCACACATCATCATTGTAGGGAGTGGTCTGGGCGGCATGACCATGGCGTTCGAAATGCGCGCCGATGCCCGTCCGGAAGACCGCGTTACCGTCGTATCGAACAATCCGAAATTTCATTTCGTGCCATCCAACCCCTGGGTGGCGGTGGATTGGCGCAAACGCGAAGAGATCGAGGTCGAGGCCGGCCCGGTGCTCGAAAAACGCAATATCGAGTTCATTCCGGTCGGCGCCAAACGCCTGCATCCGGAACGCAACCAAGTCGAACTCGATGATGGCCGCCTTCTCGATTACGACATTCTGATCCTGTCCACCGGGCCGAAACTGGCTTTCGACGAAATCGAGGGCCTCGGGCCGGATGGCCACACGCAGTCGATCTGCCACGTCGACCATGCGGTGACGGCAGAAAAAAACTGGCAGGCTTTCGTCGCCGATCCCGGCCCGATCGTCGTTGGTGCCGTGCAGGGCGCTTCCTGTTTCGGGCCGGCCTACGAATTCACCATGATCATGGAAACCGACCTGCGCCGGCGCAAATTGCGCGACCAGGTGCCGATGACCTTCGTCACCGCCGAGCCTTACATCGGCCATCTCGGCCTGGGCGGCGTCGGCGATTCCAAGGGCTTGATGGAGTCGATGTTCCGCAGCAAACACATCAAGGCCATTTGCAACGCCAAGGTGACCAAGGTTGAAGCCGGTCAGATGTTCGTCACCGAACACGATGACGAGGGCAAGCCGAAGAAGGAGCACGTGCTGCCCTTCAAGTATTCGATGCTGCTGCCGGCTTTTAAAGGCATCGATGCGGTGTTCGGCATCGAGGGCCTGACCAATCCGCGCGGCTTTATCCTGATCGACCAGTTCCAGCGCAATCCGAAATATCCCAACATTTACGGCATTGGTGTCTGCGTCGCCATTCCGCCGGTTGAGGTGACGCCGATTCCAACCGGTACGCCGAAAACGGGCTACATGATCGAGTCGATGGTCACGGCGACCGCCAAGAACGTTCGCGCCGCGCTCGATGGTCGTCAGCCGACCGAAAAAGCCACCTGGAACGCCATCTGCCTGGCCGATTTCGGCGACGGGGGGGCCGCCTTCGTCGCCCTGCCGCAGATCCCGCCGCGCAACGTCAACTGGTTTGGCGAGGGCAAATGGGTGCATGTCGCCAAGATCGGTTTCGAAAAATATTTCATGCACAAAATCAAGAAGGGCAATAGCGAAACCTTCTACGAGAAATTCATTCTCGATGCCATGGGTATCATGAAACTGAAAGGAAAATAGTTGTCGATGGGAATCTCCGGGCGCATCGCCGCCGCCTTCCAGAATTCGCGGATGACGCCGCTGCTGGCCCTGGTCGCCTTCCTGATGGGCCTCTTCGCGACGCTCGTCACGCCGCGCGAGGAAGAGCCGCAGATCGACGTGACCATGGCCGACGTGATGATCGCCTTCCCCGGCGC
>NZ_JAVHPH010000333.1:0-2375 GCF_036170495.1 Azonexus sp.
CGTTCCTCGGCGCGCATCGTGCCGAGCAGCATCATGACGCCATGGTCGCGGACGATTTCCCGGCTCATTACCTTGTGGAAATGATGCTGCAGCGTGTGGATTTCACGCGATAAACCTTCCAGACGCGAAAACGGAATGGCGCAGATCTCGCTGTCTTCGAGCGCGATGGCGTTGCAGGTGTGGTGTTCGGTGCTGATGCCGTCGAGGCCAAGCAGTTCGCCAGCCATCTGGAAGCCGGTGACCTGGTCGCGCCCATCTTCGAGCAGCACATCGGTCTTGAAAAAACCGCTGCGAATCGCGTAAATGGCATCGAAACTCTCTCCGGCGCGGTAAAGGTGATCGCCGCGCTTGATCCGGCGGCGGGTCGATACCAGGTCATCAAGCCGTTCCAGTTCTTCAAGGCTGAGACCGTACGGCAGGCATAGTTCGCGCAGGTTACAATTGGAACAAGCCGTCTTGATAACGGACAGCGTGACTTCCTGATTCAGCGGGTGTGTTTGAGCCATTTGCAACCTGCGTTCGCTTGATCCAAGTCAACCATAAAATCGAACCTTCCGAACATAATCAGACCTACTTTTTGTGGCTGGCCTAATGAATTTCGCAACTGAAAACCTCGTATTTGATCCCCAGATCATCCGCCGTTTTGATGTCAACGGACCGCGTTACACGTCTTATCCGACGGCTGACCGCTTCGTCGAGGCCTTCGATTCAGAGGCAGCTAAAGTCTGGCTGGGTAAGCGCAACATCGGCGGCATAAGCCGGCCTTTGTCATTATACTTCCACATACCTTTCTGCAACACTATTTGCTACTACTGCGCCTGTAACAAAATCATCACCAAGGATCACGGGCGTAGTGCCAAATATCTCCGCTATCTGGCCAAAGAGCTCGATATTCAGGCCGCCGCGCTGGAAGGCCGGGATGGCGAGCATGAAGTCATTCAGCTACATTGGGGTGGCGGCACACCGACCTTCCTGTCGCACGACGAGATGCGTCAGTTGATGAGTGAAACGCGCAAGCATTTCAAGTTGCTTGAAGGCGGTGAATATTCTATTGAAGTCGATCCGCGCAAGGTTGATACGGCGACAGTTGCTTTGCTCGGCGAGCTTGGCTTCAACCGGATGAGCGTTGGTGTTCAGGATTTCGATGAAAAGGTCCAGGTCGCCGTCAATCGCGTGCAAAGCGAGGCAGAAACCTACAGCGTGATCCGCGATGCGCGGGCTAACGGCTTCAAGTCGGTTTCAGTCGATCTGATCTACGGCCTGCCGCACCAGACGGTGATGGGTTTCAACCGGACCATTGAGCGCGTGTTGGCGATGGACCCCGATCGTCTGTCGATATACAACTACGCGCACATGCCGAGCATGTTCAAGCCGCAGCGCCGGATCAACGATGGTGACCTGCCGTCGGCCGATACCAAGCTGCAGATTCTGGCGCTGGCCATCAAGAAGCTGACTGAAGCGGGTTATGTTTTCATCGGCATGGACCACTTTGCCAAGCCCGATGACGAGCTGGCCGTCGCCCAGCGTCAGGGCCGCCTGCACCGCAATTTTCAGGGCTATTCGACCTACGCCGACTGCGACATGCTGTCTTTCGGCATTTCGTCGATCAGCAAAGTCGGGCCGAGCTACTACCAGAACGTCAAGACCGCCGACGAGTACTACGATGCGCTCGATACCGGCACGCTGCCGGTGTTCCGCGGCATTGAACTGACGGCCGACGACATTCTGCGCCGCTCGATCATCCAGGCGCTTATGTGCCACTTCGAGCTGTCCATCGAAAGCATTGAAAGCGCCCATCTGATCGACTTCCGCAAGTATTTCGAGGCTGAACTGGAAGACTTGAGGGAGATGGAGCGGGCCGGCCTTGTCAAGATTGAGCGCGAGTGGATTACCGTCTTGCCTCCGGGGCGTCTGTTGGTCCGCGTCATTTCGATGGTCTTCGACCGCTATCTGCGGGCTGGCCGTCAGCGTGCGACATACTCCAAGGTGATCTGAACGGTATGCCGCAGGTCGAGCGGGCAGTTTGACTGCCCGCTTTGCTTGTGTGCCGAGCAGGGGTGCACTCCTATCGGTTGATCGAGCAAGGCTGGAAGTCTTCCACCCCGTGCTGGCTCGGACATTCAGTGGCTCAGGCAACAGCCCCGACGCGCCGGTGGTCGCAGCAGTATGGCGGAAGCCGTTGAACGACTGCCCCCCTATGCGTCCGGTGGGAGGGGCCGGTCGGGTAATCTAGCCGTCCCGATTGGTTGAGCGGGGAAGGCTCAGGCGACGGTGATTTCGTCCTGACGCTGGTCGCCGCGGTTGTCTGTCCAGGCCACCAAAACCTTGTCGCCAGCCTTGATGCCGCGTGCCTTGAAGGTGAAAAGCGGGTTCCT
>NZ_JAVHPH010000334.1:0-11996 GCF_036170495.1 Azonexus sp.
CCTCCACCGCTTCAAGGCCGACGGCGATGCGCAGCAGCCCTTCGCTGATGCCGGCCGCGGCCCGGGCTTCCGGGGAAATGCGGCCATGCGTGGTGGAGGCGGGATGGGTGATGGTCGTTTTGGTGTCGCCGAGATTGGCGGTAATGGACAGCAGGCGACAATTATCGACGACCTGCCAGGCTTGTTCGCGAGCGCCCCTGACTTCGAAAGCGACGATGGCGCCACCCGATTTCTGCTGGGTCTTGGCCAGTTTGTGCTGCGGATGAGAGGGCAGGCCGGGATAGAAAACGCGCGCCACTTTCGGATGCGCTTCGAGCCAGGCAGCCAGTTGCGCCGCATTGGCCGATTGCGCCTCGACCCGCAATTTCAGCGTTTCGAGGCCCTTGAGCAGCACCCAGGCATTGAAGGCCGACAAGGTCGGACCGGCCGTGCGCAGGTATTTGAAGACTTCTTCGGTCAGTTTCTTCGGTCCGCAGACGGCGCCGCCTAGAACCCGGCCCTGTCCGTCGAGAAACTTGGTCGCCGAATGGATGACCAGATCGGCCCCCATGTCGAGCGGGCGTTGCAGGATGGGCGAGCAGAAACAGTTATCGACGGCAACCAGGATGCCCTTGGCGTGGGCGATTTCGGCTAGCGTCCGGATGTCGGCGATTTCGGTCAGCGGATTGGACGGCGTTTCGAGGAAAAACAGCTTGGTTTCCGGACGGATCGCCGCGGCCCAGGCCGCCGGATCGGTTTGCGACACGAAGGTCGTCGTGATGCCAGTGCGCGACAGGATATTGTTGAAAAGCTGCACCGTGGCGCCGAACAGGCTGTTCGAGGCGACGATGTGATCGCCCTGCTTGAGATGGGCCAGGACGGCGGCCATGATCGCCGCCATGCCGCTCGCCGTGGCAACGCAGTCCTCGGCGCCTTCGAGGGCAGCGAGGCGCTCTTCAAACATGGTGACGGTCGGGTTCGAGAAGCGGGCGTAAACGTTGCCCTCCTCCTCGCCGGAGAAGCGCTTGGCAGCCTGCGCGGCGCTCTTGAAAACGAAACTTGAGGTCAGGTAAAGCGCTTCGGAATGCTCGCCAAACTGGCTGCGCTGCTGGCCGGCGCGAACAGCCAGCGTTTCCGGACGGTAATCGGGCAAATCAGACATGTTCAATCCCTTGCGTCCTCGGCCAGCTGCAGGACGAGTTGCTGCGAGGCCCGGCCATCGCCGTCGTCGTCGCTCTTCGCGCCCTTGCTACTGCGCTTGCCCTCGACGGCGTCGAGATAATATTCATCGATGTCGCCGGTGATGTAGCAGCCGTCGAAACAGGAAGAATCGAACAGGGTCAGATCGGAACGCAGCGAGGTAATCGACTCCTTGAGCGCCTCGATATCCTGATAAACCAGCGCGTCGGCCCCGATTTCAGTGGCGATTTGCTCATCCGTACGGCCAGTGGCGATCAGTTCGGCGCGCGTCGGCATATCAATGCCATAGACGTTGGGGAAGCGCACCGGTGGCGCAGCCGAAGCGAAATAGACTTTGACCGCCCCGGCCGCCCGCGCCATTTCGACAATCTCGCGACTGGTCGTACCCCGAACAATGGAGTCATCGACGAGCAGCACGCGCTTACCCTTGAATTCCTGGCCAACGGTATTGAGCTTCTGGCGCACCGATTTCCGGCGCATCGCCTGGCCCGGCATAATGAAGGTGCGGCCGACATAGCGGTTCTTGACGAAGCCTTCGCGGAACGGGATGCCGAGCACCTGGGCCAGTTGCATGGCCGATGGGCGGCTGGAATCCGGAATCGGGATAACGACGTCGATTTCTTCGACCGGAATGTTCTTCCTGACCTTTTCGGCCAGCTTTTCACCCATGGCCAGACGGGATTCGTAGACGGAAACGCCGTCGATCACCGAGTCCGGACGAGCCAGATAAACGTATTCGAAAATGCACGGCGCGTGCATCGGCTGCTGCGCACACTGGCGGCTATGGAACTGGAAGTTGAAGTCGATGAAAACCGCCTCACCGGGCTCAATGTCGCGCACCATCTTGAAACCCAGCGTGTCGAGGGCGACGGACTCGGACGAAACGAGATACTCCATGCCGTCCGGGGTTTCGTTCTGGCCATAAACCAGCGGCCGGATACCATGCGGGTCGCGAAAAGCGAGCAGGCCGTAGCCGGCGATCAGGACAACGACCGCATAGGCACCACGGCAGCGACGATGGACGCCGCCAACGGCCTGGAAAATGGCATCGACATCGAGCTCGTAGCCATGTGCCGCCGACTGCAGCTCATGGGCCAGCACGTTGAGCAGGACTTCAGAGTCGGAATTGGTGTTGATGTGCCGACGGTCGAGGCGGAACATCTCGCCCTTCAACTGCTCGGCATTGGTCAGGTTGCCATTGTGACCAAGACAGAGGCCGAACGGCGAATTGACGTAGAACGGTTGCGCTTCGGCGAAGTTGTAGGCCGAGCCGGCGGTCGGGTAACGAACGTGGCCGATACCGCAGTTGCCGGGCAAGGCGCGCATGTTGCGCGTGCGGAAGACGTCGCGGACCAGCCCCGGCCCCTTGTGCAGGTGAAAAGTATTGTTCTCCGCCGTGGCGATCCCGGCCGCATCCTGGCCGCGGTGCTGAAGCACCATCAGGCCGTCGTAAAGCAGCTGATTGACCGGCGTTGTCGCCATTACACCCAAAATCCCGCACATAGTATTTCCTGCTTAACTAAATCGAATTCGTTTTGCCAAATCGTCAGGCAGCCAAGGCTTAACTGCCATAACGACAGTTTCCAGAGGTGCTGCCAGCATCGCATTCCGCCACCACGGCTGGGTCGGCGCGGAAGTCATGCCCCCCAACCCAACCAGCACCATGCATACCAGCACGCCGCGAGCCAGTCCGAAGATCATGCCGAGAATGCGATCCGACACCGACAAACCCAAAGCTTTGACCATGCTGCGCACCACCATGTTCAGCATCGCCATCGAGACCAGAATGCCGACAAAGATCACCACACAACCGGCCAGCGTCCGCAAGGCAGGATCGCTCAAACCGGCAAAGACCGAGTGCCCGACCGAGGCACCAAACTCGATCGCGGCAAAAATCCCGACCCCCCAGGCAACCAGCGCAATGACCTCGCCGACCACGCCACGCCACAGGCCAAACAGCAGCGATACGCTGACAATCCCTATTGCAAGGTAATCAAATCCGGTCATGGCTTGACTGCAACAACGCCGCTGATACTGATCCGTTTCATTTTTTCCAGGGCCTTGTCGGCGGCTTCACGACTGGCAAAGGGGCCGGCGCGAACACGGGTCTTCTTGCCCTGCGGCGTATCGAGGGGCTCGCTGAAGGTCTTGATGCCCTCCTCGCCGAGCTTGGCCCTCAGGCTCTTGACATTCGCCTCGTTGGAAAAAGCACCGATCAGAACCAGGTATTCGCCATTTTTCGCGGCCAGCCTGGCTTCGGCCGGCTGGCCGGCCAGAATCGCCGCAGCTCGTTTCGCATCATCGGCCTTGGGCTTTTCTATCGTCTTCTCAGGCGCCTTGGCGGCAGGCTTTTCCGGCATTTTCCCCGGTTTTGTGTTCGGCTTTTCGACTGGCTTCTCGGCCGGCTTGGGATCCTTGGCGACCTCGACAACGCGGACCGTCGGCTTGACCGGAGGCTCAACCACTACAGCTTGGATTGCCCCAGGCGGCACGGCTGGCGCTTCAGCGACAGATTTGGGAGCCGGTTTCGCTACCGGCGCAACGGCAAACTTCGGCGCGAACGGCTTTTCGTCCTGCCCCGGAATGCGGATTTCGACATCCTGAACAGTCTGGCGCGGCTCGTGATCCATCACCATGGGCAACACCGCGGCAACCACGGATACGAAGAAAATCGCCCCGACCAGACGGCGGCGGGCGCGTTTCTTGAGGTGCAACTGGGCGTCGTTGTCGTCCATGGCTAGGGCTTTTTCCGAAGCGTTTCGAGCGCGCCGGCTACCGTGTAGAAGGATCCAAAGGCGAGGATTCTATCACTTTCGGCGGCCTCTCCCTTGGCCGCGTGCATGGCCAGCTGCGGCGAGGCATGGCAAACCACGGTGCCCCCCAGCCCGGTATCGGCGATGATACCAGCCAGCGCCTCGGCGCTCGCCCCGCGCAGCCCGGTCAGTGTCGCCAGGTGCCAGACATCGACCTTGCCCTTCAAGGGAGCCAGCGCGCCGACAATATCCTTGTCGCGCAACATGCCGAGTACGGCAAAGGTTCGATCGAAAAAACCCATGCTCGACAGATTATCGGCGAGCACCCGAATGGCCTGCGGATTGTGGCCGACATCAAGCACGATGGCTGGCTTGCCGGGCACAACCTGAAAACGCCCTGCGAGCTCGGTTTCAATGAGCCCGGAACGGATCGCCTGCATGGTTACCGGCAGCTTGTCGCCCAGAACATCGAGCGCAGCTAGCGCAACAGCGGCGTTGTACAGTTGGGTCGGGCCACGCAAGCCCGGGTAGGCCAGTGCGCGCTTGATCAACCGGCCACCGGAGCGGCACCACCAGCGCCATTGCAGACGGTTTTCGTTGGTTTCGGCGCTCGGCCGCTCGAAACCGAAGTCGCCGCCGATCAGGCGCAGATCGGCGCCAATGGCTGCCGCATGATCGAGCAGACTGCGCGGCGGATTTGGGTCGGCACATAAGGCAGGCTTGCCGGCGCGGTAGATGCCGGCTTTTTCGAAGCCAATGCTCTCGCGGTCCGGCCCGAGCCAGTCGGTGTGGTCAAGGGCCACGGTGGTGACGATGGAAACATCCGGTTCGTAGGCGTTTACCGCATCAAGCCGCCCCCCGAGGCCGACTTCGAGAATGGCGGCTTCAACGCCGGCTTCGGCAAAAACTTCCCAGGCGGCCAGCGTACCGAATTCGAAATAGGTCAGCGCAACGTTGCCGGCCTTGAGCCGTGCGTCTTCGACGCGAGCGAAGGCGGCGCACAAGGCTTCGTCGCTCACCGACCGACCGTTCAGGCGCACTCGCTCGTTGTAGGCGATGAGGTGCGGTGAGGTGTAGCAGCCAACCTTGTAGCCGGCGCGGTCGATGATGTTTTCGAGATAGGCACAGGTCGAGCCCTTGCCGTTGGTGCCACCGACGATGATGACTGGACAATGCTGCCCCTGCCCCAGGGCATCCTTGACCAGGCGAATCCGGTCGAGGCCCAGCTCGATGCCGGCCTGACCTTTCGGATGCAGGCCTTCGAGATGGGTCAGCCAGTCGTTTTTAGTCATTAGTTGCTAATTGCTGGTCGTTAGCCGCTGGTTGCTCGCTAACAGCGAGCAACCAACGACTAACAACTCGCTCAAGCTGCCACCGGCAGCTTGAGCAAAAGCGCCACTACGCGGGCGACCTGGTCACGCAGTTCGCGACGGTCGACGATCATGTCGATGGCGCCCTTTTCCATGATGAGCTCGGAACGTTGGAAGCCTTCCGGCAACGTTTCACGGACGGTCTGCTCGATGACGCGTGGGCCGGCGAAACCGATCAGCGCCTTGGGCTCGGCAATGACGACGTCACCAACGAAGGCGAAGGAGGCCGAAACACCGCCCATGGTCGGGTCAGTCAGAATGGAGATGAAGGGCAGACCGGCTTCGGAGAGTTTGGTCAGCGAAGCCGTCGTTTTGGCCATCTGCATCAGTGAGAACAGCCCTTCCTGCATGCGGGCGCCACCGGAAGCGGTGATGCAGATGAAGGGCGATGTTTGTTCGATTGCCGCCTGAACGCCGCGCACAAAACGTTCACCAAGCACCGAACCCATCGAACCACCCATGAAGTCGAACTCGAAAGCGGCGGCGACAACCGGGATGGTCTTGATGGCACCTTGCAGGACGACCAGCGAATCGCTTTCACCGCTCGATTCGTTGGCATCCATGAGGCGATCAGGATATTTCTTGGAGTCCTTGAATTTCAGGCTGTCGACTGGCAAGACCTCGGCGCCGATCTCGAAACGGCCTTCGGCATCGAGCAGGAGATCAAGGCGCTGGCGGGCATTCAGACGGTTGTGGTGAGCGCACTTGGGGCAAACCTGCAGGTTGTTTTCAAGGTCGGTCGCGTAGAGCACGGCTTCGCAGGACGGGCACTTGCTCCACAGGCCTTCGGGCAGGTTGCCGCGACGCTGGGCGCCTTGCTCGCGCTTGATCTTGGGGGGCAGCAGTTTGGTCAGCCAGCTCATTTTTTTACCTCATCCACACCGCGACGAATGTCGGTAACCAAGGTTTTCACATTGGCGCAGGCAGTTTCTGCGGTTGATTTTTCAATTTCTTCGATAATCCGGCTGCCGACGACAACGGCATCGGCGATAGCGGCAATGCGTGCTGCGGTCGACGCATCACGAATGCCAAAACCGACACCGACCGGCAAGCCGGTCTTGTCGCGGATCAGCGGCAGACGCTCGGCCACCGCCTCGACGTTGAGTGCGCCGGAGCCGGTCACCCCGGCCAGCGAGACGTAATAGACGTAACCACTGGCGATTTCGGCCACCTGGGCGATGCGCTCGGCGGTCGAGGTCGGGGCCAGCAGGAAGATCGGATCCATGCCGTGCGCCTTCATCGCGGCACCGAAGTTGACGGCCTCTTCCGGCGGGTAATCGACGACCAGCACGCCATCGACGCCAGCCTGGGCGGCGGCAGCGGCAAACTTGTCGAGGCCCATGGCCTCGATCGGGTTGGCGTATCCCATCAGGACAACCGGCGTTTTGTCGTCGGTCTGGCGGAAATCGACGACCAGTTGCAGCACCTTGCGCAGCGTCATGCCCTTGGCCAGGGCACGTTCTGAGGCGCGCTGGATGGTCGGGCCGTCGGCCATCGGGTCGGAGAACGGCACGCCGAGTTCGATGACATCGGCCCCGGCTTCGACCAGCGTGTGCATGAGCGGCAGGGTTAGCGCGGCATCCGGATCACCAGCGGTGATGAAGGGAATCAGCGCCTTGCGGCCTTCGGCGTTGAGTCGGTCAAAAGCGGTCTTTATGCGTGACATCAGATGGACTCCCGCAGGGCCGCCGCAAGGGAGGCTAACGCCCCCTCGGGGGGCAACGAATGAAATGAGTTAGGGGGCATCAAAATACGATCCCCGACTTTTCGGCCACGGTGTGCATGTCCTTGTCACCCCGACCGGAGAGGTTGACCAGCAGAATCTTGTCCTTCGGCAACGTCGGCGCCAGTTTGGCGGCGTAAGCCAGCGCATGACTCGATTCGAGCGCCGGGATGATGCCTTCGATGCGGCACAGGGTGTGGAAAGCCGCCAGCGCTTCGCGGTCATCGATCGGCTGGTATTCGGCCCGACCAATATCCTTGAGCCAGGCGTGTTCCGGGCCAACGCCGGGGTAGTCGAGACCAGCCGAAATGGAATGGGTCTCGATGATCTGGCCGTCTTCGTCCTGCAGCAGGTAAGTACGGTTGCCATGCAGCACGCCGGGTACGCCGGCGGTCAGCGAAGCCGAGTGGCGGCCGGTTTCCATGCCGTCACCGGCGGCTTCGACGCCGATCAGGCGAACGCCCTCGACATCGATGTAGGGATAGAAAATGCCCATGGCGTTGGAACCGCCACCCACCGCCGCGATCACAGCATCGGGCTGACGACCGGTCATTTCCGGCATCTGGACCAGGCATTCTTCACCGATGATTTTCTGGAAATCACGGACCAGCATCGGGTACGGATGCGGGCCAGCGACCGTGCCGATGATGTAGAAGGTGTTGTGGATGTTGGTCACCCAGTCGCGCATCGCTTCGTTGAGCGCATCCTTGAGCGTCTTCGAGCCGGATTCGACCGGCACCACGGTGGCGCCGAGCAGCTTCATGCGATAGACGTTGGCGGCTTGGCGCTTGACGTCCTCACTCCCCATGTACACCACGCATTCCATGCCGTAGCGGGCAGCAACGGTCGCCGTCGCCACACCGTGCTGGCCGGCGCCGGTTTCAGCGATGACGCGCGGTTTACCCATGCGTTTGGCGAGCATGGCCTGGCCGATGCAGTTGTTAATTTTGTGAGCGCCGGTGTGATTAAGATCTTCGCGTTTCAGATAGATCTGGGCGCCGCCGAGCATTTCTGACCAGCGCCTGGCGTGGTAGATCGGCGACGGACGGCCGACAAAATGTTTCAGCTCGTATTCGTATTCGGCGCGGAAGGCCGGATCGGCCTGCGCTGCGGCGTAGGCTTCCTTCAGTTCATCGAGCGCGCCAAACAGCGTCTCGGCCACGAAGACGCCACCGTAAGGGCCGAAATGGCCCTTGGCGTCGGGGAAGTTATATTGACTCATCGGCTTTCCGTACGGCCGCCACGAAGGCAGCGATTTTCGAGTGATCCTTGATTCCCTTGCTCGCTTCGACACCAGACGAGACATCGACGGCAACCGGCCGCACGCGCCGTACGGCATCGCCGACATTGGCTGCGGTCAACCCGCCGGAGAGCACCAAAAATGCCGGGAGGGTCGGCGGAATCAGCGTCCAGTCAAAGACCTGGCCGCCGCCGCCGTAGCCCTCGACAAAGGCATCCAGCAACAGACCCCGGGCGTCGGGAAACGAGCCGGCGAATTCTACCAGATCAAGCCCCGGCCTCACCCTTGCCGCCCGCAGATAGGGCCGGGCGAACTGCCGGCAATAGGCCGCGTCCTCGTCGCCATGAAACTGCAGGACGTTGATGGGCAAGGCTTCGCAGGCGGCGCGGACAACTTCCGGCGCTTCGTTAACAAAGAGACCGACAACGTCGACGAAAGGCGGAATCCGCTTGACCAACTCCGCCGCGCGTTGCGGCGTGACGTAACGCGGGCTAGGCGGGTAGAAGACGAAGCCGATGGCATCGGCACCGGCCGCAACGGCTGCGTCGACGTCCTCTTCGCGGCTTAGGCCACAGATTTTGATCCGTGTTTTCATGAATTTTTCATTCCTACGGTCAACCGGAAAAAACGACCAAAATTGAAATCAGCGCCGCCGGCGCCGTCACTTGAGCAAACCATCAAGAAAATCGTCATCCGGATTGGGCAACCTCCAGTGCGGTTCATAGATCGGGCCGCGAAAATACAGGCCATCCGGTGAAAAAGTCGGCGCCGCGAGGGTGCGGTCCTGCATCAGGAGTAGCTCATCGACCCAGCCCGGCGACTGCACCCCCTTGCCGATATGAACCAGCGTACCGACCAGATTGCGCACCATGTGATGCAGGAAGGCGCTCGCCTCGAAATCGAAGACAAACATATTGCCGCACTGCCGGACGTCGGCGCGTGTCAGCGTCTTGATCGGCGACTTGGCTTGGCAACCGGCAGCACGAAAAGCCGAAAAATCGTGCACACCGAGGAGTCGACCGCAGGCATCCTGCATCGCGGCCAGTTCGAGCGCGCCATGAAACCAGCCGACCCGCCCCGCCCACAAACCCGGTCTCTGCGGCCGGTTGAGCAAGAGATAACGGTAGCGCCGCCCCCGGGCGCTGAAGCGCGCATGAAACTCGTCACCCACCGCCTGCGCCCAGCGCACGGCGACGCCTTCGGGCAAATTCGAATTGACGCCACGCACCCAGGCCGTCAGCGGCCGGTCGACCGGCGCGTCGAAATGGGCGACCTGATGGCTGGCATGCACCCCGGCATCGGTTCGCCCGGCACACATGACACCTACTGACATTCCGGCAATTTCGCGCAGCGCGGATTCCAGCGCATCCTGCACCGTGCCACCGCCGGCCTGACTTTGCCAGCCATGAAAGGCAGTACCGCAATATTCAACACCCAAGGCAATTCTCACCACCATGCCGCTCCCATCAAACCAAGGCCGGAGGCGGCCACCAGCAAGGTATCGCGCAACCTCCACGGCACCAGGCTCAGATGCAGCACTTCCTGCCCGGAAGAAACCGCCGGCTGGGTAGCCAGCACCTGCTTCCAGGCGCCTTTTTCCGGCGGCTCCTGAAGATTTTCAAGAACCAGAGACAGACGGACAACAACCCGCTCGACATCAAAACCAAGTACCCGAACCGGCTGCAGCACACCCCACAGGCCGGCGATCATCCCTTCGTGGCCGAGGCGCATAAACAACCAGGCCAGACAAGCCAGCATCGTCACCAGGCGGGCGGCCTGCAGATTGGCTTCAGCCATGCCTTCGAATGTTGGCGCCCAGGCCATGTCGTGCAATGCCTCGCCTGGCGTGTTGTAGGCCAGAATCAACCAGAGGGTCAGCAACAACCACCGGGCCCGCCAGATGTAAGCCGACCAACGGCCAGCCAGGGCCGGCGTCAGCAGCAAGGCACCGACAATGAGCAGGAGCAGAGCAACATAGCCGACGAACTGGACGCCGATAACCGCAGCTAACCAGATGATCAATGCGCAAGACGGATGCAAAAGCGGACTCCCAAAATGCACATGGCCCCTTGCGGGGCCATCTGCCAATCACAAGCCTGAATTCTACCCGCCTATGCGGTCGAGTATCGTGCGAGCCTGTTCAACCAGATCAACCGAACCTTCACCGACCACCTCCTGGAGCAGTTCGCGAGCCCCTTCAAGGTCACCCATCTCTTCATAGGCCTTGGCCAGATCGAGCTTGGTATTCACTTCTTCCCAATGCTCGTTGTGCACTGCCGCCGCCTCCGAAACCGTCTCACCAGCCGTCGGTGCATCAAGCGGGGGCGCTTCTGCCGGCTCGGCACGCACCTCGGCCGGCGCCGCTGGCGCGGCCTTTGGCGGCTCGGAAAGGTCAAGATTGATCGAACCGATATCAAACTCCTGAGTTCCCATCGGCTGGCCAAGGAACATCGAATCAGTTAGCTTGACATCAAATTCCAGCGAGTCGGTATCAACAACACCCGTGTTAACCACGGTATCAGACAACTTGGCGTTGTCATCATCACTACCAAAATTCAGGATATTGGAATCAATCAGCGTATCCGTGCTGACCATTTGGTTGACCACGGTCTTGCTCATATCTGCATCCTGGCCAAACGCGAGCACCGGCGGCTCTTCGGGGGGCAAAACTTCTTCACGGAGCGCCTCGGGCAGTTCCTCTCCGCCCACCCAGGTTCCCAGGCCAACATCAATCTCCTCAGCCATTTCGGCAACCGCCGATGGCATCACCAGGGTACCGTCCGGTGAAAAATCAGGCGAAGAAGCCGCAACAGGCTCCTCCATCAAGGCTTTCTCAGCATCGCCAAAATCAAGATCCAAACCTGCACTATCCAACATCTCAGGCGGAGCAGCCTCAGTCGCCACGACAACAGGCGCTACCTCGCCACCCAAATCGAAATCGAGCGCATCGGAATCATCGACAGAAACCACCGTATCGGTATAAGGCTCAGCGTCGGCCCCCTTGTCCGATTGGCTCGTCATGTCGGGGGCAATAGTTTCGGCGCCCAGATCGAAGTCAAGGGTCATTGCATCCGGCCCGAGGTCCATGGTCTCGGCGGCAGACTCGCCCTCTGTCTGCGACTCGGATTCCTTCGGAAGAACCAGCGTATCCTGCTCGAATCCATCGGAAAGATCGAGCGACGAGGGGGTGACCTCGACTTCAGGCTCCTGGTCCGCCTCAGGCAAACTGACCAGAGCCTCGGGCATCGGGACCGGCGGCTCGACAGGAATATCAACCGGTGCATCGGCGGTCAGCGCTTCAGGCGCGACAGGCGCTTCCGGCGCAGACTGGGCATGCGATGCGGAATACAGCGGGTTGTTTGGATCAAGACCCAAGCCAAGTACGGCAACCTTCGCCCAATCTGGACCGACACCCGCCGTCTGCGCATACAGTTCACCGGCCAGCGTTTCAAATTGCTTCACGCTGTGACGATTGGCGTAGATCTCAAGCAGTTTTGCGTGAATAGCCGTGCGCTGGGGATCTTTCTGCAAGGCCTCGAGGAGGATTTCCTCAGCCTGGGTATCGCGACCATAGGCCATGTACACATCAGCCTCAGCAACCGGATCAACCTCGTCGGTATCAATGGTGCCCGGGCCGGTCTGGCTAAAATCGCCGGTCAGCGGTGGAATGTTGCCAGTATCGATACTCTGGCCGCCTGTCATGCGGAATACGGAGTTGGGCCCAAGACTGG
>NZ_JAVHPH010000335.1:0-2349 GCF_036170495.1 Azonexus sp.
GCCTTCACCTTATCGGCCATGGCCTGGGCGCGTTCGCCATCGTCGCTGCTGATGGCGACGACCTGCACGCCACGTTTTTCGAAGTCGGGCACCAGGCGTTCCAGTTCCAGCAGGTACTTGGCGCATAGCGGGCAATGCAGGCCACGATAGAAAACCACCAGGTCAAAGCGCTCTCCCGGCGCGGCGCCGAGGACGAAACGGCTGCCGTCGGTTAGCGCCACATTGAGCGCGGGAACAGGGTGGCGAGGCATCAGGGCGGTTGCGGTCATCAAACATCCTTTCGTTAAATTGCCGGGGCTTTCGAAACATCGTGGCAGGCCGGGGTCCGCTCATGGCTGGCCTCACCATAATCAGGATGGATTTCATTGTCGAGGGGTCTCCGATGACGCCGATAACCAGCGACTGGGTGCTGTGCTTGGCCTTCATGCTTTGGCGTAGGCCAAGCTGCGCGGCGCGGGGCTCACTCCCAGGCCAGCGCCCCGCCCGTCTGGTACTCGGTGACACGGGTTTCGAAGAAGTTCTTCTCCTTGCGCAGATTGGCCTGCTCGTCGAGCCAGGGCAGGACGTTTTCGGCACCGGGGAAAGGCTCGGTGACGCCGACCTGACGGGCCCGGCGGTTGGCGATGAAGCGGAACTGGGCGACGTGCAGTTCGGCGTTGTAGCCGAGGATCGGCTCGCGCAGGATGTAGCCGGCGTAGGCGGTTTCGGCCGCCTCGGCTTCGTCCCACAGTTGGCGCAGGGCGGCCGGGTCGAGCGTCAGGTTTTCCTCGATCAATAGTTCGCGGATGACGCGGATGCCAAAGGCGCAGTGCAGCACCTCGTCGCGCATGATGTATTGCAGCTGCTCGGCGGCGCCTTTCATGAGGCCGCGCCGTTGCAGCGCGAAGACCGGGGTGAAGCCGTTGTAGAACCAGCAGCCTTCGAAGATCACGGCGAAGAAGAAGTAGGACAGCGCGAATTCGTGCAGGTTGGCACGGTCGGTGAGGTCGAAATCGGCGCGCATGACCCGCTCCAACCGGCGATTGGCGAGCGCGATCTTGCCGTGGATTTCCGGCACGACGCGGTAGCGGTTGTAGATCTCCTGCTGGTCGAGACCGAGGCTTTCGATGCAGTGCTGGTAGGTCCAGGTGTGCAGCGCTTCTTCGTAGACCTGGCGAGCCTGGTAGATCTGCAATTCGGGCGCGCTCATCTTTTCCATGACGGCCAGGCCGATGTTGCGCATGGCCAGGATGTCGGAGGTGGTCAGGTAGGCCAGGACGTTTTCGAAAACGTGGCGCTCGGCTGGCGAGAGCTTGTGCTGATAATCGTGCACGTCCTGCGCCATGCCGATTTCGAGCGGCGTCCAGTGGTTGCGGTTGGCTTTCAGGAAGAATTCCCAGGCCCACGGATACTTGAACGGGGCGAGCTGGTTGATGTCGGCCTTGCCGTTGACGATGCGCTTGTCGGCGGCGTTGGTTGGGGCCAGGGACTCCCTCTCCTTTATCTCCCGCAGGGAGGGTATCCCTTGGGACAAGGGGGTGAAGGCGGGGTTTCGCAGAGCACTGCTCTGCGCCGCCTGAACGGGCTGGCCATGCAAGGCCAGCCCTCCGGTTGGGGTGGGGATGGGTTCGTGGTCGACGGGAAGATTGGACCCATCCCCCTCCCGACCTCCCCCTTGAAGGGGGAGAAGAACTGCGGGGGTATCCCAGTCGTCGAAGCGAAAAGCTGCGTTCATGTTGGTTTCTCGTGAAAAGGGTGGTCAGGCGCCGAAGGCGGCCATCGTTTGCCGCAGCTCTTCGAGGCCCTTGAGCAGATCGGGGCCGGGATGGGTGAAGTACTCGCCGGTCAGCGGCAGGATGGGGATGCCCGGCTTGGCGATCGCCGGGTTGCAGCTTTCGCCGCGCCGGCTTTGCAGGGCAAAGATCAGATCCGGTTGGCGCCGGCCTATCCAGGCGGCGACGTCGCCATCCGGGGTGTCCGGCTTGAAGTTGCGGATGCTGTCGTGGTCGGCCACGACCGCGAAGCCGGCGGCGGAAAAGACTTCGTGCAGCGTCGTTCCCCGTCCGAAAGAATACGGCGCAGCGCTGCAGGCCGAGAGAATCAGCACGCGGCGCTGGCGGCTGTCGACCAACGCCGCAGCACGCCAGTCGGCGGCGAATTTGTCGACGCGACGGTCGATGTCGGCGACACCGGCAGCCCGGCCGATGTCGCGCAACATCGCCTCGACCCCGGCCATGCCGCGAAAGCCACCGACGCGCAACGCGCTGGCGCCGGCAGGCGTCCATTCGGAAAAGATGACCAGATCGGGCGCCAGCATGTCGATCACGCCGGCATCGGGGTCGATGACGCCGCCGGTATCCGGCCGGGCCA
>NZ_JAVHPH010000336.1:0-11963 GCF_036170495.1 Azonexus sp.
CTGATGGCCGACTGCAAGGTGACCAACGTGTACACCGGCATCGCCGGCAGCCACATCAAGAGCTTCAACTCGAACGGCATGGTGGCGATCAAGGACAAGGAAGTCACCACCAGCGACGTCGAACGCGTCATCGAAACGGCCAAGGCGATGCCCATTCCGGCCGATCAGGAAATCCTCCACATCCTCACCCAGGAATTCGTCATCGACGGCCAGGACGGCATCCGCGAGCCGATCGGCATGAGCGGCATGCGCCTGGAAGTGAAGACCCACATCGTCACTGGCGCCGTTTCGGCGGCCCAGAACATCGTCAAATGCGTGCGGCGTTGCGGTCTGGAGGTTAATGACCTCGTGCTGCAGCCGCTGGCCTCCAGCTACGCCGTGCTCTCCGAGGACGAAAAAGATCTCGGCGTCTGCCTGATCGACATCGGCGGCGGCACGACCGACATCGCCGTGTGGACGCAGGGCGCCATCCGCCATACCTCGGTCATTCCGATCGCCGGCGACCAGGTCACCAACGACATCGCCATGGCGCTGCGCACGCCGACCCGCGAGGCCGAGGACATCAAGTGCAAGTACGGCTGCGCCCTGTCGCAGCTGGCCGACATCAGCGAGAACCTCGACGTTGCCGGCGTCGACGACCGGCCGAGCCGCAAGCTGTCGCGCCGCGCCCTGGCCGACGTCATCCAGCCGCGCGTCGAGGAACTCTACGAATTGATCCAGAACGAACTGCGCCGCGCCGGCTTCGAGGAAGTGCTCTCCTCCGGCATCGTGCTGACCGGCGGCGCCAGCGTCATGCCGGGCATGGTCGAGCTGGGCGAGGAAATCTTCCACATGCCGGTCCGCCTCGGCAACCCGAAATACACCGGCAGCCTGGCCGATGTCGTGCAGAGCCCACGCTTCTCGACGGCTTACGGCCTGCTGCTCGAAGCCCAGGCGCAGCGCAAGCGTGGCCAGAAGATCCAGGAAAAGCAGGGCTTCAAGGATGTCTTTGA
Source organism: Azonexus sp. (assembly GCF_036170495.1). GTDB lineage: Bacteria > Pseudomonadota > Gammaproteobacteria > Burkholderiales > Rhodocyclaceae > Azonexus. The sequence continues at coordinate 993 of NZ_JAVHPH010000336.1, forward strand.
CGGCATGAAGTCGTGGTTTGCCAAGAATTTTTGATTTGTTGTTGAACAGTTTTTTCAGAGGAGGTAGTCATCATGTTTGAGATCATCGAGAAAGACGAAGATGCCGGTACCATCATCAAGGTATTCGGCGTGGGTGGCGCGGGTGGCAATGCCATCGAGCACATGATTCGCGAAGGCGTCAGCGGCGTTGAATTCATCGCCGCCAACACCGACGCCCAGGCGCTCAGCCGCAATGCCGCATCGAGCAAGCTGTCGCTCGGCAAGACCGGCCTCGGTGCCGGCGCCAAGCCGGAAGCCGGCCAGGCCGCCGCCGATGCGCATCGTGAAGAAATTCGCGCCTCGCTGGAAGGCGCCCACATGGCCTTCATCACCGCTGGCATGGGCGGTGGCACGGGTACCGGCGCAGCGCCGGTCGTCGCCGAAATCGCCCGCGAAATGGGTATCCTGACCGTTGGTGTGGTCACCAAGCCGTTCAGCTTCGAAGGCAACAAGCGCATGAAGTCGGCTGAAGCCGGCATCGCCGAATTCTCCAAGCATGTCGATTCGCTGATCGTCATCCTCAATGACAAGCTCATGGAAGTCATGGGCGATGACGCCGATGTCGACGATTGCTTCCGCGCCGCCGACGACGTGCTGAAAAATGCCGTTGGCGGTATCGCTGAAATCATTACCTATCCGGGTCTGGTCAACGTCGACTTCGAAGACGTGCGCACCGTCATGGGTGAAATGGGCCGCGCCATGATGGGCTCTTCCGCCGCTGCCGGGGTTGATCGCGCCCGCATCGCCGCCGAGCAGGCCGTTGCCTCGCCGCTGCTCGAAGGCATCAACCTGTCCGGCGCCCGTGGCGTGCTGGTCAACATCACGGCGGCCAAGGGCGGCCTCAAGATGAAGGAAGTCAACGAAGTGATGAACACCGTCAAGGCCTTTGCCGCCGACGATGCCCACATCATTTTCGGCGCCGTTTATGACGAGCTGATGGGCGATGCCCTGCGCGTCACCGTCGTCGCCACCGGCCTCGGCCAGGTTGCCGCGGCCCGTGCCCGCCAGCCGGAAGTATTCACCCAGCCGGTTCTCGTTCAGGCGACTGGTACCAGCGATGCCGTCGCCTTCTCGAACGGTCCGGCCATTGACTACAACCAGATGGCCGATGTCCCGGCCGTCGTCCGCAAACGCAATGTGACCGTCGAGGCATTGGCCAACAGCGGTGTCGATCGTTACGACATTCCGGCTTTCCTGCGTAAGCAGGCGGATTGAGGTAACAAAAACTCTCTCTGAAAAAGGGTGGTGGCGGCTTGTGTTACAATCCGCCACCTTCCCCAATCATTCAAGTACTTAGCATGCTCAAGCAACGCACGTTGAAGACCGTCATCCGCGCCTCCGGCGTTGGCCTGCACGGTGGCGTCAAGGTCAACTTGACCCTGCGCCCGGCCGCTCCGGATACCGGCATCGTCTTTCGTCGCGTCGACCTGCCCGAGCCGCTCGATATTCCCGCCACGGCTTTCATGGTCGGCGATACGCGCATGTGCTCCTGTCTGGAAAAGGACGGGGTCAAGGTTGGTACCATCGAACACCTGATGTCGGCCCTCGCCGGCCTTGGCATTGACAACGCCTGGGTTGATCTGGATGCGCCGGAAGTGCCCATCCTCGACGGGTCGGCTGCACCGTTCGTTTTCCTGATCCAGTCCGCTGGCATCGAGGAACAGAACGCGGCCAAGAAATTTATTCGCGTTACCCAGCCGATCGAAGTGCGTGACGGCGACAAGTGGGCGCGCTTCGAGCCTTACGACGGTTATCGTCTGACCTTTTCCATCGTTTTCAATCATCCGGCCATCGACAAGTCGGCCCAGAAGGCTGAAATCGATTTCGCCGAGCAGTCCTACACCCGCGAAATCTCGCGCGCCCGGACCTTTGGCTTCATGCAGGAAGTTGAATACCTGCGTGAAAACGGCCTCGCCCTTGGCGGCGGCCTCGAAAACGCCATCGTGCTCGACGAATTCCGCGTCCTTAATCAGGACGGCCTGCGTTACGGCGACGAGTTCGTCAAACACAAGATTCTCGACGCCATTGGCGATCTCTACCTGCTTGGCCATCCGCTACTCGCCGCCTATTCGTCGCACAAGGGCGGTCATGCCATGAACAACCAGTTGGCCCGTGCCCTGCTCGAACACCAGGACTGCTGGGCAATCGCCACCTTCGAAGAAGCCGCGCACGCGCCGAGTGGCGTCACCCGCTGGCTCGCTCAAGCGGCCGCCTAAACGGCCATGTGGCTGCTACGTCTGCTGGCGGCCATCCTAGTAATCGGCATTGGTGCCAGCCTGCTGATCTACACATTTACCGGTAATCGCTATTACCTGAGCTTGAGTGGCCGTCTGCTTAAATACGGCATCGTTTTCGCGCTGGTCGTTTTTGCCCTCATGTTCATTGAGCGCCTGGCGACTATTCCGCTCTAGCGGCACGCTTCAGAAGATTGTCCAGCGCCTTGCGGAGCGGCCCTTCCGGTAGCTTGTCAGTGGTTGCCTGCAACATCCCGATTGCCTTGTCGGAGAGCGGCTTTTGCGTGTAACTCATTGATTGGGAAGGAATTTGGCGGGGTTGTACTTTTACCTCGATGCCGCTACACTCCGCCCCGCCTTTTGATAATTCGTTGCTCAAGCGCTGACTTAACTGGCGAATCTTGGCAGCGACCGCGCCGTTATCGGCGTGGATAATGATTGTCCCCAACTTGTAATTGGCAACGTGAGCCGAGTGGCGCAGCCCTACCGGGGCGACCGCTTCGAAGCGACGCGAGAGCTTGAGCAGCAACCGGGCGTGGGCCATGACCCTGCCGGCGGCGGCGTCCTTGTCGAGATAGTGCTCAGGCCCTTTGTACATTGGAGGTTCCATGCAGATTATTCTGGTTTCGCGCCACCTCAAGGCAGCGAGAACAATCACCATTATGCCTCGCCATGTGTTGGCCGCGCTGTTCGTCTTTTTTGCCCTGGTCTTTTCGACTTCGGCATTGTTCTCATGGTTGTCTGTTCACCTGCGCCTGCCGCTGGTCGAAGATTTGATGCTATCCATGCAGCAACAGGAGGCCAGGAAGACGCGGGAGCATCTCAACAACAATCTGCAGTTGATGGCGACCCGCTTGGGCGAGTTGCAGGGCAAGGTGTTGCAGCTCGACACATTGGGCGAGCGCATGTCCGGGTTGGTTGGTATCAAGCGCCCGGCGGCGGCCGAAGTGACCAAGTCAGGTCAGGGCGGTCCGTATATTGCAGCGCCGATGTCGGCCATTGAGCTCCAGCGGGAAATTGATCGACTGGCCGGTGCGGTGGATGAACGCAGCGATGATCTGGCTTTCCTGGAATTCAAGCTGCTCGAAAAGCGGGTCAGGGATCGCCTGTTGCCGACGATATTGCCGGTCAAGGATGCGGTCCTGGGTTCGCCGTTCGGTCATCGTAGCGATCCGTTTGCTGGCCTGCGTTCGATGCACGAAGGCATTGATTTTTCTGCCGAGACGGGTACGCCAGTTGTGGTTGCGGCTGACGGTGTGGTGTTGTCGGCAGCGCTCCATTCTGAATACGGCAATCTGATCGAGGTTGATCATGGCGAGGGGCTGACCACCCGCTACGCTCATTTGTCGCGCATGGATGTTCAGGCTGGCAGCCTGATCAAGCGAGGTAGTCAGATCGGCGCCGTTGGTACTACCGGTCGGTCGACCGGGTCGCATTTGCATTTTGAGGTGCGCATGCTCGGCGTAGCCCAGAATCCGGCGAATTTCCTCAAGCAGGGCGATGAATACGCGCTGGTCAAGCGCCGTTAAGCTGAGACGACTTCCCTTGATTTAGGTCGCCATCATCGGGCCAAGGGGGCGTGTTAGAATCGTCGCTTTGCCGCACTGCGCAAAACCCGCCGCACAACCCAATTCCATCGCGATGATACCCGGCCTACTCAAAAAGATTTTCGGCAGCCGCAACGACCGGCTGATCAAACAATATTCTCTGGCAGTCAAGCGCATCAACGCCTTTGAGCCAGCCATGCAGGCGCTCAGTGACGAGGCCTTGCGCGCCAAGACGGACGAATTCCGCCAGCGCCACGCCAATGGCGAATCGCTCGATGCGCTGCTCCCCGAAGCTTTTGCAGTGGTCCGCGAAGCTGGTGTCCGCGCCCTCGGCATGCGCCATTTTGACGTCCAGATGATTGGCGGCATGGTTCTGCATGACGGAAAGATCGCCGAAATGCGGACCGGTGAAGGCAAAACGCTGGTCGGTACGCTGCCGGCTTATCTCAACGCCATTTCCGGCAAGGGCGTCCATGTCATTACGGTGAACGACTACCTGGCAACCCGCGATTCGGACTGGATGGGGCGTTTACACCGTTTTCTCGGGTTGACCGTGGGCGTCAACCTGTCGCAGATGGATCACGAAGCCAAGCAGGCTGCCTACGCGGCTGACATCACCTACGGTACCAACAACGAATTCGGCTTCGATTACCTGCGCGACAACATGGTCTATACGGCCGGCGAGCGCGTGCAAAGGACGCTGAATTTCGCCATCGTCGACGAAGTGGACTCGATCCTGATCGATGAAGCCCGCACGCCGCTGATTATTTCCGGCCAAGCCGAAGACCAGACGGATCTTTACCTGCGCATGAAGGACGTCGTTCCCAACCTGACGCGGGCGATGGAAGAAAACGGCGAGGGTGACTACTGGGTCGACGAAAAGGGCCACCAGGTTCATCTGTCGGAAGCCGGCTACGAACATGCCGAGCAGTTGCTCGCCGAGTATGGCCTGCTGGCCGATGGCACCAGTCTTTACGATGCCGCCAACATTACGCTGATGCATCACCTGAACGCCGCCCTGCGCGGCATGACGCTGTTTCACAAGGATCAGCACTATGTTGTGCAGAACGGTGAAGTCATCATCGTCGACGAATTTACCGGTCGTCTGATGGTTGGGCGGCGCTGGTCCGATGGTCTGCATCAGGCCGTCGAGGCCAAGGAAGGCGTGCAGATCCAGGCCGAGAACCAGACGCTGGCTTCGATCACCTTCCAGAACTACTTCCGGATGTATAACAAGCTGGCCGGCATGACCGGCACGGCCGATACCGAAGCTTACGAATTCCACCAGATCTACGGTCTGGAAACGGTCGTTATCCCGACGCATCGGCCGATGGTCCGCAAGGACATGAATGACCTGGTCTACAAGACCGCCGACGAGAAGCACACGGCGATCATCGCCGACATCAAGGATTGCGCCAAGCGCGGCCAGCCGGTGCTGGTCGGCACGACCTCAATCGAGGCATCGGAGCTGCTCTCCGGCTTGCTCGACAAGGAAAATCTGGCGCATCAGGTCCTCAATGCCAAGCAGCATGCCCGCGAAGCGGAAATCGTCGTCCAGGCCGGTCGACCGGGGATGGTGACCATCGCCACCAACATGGCCGGTCGCGGTACCGACATCGTGCTCGGCGGCAATATCGAGAAGCCGCTGGCCGCCATTCGCGACGATGAGTCGTTGCCGGCAGCCGAGCGTGAGGAGAAAGTCGCCGCGATGAAGGCCGAGTGGCAGGATGTGCATAACGCCGTGCTCGCCGCCGGTGGCCTGCACATCATCGGCTCCGAGCGTCACGAGTCGCGACGCATTGACAACCAGTTGCGTGGCCGGGCCGGTCGTCAGGGCGATGCCGGTTCGTCGCGCTTCTACCTGTCGCTCGACGATCCACTTTTGCGCATCTTCGCCGGCGAGCGCCTGCGCGCCATCATGGACAAGCTGAAAATGCCGGAAGGCGAGGCGATCGAGCATCCGCTCGTCACCCGCTCGCTGGAATCCGCACAGCGCAAGGTCGAAGCCCGCAACTTCGACATCCGCAAGCAATTGCTCGAATACGACGACGTCTCCAACGACCAGCGCAAGGTGATCTACCAGCAGCGCAATGAGCTGCTGGAAACGGACGATATTTCCGAGACCATCACCGCTATGCGCCAGAGCGTCATCGCCGATGTCTTCCGTACCTACGTTCCGGCCGAGTCGGTCGAAGAACAGTGGGACATGGAAGGCCTCGAGCAAGCCTTGGCCACCGAACTGCAGATCAATGCCGCGGTTGCCCAGTGGTTCAAGGATGAGCCGACGCTGTCGGACGAGGAAATCCTGGCCCGTATCACCAAGGAAGCTGACGAAGCTTATCGGGCCAAGGTCGAACTAGTCGGCGCGACCAACTTCCAGCAGTTCGAGCGCAATGTCATGTTGCAGAGCCTCGACAGCCACTGGCGCGAGCATCTGGCCGCACTCGACCATCTGCGTCAGGGTATCCATCTGCGCGGTTACGCCCAGAAGAACCCGAAGCAGGAGTACAAGCGCGAAGCTTTCGAGCTGTTCGAAGGCTTGCTCGACCTCGTGCGCAAGGAAGTGACCCGCATCGTCTTCACCGTGCAGATTCGCTCGCCGGAAGATGTTGAGGAAACCGCCCCGCACGCCGATGTGCAGAATGTCCAGTACCAGCACGCCGGGTTTGACGAGGCGTTGGGCGATGCGGACGAGGCGCCGCCACAACAGCCGGCCGACACCGGGCCGAAGGTTGGGCGCAACGATCCCTGCCCCTGCGGATCGGGCAAGAAATACAAGCACTGCCACGGAAAGCTGTCCTGATTTTTGCTGATTCCCCCAAGGCACCCGCGAGGTGCCTTGATGCTTTTGGAGCCATGAGAATGCCAGTCAATTACGCCACCCCTGCCGCCGATCAACTTTTCCCGGTCGCCGGGGTTCGTCTCGGTGTTGCCGAGGCCGAAATCCGCAAGAAAAACCGTCGCGACCTGACGCTGGTGGCGCTCGATGCTGGTTGCACGGTCGCCGGCGTGTTCACCCAAAACTGTTTCTGCGCGGCGCCGGTGCAGATTTGCCGCAAGCATCTGGCTGCGGGGAATGAAATCCGTGCGTTGGTCGTCAATACCGGGATCGCCAACGCCGGGACCGGCGAGCCGGGGCGTCAGGCGGCGCAGGAAAGCTGCGATGCGGTCGGCGAATTGCTCGGTATTTCGGCCGGGCAGGTCTTGCCCTTCTCGACCGGCGTCATTTTGGAACTGTTGCCGGTGGACCGCATCAAGGCCGGCTTGCCTGCCGTGTTCGCCGACCTCAAGGCCGACAACTGGCACGCCGCGGCGCACAGCATCATGACCACCGACACCGTTGCCAAGGCGGCATCGCGGATTGTCACGGTCAACGGGAAAAAAGTGACCATTTCGGGAATTTCCAAAGGCGCCGGCATGATCAAGCCGAACATGGCAACTATGCTCGGTTTCCTGGCGACGGATGCCGGCATCGCCCAGCCTTTGCTCGAAAAGCTCGTCAAGGAGGCGGCTGACGCCTCGTTCAACTGCATCACCGTCGATGGCGATACGTCGACCAATGATTCCTACGTGATGATCGCCACCGGCCAGTCCGGCGCCAGCTTTGCTGCTGAAACTGATGCTGGCTGGGCCGAGGTCAAGGCGGCGATCATTGCCGTTTCCGTCGAACTGGCCCAGGCCATCGTCCGCGACGGCGAAGGCGCGACCAAGTTCATCACCGTCGCCGTGCAGGGCGGCAAGGACATCGAAGAGTGCCGCAAGGTCGGCTATGCCATTGGCCATTCGCCGCTGGTCAAGACCGCTTTCTTTGCCTCCGACCCCAATCTTGGCCGGATTCTGGCGGCCGTTGGCTACGCCGGTATCACCGACCTCGATGTCGATGGCGTCAAGGTCTGGCTGGATGATGTGCTGGTTGCCGAACAGGGCGGCCGGGCCGCTGCCTACAAGGAAGAAGATGGCGCCCGTGTGATGGCGCAGGCCGAAATCACGGTGCGCGTCGACCTTGGGCGCGGCGCCGCTCAGGCCAATGTTTATACCTGCGACTTCTCCTACGATTACGTCAAGATCAACGCCGACTACCGGTCCTGATGACTGAAATCCGCCGGGACCTCGCCCGCAACACGCTGGCCATCCTCTGCATTCTCGGGTTAATTGGCCTGTCGCTCTGGGTGCTGCTGCCATTCCTGGCGGCAACGGTCTGGGCGGTGATGATCGTGGTCGCCACCTGGCCGCTGTTCAGGTCGCTCGAAACGCGCCTGGGCAATCGGCGCGGGCTAGCGGTGGCGATCATGTCGGTGGCCATGTTGCTGCTGCTGGTTCTGCCGCTATGGCTGGCTATCGACACCATTTTTGACCATTCGGCCCAGTTGACCGCAGCAGGCAAGTCGTTTGCTGCCAACGGCCTTCCGCCACCGCCGACCTGGGTCAAAACGGTACCGCTGGTTGGTGAGCGCATTGCCGCCGGATGGGTGCAGCTCGACGCGGCAGGAACGACGGGTTTGGTCGCCAAAGTTACGCCATATGCGGCCGATACGGGAAAGTGGGTACTCGCTCAGGTGGGCAGTGTCGGCGGCATGCTGATCCAGTTTCTCCTGGTCGTGACGATTGCCGCCATTCTCTATTCCGGTGGAGAAACCGGGGCGCGCATGGCGCGGCGTTTCGGCCGCCGGTTGGCTGGCGAGCGCGGTGAGAATTCGATCATCCTGGCCGGTCTGGCGATTCGTGGCGTGGCACTCGGTGTCGGCATCACTGCCATCGTGCAGACCGTGCTCGGCGGTATCGGGCTGGCCGTGGCCGGCGTGCCGTTCGCCGCGCTGCTGTCGGCCGTCATGCTCATGCTGTGCATCGCCCAGATCGGGCCGATGCTGATTTTGCTGCCGGCCGTCGGCTGGATGTTCTGGATGGATGCCACCGGCTGGGCGACGGCGCTGCTCGTGTGGAGCCTCGTCGTCGGTAGCCTCGATAATTTCCTGCGCCCGATGTTGATCAAGCGCGGTGCCGATCTGCCGCTGCTCCTGATTTTCGCCGGCGTCATCGGTGGCATGCTGAGCTTCGGCCTGATCGGTATCTTTGTTGGCCCGGTCGTGCTAGCCGTGACCTACACGCTGATGCTGGCCTGGATCGAAGATGCGCTGGGCAAGGATGAGCCGGAACACGAGCCGCCCGGTTCAGAGTTTCCGGAGCCGGATCATCCGGAACCAGCCGCCGGCTAAGGCTGGCTGGTCGTGTTCCAGCGTGAGGCCGGGCGCTTCGCTGAGTAGGTCTTCAAAAACCACATCGAGCCGGGTCGCCACCCGGCGTACCAGCGGGTTGATCAGCCGACGCAGGATGGCCGATTGCCCACGACGCAAGAACTTGTCGAAGACGAGGACCTGCCCACCGGGTTTCACCACCCGCTCGATTTCCGCGAAGCAATGGGCCGGTTGCGGTACGACAGCCAGAATCAGGTGGAGCACGGCGCTGTCGAACGAGGCATCGGCAAACGGCAGGCGCTGGGCATCGCCCTGCACCGGCACGAAATCGACGTGGCCGGCCCGGGGCAGGGCGCGGCGCAGCATGGCCTGATTGAGGTCGAGGCCGACGTAGTGGTGTTGCGGCGCCAGGTGTGGCAAATCGAGCCCGGTGCCGACGCCGGCCAGCAACACGTGCCCCGCCTCCTTTGGCAGAGCCGCCAGGCTACGCGCTCGCGCCGCCTGCGTGGCCCGGGCAATCGCCGCATCGTAAAACGGGGCGATCAGCGTGTAGCTGTATTTCAGGCTCAATGCAGGGCGCGCGGGCTGGCCAGGACGAACTCGGGAATCTCGGCCTCGAAATGCGTGCCGTCCTCGGCCACCATCTGGTAAGTGCCTTTCATCGTGCCGATGGCCGTCGTCAGCGATGAGCCGCTGGTGTATTGAAAGCTTTCGCCCGGCTGCAGCAGCGGCTGCTTGCCGACGACGCCGAGGCCGCGCACTTCCTGCACTTCGTTGTGGCCGTCGGTAATGATCCAGTGCCGCGAAACGAGCTGGGCCGGCATGCTGCCGACGTTCTTGATGGTGATCGTGTAAGCAAAGATGTAGCGGTCATTTTCCGGGTCGGACTGTTCCGGGATGAACTGCGGCATGGGGTGAATTTCGATTTGGTACTTGTCGGTGTCGGGCATGGGATAATTTCGTCTATCTGCTTTTGTTCAGGGAAACATCATGTCAGCCAAAGATTACGTCATCGCGCCGAGCATTCTGTCCGCCAATTTCGCCAAGCTGGGCGAAGAGGTAGCCAACGTCATTGCCTCGGGCGCCGACTGGATTCACTTCGACGTGATGGACAACCATTATGTTCCCAACCTGACCATCGGGCCGCTGGTGTGCGAGGCCATTCGCCCGTGCACCACAGCGCCGATCGACGTGCATCTGATGGTCAAGCCGGTCGACCGCATCATCCCCGATTTTGCCAAGGCCGGGGCCAATATCATCACCTTCCATCCGGAAGCCTCCGATCACGTCGACCGCAGCCTGTCGCTGATCCGCGATGCCGGCTGCCAGGGCGGGCTGGTTTTCAACCCGGCGACACCGCTCGATTACATGGATTACGTCCTCGACAAGATCGATGTCATCCTGCTCATGAGCGTGAACCCCGGCTTCGGCGGCCAGAAATTCATTACCGGCACGCTGGCCAAGGCCAGGCAGGCGCGGGCCAAGCTCGATGCCTACGAAAAAGAAAGCGGCCGGCGCATTCGCCTGGAAATCGACGGCGGCGTGAACACCGCCAACATCGCCGAAATCGCACGTGCCGGTGTCGATGCCTTCGTCGCCGGTTCTGCTGTTTACGGCGCCGGCAAGGACAGCGACCCGCATCGCTACGATTCGATCATCGGCGCGCTGCGCAGCGAACTGGCCAAAGTCTGATGCACTTCCACTCTGTCACTTTCGACCTCGACGGCACGCTGCTCGACACCATCGCCGATCTGGCCGAAGCCTGTCGCCTGATGCTGGCCGAAGTCGGCGCACCGCCGCGCACGCAGGCCGAGGTGCATAGCTTCGTCGGCAAGGGCATGGCCGTCCTCGTCGAGCGCTGCCTGACCGACGGGCAACCGCCGTCCGACGAGCAACTCCACGCCGCCATCGAATCCTTCAAACGCCACTATTCCACGGTCAACGGGAAATTTTGCCAAA
>NZ_JAVHPH010000337.1:0-11913 GCF_036170495.1 Azonexus sp.
TCGATCTGGCCCAGGACTACGCCAAGCGCGGCATGTCGGCCTACGTCGAGAAGGTCCAGGAGCCGGAATTCGCTGCCCGCGACCGTGGCTACACCTTCGTGTCGCACCAGCAGGAAGTTGGTACTGGCTACTTCGACGACGTCACCACCGTGATCCAGGGTGGCAAGTCCAGCGTTACCGCGCTGACCGGCTCGACCGAAGAAGAACAGTTCCACTAAGAACGCACCGCTTAAACTTGCTGCCCCACCCGGCAGCAACAAGGCCGGCTCCCACAAGGGGCTGGCCTTTTTCATTTTCAGCCTTTTTATCCGGTTGACCGCAACCGTAGGAAGTGCAGCGCTAGCATTTCCCAACCCCGCCGCTTCAGCGCAGTTCCCAGTAGCTCTCCCGGCTGTAGGTTTCCTTGAGCAGATCGATGAACAGCCGGACCCGCAGCGGCAGATGCCGGCGTTGCGGGAAGACGGTGTAGATGCCCATCGGCGGGGCCTGCCAGGCGTCAAGCACCGAAGTCAGCGTGCCCTCTTTCAAATCCTGCCCGACCTCCCACAGTGAGCGCCAGGCCAGGCCACGCCCGGCCAGTGCCCATTCGTGCAGCACGGCGCCGTCGTTGCATTCGAAGCTGCCGCCGACCTTGATGGTGTCGACCTGCCCACTTTCCGGATCGCGAAAGACCCAGCCGCGCTGCTGACCGAGCGACAGGCATTGGTGGTTGGCCAGATCGGCCGGCTGGCGCGGCACACCGTGGGCAACCAGATAAGCCGGGCTGGCGACGACCATCCGGCGCATCTCGCCGAGGCGAACGCTGATCAGGCTGGAATCGGTCAATTCGCCGATGCGGATGGCGCAGTCGATGTTTTCATTGACCAGATCGACGAGGCGATCGCTGAGGTTCAGATTGACCCGGACTTCCGGGTTGGCCAGCATGAAATCGCCGACCAGCGGTGCGACGTGCCGCCGCCCGAAACCGGACGGCGCCGAAACACGCAATTGACCGCTCGCCCGCACACTGCCGAGCGACACCGCCGCCTCGGCGTTGGCCAGATCGTTGAGCGTCTTCTGGCAATCTTCCAGAAAGGCCTGGCCTTCGAAAGTGATGGTCAGCTTGCGCGTCGTGCGCAGCAATAACTTGACGCCCAGGCGCGCTTCCAGCGCATCGAGCCGACGGCCGATGATGGCCGGCGTGACCCCCTCGACCCGCGCTGCAGCGGAAAGACTGCCCCGAGTAGCGGCCGAAACGAAGGCTTCGATCTGTTTTAGGCGGTTCATTTCATACTTTAAGTAAAAGATGAATTGATTCTATCCGCCTTTCAAGTCTTATAGAAGAGTCATAGAATTCGCTGCAGCGCAACATCCATTCATCCTTTACTCAGGAGTTCCTCATGGCCCTCAATCTGCCGCAAGGCGTGCAAATCACCGGTCCGATCAAGCCGGGTTACGAATCCATCCTCACCTTCGAAGCCCTCGAGCTGGTCGCCAAGCTGCACCGCGCCTGCGAAGCCCGTCGCCAGGAGCTGCTCAAGGCCCGCGTCGAGCGCCAGGCGCGCATCGATGCCGGCGAAATGCCCGACTTCCTGCCGGAAACCGCCCACATCCGCGCCGGCGACTGGAAGGTCGCCCCGGTGCCGCCGGCCCTGCACTGCCGCCGCGTCGAAATCACCGGCCCGGTCGAAGCCAAGATGATCATCAACGCCTTCAACTCCGGCGCCGATTCCTACATGACCGACTTCGAGGATTCGAACTCCCCGAACTGGGACAACCAGATCCAGGGTCAGATCAACCTCTACAAGGCGATCCGCCGCGAACTCTCGTTCAAGGGCGAGAACGGCAAGGAATACAAGCTGAACGACAAGATCGCCACCCTGCAGATCCGTCCGCGCGGCTGGCACCTTGATGAAAAGCACGTGCTGGTCGACGGCCAGCGCGTCGGCGGCGGCATCTTCGACTTCGCCGTCGTCTTCTTCCACAACGCCAAGGAACAGATCGCCCGCGGCGCCGGCCCCTTCTTCTACCTGCCGAAGATGGAAAGCCACCTCGAAGCCCGTCTGTGGAACGACATCTTCGTCATGGCCCAGGACCACATCGGCCTGCCGCAAGGGACCATCAAGGCCACCGTGCTGGTCGAAACCATCCTCGCCACTTTCGAGATGGAAGAAATCCTCTACGAACTGCGCAACCACTCGGCTGGCCTCAACGCCGGTCGTTGGGACTACATCTTCTCCTGCATCAAGAAGTTCAAGAAGAACAAGAACTTCTGCCTGGCCCAACGCGGCGCCATCACCATGGAAGTGCCGTTCATGCGCTCCTACGCGCTGGCCCTGGTCCAGGCCTGCCACAAGCGCGGCGCCCCGGCCATGGGCGGCATGTCGGCCCTGATCCCGATCAAGAACGACCCGGTCGCCAACGAAAAGGCCCTGGCCGGCATCCGCCACGACAAGACCCGCGACGCCAACGACGGCTACGACGGCGGCTGGGTGGCCCACCCGGGTCTCGTGCCGATCGCCATGGAAGAGTTCGTCAAGGTCCTCGGCGACAAGCCGAACCAGTTCGGCAAGCCGGTCGAAGGCCAATTCGGCCCGGCCCAGTGGCTGGACTTCCAGCCGGAACAGCCGATCACCGAAGCCGGCCTGCGCAACAACATCAACGTCGGCATCCACTATCTGGGTAGCTGGCTGGCCGGCAACGGCTGCGTGCCCATCCACAACCTGATGGAAGACGCCGCCACCGCCGAAATCTCCCGCTCGCAAGTCTGGCAGTGGGTGGTTTCACCGAAGGGCATCCTCGACGACGGCCGCAAGGTCACCGAAGCGATGGTCCGCCCGATGATCGCCGAAGAACTGGCCAAGGTGAAAGCCACGGTCACCGCCCAGGGCGAAGACACGGCAACCTACGACCAGGCCGCGGTCATCTTCGACAAGATGTCGCTGACCCCGGACTACCCGGAATTCCTGACCCTGCCGCTGTACGAAGCGATGGAATAAGGAACATCAGGCTGGAGCAAGACCGAAGCGCCGGGGCAACCCGGCGCTTTTTTATTGCTCCCGCGCCAACCCAGCGATTGCTACGGTCGACCGAAAAAAACGGGCAAAACCATGGCCCGGCGCCGGATTTTCAATTTCAATACTTTTAGTCAAAAATCAAGTGACAAATTGCCACCTATTGCTGACCAGAAAGACGCAATAGACTGCCCATCTCCGTCTTCAAGGACCGCATCATGCTCGGTGCCCTGACCCAATTACTGCTCTTCCAGCTGGCCGGCGAAGTTCTCGCCCGCTCGCTTAATCTGCCCATCCCCGGCCCGGTCATCGGCATGCTCATGCTCTTCGCCGCGCTCGTGCTGCGCGGCGGCCCCGGCGAAGAATTGCAGTCGACCAGCCAGAACCTGCTGCAACACCTCTCGCTGCTCTTCGTCCCGGCCGGCACCGGCATCATGATCCATCTCCACCGGGTCTCCGACGAATGGCTGCCGCTGCTCGTTTCGCTGCTGGTCAGCACGCTGGCCACCCTGGTCGTCACGGCGCTGGTCATGAAGCTCTGCCAACGCTCGCCGGCCGCCTCGGGAGAAACGCCATGACCCAGGAAATCGGCCAGATCTGGGTTTACCTCTCGGCCTCGCCACTGCTCGGGCTGACCATCACGCTGCTCGCCTATCAGGCCGCTTTCGCGCTCTACCGGCGCTCCGGCAACAATCCGCTGGCCAACCCGGTGCTCATCGCCGTTTTCATTTTGGTGCTGTTTTTGACGTTGACCGTAACATCGTATGAAACCTACTTCGCCGGCGCCCAGTTCGTCCATTTCCTGCTCGGCCCGGCCACCGTTGCACTCGCCGTCCCGCTCTACACGCAGTTCAGGCGCGTCCGCTCGATGTGGCTGCCGGTGCTCGCCGGGCTGCTCGCCGGCAGCCTGACCGCCATCGTCTCGGCCGTGCTGGTCGGCCGCCTGCTCGGCGCCAGCGCCTCAACCCAGCTGTCGCTCGCCCCCAAGTCGGTGACGACGCCGATTGCCATGGGCATCGCCGAACGGATCGGCGGCATCCCCTCGCTGACCGCCGTGCTGGTCATTATTACCGGCATCCTCGGCGCGGTCGCGGGGCGTTTCGTCTTCGACACCATCAAGGTGCGCGATCCGGCCATTCGCGGCTTCGCCATCGGCATCGCCTCGCACGGCATCGGCACGGCCCGCGCCTTCCAGGTCAACGAGCAGAGCGGCGCCTTCGCCGCGCTGGCCATGGGCATGAACGGCGCCCTGACCGCCCTGATCGTGCCCTGGATTGCCACTTATCTGATCAACATAGGGTAAGTACCTATGGCCGATGCCACCGGGGCAGCGAAGAATTTGACCATGCTCATGCGTGCCCCTTCCGCCCCCCCGAAACACACCCGCCTTTGGCTCGCTCCCTACATCGCCATCGGTGTTTTTGCCCTGGCCATGCTGGTCATCACCGGACTGCTCCAGTGGCGCGAACTGGCCACCGCGCGCTCGGCCCTGGAGGGCGACATGCACTGGGCAGAACGGACCATCGAAAGCCGTTTGCACACGCATCTCGACTTTCTTGCCGCGCTCGGCCGCGAGCAGGAATTCAAACAGCTCGACTACGAATCCTTTCAGGTCAAAGCCAGTCGCTATGTGCGTGAAACCCCGGAAATCCAGGCGATTGTCTGGGTGAATATCGATGGCAAGGTCGAATGGGTCGCCCCCAACGAAGCGATTGCCGTCTTTGTCGGCGAACAGCTGACGGGCGAGCGCCTGGCCGCTCTCCAGGAAGCCCTGCGTGTCCGCCGCGAGGTGGTTTCGCCGGATTACCGGGACGCCACCGAGCACCCGGCACACGACATCATCCAGCCGGTCCAGCGGGGCAGCGCCGATCTCGGCGCCTTTATCGCCCTGCAATCGCTCGAAACGCTGCTGCGTACCACCCTGCCCACCGCATTCACCGCCCGTTACAGCCTGACCGTCGTCGATGCGCAGAACCGCGAGGTCTTGAGCAACTCGTCGGTCAAGCCGACTGATCGCCAGGTTTCCGGTCAGATCAGCCTCGATTTGCCCAACAACCGCCTCGGCCTCAATATCGTCGCCTACCGCGTTGGCGGGGCCTGGCTGCCCTTCGTCCCGGCCGCACTGATTATCGTGCTGACCCTGATCGCCTCGGTCACGCTCATCCAGCTCCGCCGGCATGCCCGGCATCGCGCCGAAACCGAGGAAGAACTGCGCACCGCCTACGCCTTCCGCCAGGCCATGTCCAACTCGCTGATCACCGGCCTGCGCGCCATCGACCTCGAAGGCCGGATCACCTTCGTCAACGCCGCCTTCTGCCGGATGACCGGCTTCAATGAAAGTGAACTGACCGGCATCAAGCCGCCCTACCCCTACTGGCCGAACGAGGAATTTGCCAAGCTGGAACAGAACATCGAGACCGCCCTGGCCGGCAAGGCACCGGCCAGCGGCTTCGAGATGCGCATCATGCGCAAGAGCGGCGAGCGCTTCGATGTCCGTCTCTACTTTTCGCCGCTGATCGGCACCGATGGCCAGCAAATCGGCTGGATGGCCTCGATGAATGACATCACCGAACCGAAGCGCGTGCGCGTCGAACTCGAACGCGCCCATGAGCGCTTCGCCACGGTTATCGACGGGCTCGACTCGGCGGTGCATGTCGCCGACGTGCAGACCGGCGAAATCCTTTTTGCCAACCGCGCCTTCCAGAATATTTTCGGCTTCGATGCGGTCGGCCAGAACTCGGCGCAAATCACCGCCGCCTGCCAGCCGCCCAATGAGCAACTGGCCCGCGACCCGCAGCACATCGGCGCCGATGAGCTACCCTGCGAACTGTTCGACGGCGAACTCCAGCACGCCCTGTCCGGCCACTGGTATCACCTGCACGAACGCGCCATCCGCTGGGTGGACGGGCGCACCGTGCGCGTCCAGATCGGCGCCGACATCACCGACCGCAAGCATATCGACGAGGTCAACCTGCAACAGCAAAAGCGCCTCGAACAAACCTCGCGCCTGATCACCATGGGCGAAATGGCCTCGTCGCTGGCCCATGAGCTGAACCAGCCGCTGTCGGCCATCGCCAACTACTGCGCCGGCTGCGTCAAGCGCATGCAGGCCGGCAACTATCGCATCGATGACATCCTCGCCGCCATGCAGAAAGCCTCCGACCAGGCCGAGCGGGCCGGCAAGATCATCCGCCGCATGCGCGACATGGTGAAGAAGGGCGACCCCAACCGCCAACCGATCGGGCTCGACGAACTGGTCGACGAAACCCGCGCCTTTGCCGACATCGACGCCCAGCGCACCGGCACACAGATCATCGTCGACCTGCCGGAAAATTTGCCGAAAATCGTCGTCGACCGCATCATGATCGAACAGGTGCTGCTCAACCTGTTCAAAAACGGCATTGAGGCGATGAGCGACATGCCGGCCGAACGGCGGCGGCTGACCCTGCAGGCCGAACAGGTCGATGAACGCATGCTGGAAATCACCGTCGCTGACCAGGGGCATGGCCTGGCCGAAGAAGACAGCGAAAAGATTTTCGCCCCCTTCTATACGACCAAGGCCGAGGGCATGGGCATCGGCCTGGCCATCTGCCGCTCGATCATCGAGTTTCACCAGGGACGGCTGTGGGTCGAGCCGCGGCGCGAGGGGGGGAGCGTGTTCCACTTCACCGTACCGATCGAAGCGTTAGACGAGGACAGCAATGAATGATCTGACCCAGACAATTTACGTCGTCGATGACGACGAGGCCATGCGCGACTCGATGACCTGGCTGCTCGAAGGCGAGGGCTACGTCGTGGCCTGCTTCGACTCGGCCGAGAGTTTCCTCAAGGCGCGCCGCGACGACATGCGCGGCTGCCTGATTCTCGATGTGCGAATGCCGGAAATGAGCGGCCTTGAACTACACGAAAAACTCGACACCCTTGGCTCCGAATTGCCGGTCATCTTCGTTACCGGCCACGGCGACGTGCCGATGGCCGTCTCGGCGCTGCAGCGCGGTGCCTGCGATTTCATCGAAAAGCCCTTCCACAACGAGGATCTGCTCTCGCGCATCGTCCGCGCCCTTGAACTGGACGCCCAGCTATGGGCGCGTCGCCAGCGCAACGGGGCAATCAGCCACCGCCTCGATCAGCTGACCCAACGCGAAAGCGAAGTGATGAAACTGGTCGTCGCCGGCAAGCTCAACAAGCAGATCGCCGACGAACTCAACATCAGCATGAAAACCGTCGAAGCCCACCGGGCTCGGGTCATGGAGAAAATGGGCGTGCGCACCCTGGCCGAACTGGTCAAGGCCGTGGTGACGGTTAATTGAAAATCATCAAATAAGCCATCCATGAGCAGCCACTC
This sequence comes from Azonexus sp., assembly GCF_036170495.1. Lineage (GTDB taxonomy): Bacteria > Pseudomonadota > Gammaproteobacteria > Burkholderiales > Rhodocyclaceae > Azonexus. The sequence goes on from NZ_JAVHPH010000337.1 coordinate 7,339, forward strand.
CCTCCCCTTCAAGGGGAGGGTTGGGGTGGGGATGGGTAAGGCTGAAAACGGAATCCCTTGCTTTCAGACCCATCCCCCTGATGAAGCTACTAAGCAACCGACTAAGCCGCCAAATAACGGCGGCCAAGTCTCTGCTTATCCCAACCTCCCCCTTGTCCCAAGGGATACCGGCCCTGTGGGCCATAAAGGGGAGGAGAAAATCCCACTGCTCAAAGCGGGATAATGTCGTCGCCGCCGGTGCCGAAGTGGCCTTCGTAGTGCTTGAGCTGGCGAACTTCCTTGCGGCGCAGCAGCTTTTCCTGAACCTTGGGCGGCAGGTCGGTGAACAGGATCAGATCCTTGGCGATCAGCAGTTCGATGGTGTCTTCGATGACCCGGACGAAATCGCGGTCGAGTTCATCGAGTTCGTTCTGCCGCCAGCGTTCGTGGATGAACTGCAGGACTTCGGGATGATCGGCCGGCAAGGCTTCGCTGGCATCGCCGAGGGGCATCGGATGCGCTTCGCAAATGTTGCCCTTGCTATCTCTTGCCACGTAAAGCATGCCCATTCCTCTCTCGGTTGATCGACGCAGTCTGCATGAGCTGATCGTGATTGGCAATTGATCGCAGCCGTAAAAGCGCGCGATCAGTAGTTCCTGACCGGCGCCTTGATCGGCATTTTCGGCGTCCCGAAATAAGTTGCCGGCGGCGCCTTGAAGCCGCCCGCCTTGCCGCCGTCCTTGCCTTTCTGGTCGGCCACGATCGTCGCCGACTGCTCCTTCGGCTTCTTGCGGCTGGCCGTAATTTCCATCGTCACCGCCCGCGCCGGCATCGGCCGATCCATTTCGGCGCGCACAATGCGCACCCGTTCGCTGGCGATGCGCTTATCGATGAGATTCGTGGACATCTGCCGTTCGACGAGTTTTTCGCGCATGTTGAGCAGCGCTTCGAGTTCCTTCGAGCTGCGCATCGAACGCACCGGCGCCCCCCATTTTTCCTTGGGCTGGCTGACCGCGATATTGAACTCTTCCGGATTGCTCACCATGCGCGCCAGCTCCAGCCGGTCGTGGCGCATCGCCCAGTCCAGCGCGCCGTCGCCCCAGTCGTTCTTCGATGCCCGGTCGGCGCCCTTTTCGATCAGCTTGCGGGCCAAGCCCTGATGGCCTTCATACACCGCCATCATGAGCACGCTGGAGCCGTTGGTGCTCTGGGCATTGATGTCGGCCCCCTGCTCGATCAGAAAATCGGCCACCTCGCCGTGCCCGGCGAACACCGCGTAATGCAGTGCCGACCAACTGCGTTTCGGTGCATTGATGCGCGCCCCGCGTTCGAGCAGCCACTTGACCATTTCCAGATTGCCGCGCCAGGCGGCCAGCGCCATGGCCGATTCGCCATTCGAATTCAGTTTATTGATGTCGGCACCGCGCGACAGGAACAGACGCATCAGATCCGGCTTGCCCTCCCAGGCGCCGATCATCAGGCCCGAGCCGATCCGGCTGCCCATGAAATCGGGCGGCAGGCCGGCATCGAGCCAGCTTTCTGCCTGACTGACATCACCGAGCTCCATGCTGACGGTGAAGCGCACCGGGTCGGGTAAGGCGTCGGCCGAAAAAACCGGCCGCCCAGCCAACAGCAACAACCCCATCGCGCTTATCATGGCAAGCCGTCGTTTTACAGTTCGTCTCATTGCGTTTCCATTGCCTCTGGCCAGCCCCCATTTTCTCATGACCCGGATCGATTACCGGCTTTTTGCCGCGCTGGCGCTGTCGCTCTTGCTACATCTCTTGCCGCTGCTGCCGGATTTCAATTTTGGCCAAAAATTCCGGTCGACCGTAGCACCGCTGACCGCCGAACTGCGCCCGCCCCCGGCAGCCGCGATGCCACCGCTGAGCCTGCCGGAGCAGCCAAAACCGGCCAATGAGCCTGCGCCCAAGCCCCTCAAGCCGGCGTTGTCAAAGCCGGCCGAAAAAGCCGCGCGCGCCGTTCGCCAAACCTGGACCCAGACCGTCCGCGAACACCTCAAAAAACTCGACAAGGCCGGCCAGTTCTACCCGGCCGAAGCCATCGCCCGAGGTCTTGAAGGCGAAGTCCTCGTCCTTATCATCATCGATGAAACCGGCACGGTCAGCGCCGCCCGCGTCGAACAAGGTAGCGGCCAGCCGATGCTCGACGACGCCGCCCTGCGCGCCGTCCGTTCGCTGCAATCGCTGCCGGCCGACGCCCCACGCCAGGTCGTCCTGCCGGTACGCTTCCGGTTGCGTTGATCGAAAATCCCTGGTCGATCCTGGCGCGCCAGCAGGGCTAGAATAAGAAAAAAATAGAAGCGAATCATTCAATACGCCGACCAATAACCCTTATCGCGGGAGCGTTACAACATGTCTCAGTTCAACAATCTTAAGATCTCGACCAAAATGCATGCCGTGACGGCGTTGATATTGGTCGGGCTCATTTCCCTCTGTGTCGCAGCCTTGTTTCAACTCAAGCAGTCGATGATTGAAGACCGCATGGCCAAGATTCGCAACCTGGTCGAATACGCCCACACCCAGATGGCTTTCTACGATGAGCAGGTCAAGGCCGGGAAGATGTCGCTCGAAGAAGCCCAGGGACAAGCCAAAAACGCCTTGCGCAAGGCCCGTTACGACGAGAAGGAATATTTCTGGATCAACGACTTCCACCCGACAAGTATCATGCATCCGATCAAACCGGAACTGGAAGGCAAGGATCAGACCGATAACCGCGACCCGAACGGCAAGCAACTCTACGTTGAGTTCGTCAAGGTCGTCAAAGCCCAGGGCGCCGGTTTTGTCGATTACATGTGGTCGCGCCAAGGGGAGAGCAAACCGGTCGCCAAGCTGTCCTACGTAAAGGGGTTTGCGCCTTGGGGGTGGATTATCGGCACCGGCATCTATATTGACGATGTTGACACGGCTTTCCGCGAGAATGCCCTGTTCCTGGGCGGCTTTTCGCTCGCCCTGCTGGTCACGCTAATTGTCGTCAGCAGCCTGATCCAGCGCAGCATCATCGGCCAGCTGGGTGGTGAGCCAGCCAGCGCTGTCGCTATCATGCAACGCGTCGCCGGCGGCGACCTGACCGTGACCGCCCCGAACGCCGCCAAGGGTAGCCTGCTCGGCGCGTTGAACGAAATGGTGGGCGCACTTCGCAACCTGATTAGTGAAGTCAATTCCGGTGCCGTGGCTGTTGTGCATAATGCCGAGCAAATTCGCCACGCCTCCAGCGAGGTGGCGAGTGCGGCCGAACATCAGTCTGACGCCACCTCCGCCATGGCAGCGGCAATCGAGGAGTTGACCGTCAGCTCGAATCACATTTCGGACAGTGCCCGCGAAACCTCAGCCGAAACCCGCGATGCCGTGCGACTCTCCGGCGAAGGCACCGGGCGCGTCAGCCAGGCGGCCGATGCCATTCAGCAGCTATCCGGCACGATTTCGGACGTCTCGGGCCGCATCCACACGCTGGAGGACCGCGCCAATCAAATTTCGTCCATCGCCAACGTCATCAAGGATATTGCTGGCCAGACTAATCTTCTCGCCCTCAACGCCGCCATCGAGGCCGCCCGCGCCGGCGAGCAAGGGCGTGGCTTTGCCGTCGTGGCCGACGAAGTCCGGAAACTGGCCGAACGTACCTCGCTGGCCACGACCGAAATCGAAACGATGATCAGCGCCATCCAGGCTGACACGGCCGGCGCCGTCGAGGCCATGAATGCGGCCCTGCCCGAGGTTGAGCAGGGTGTCACGCTGGCCATCTCCGCCTCCGAATCGCTGCGCACCATCGAAGCAGGAGCCCGGCGCACGCTGGACCGTGTCGGCGAAGTAGCCGACGCCACCCAGGAACAAAGCACGGCGAGTACCTCGATCGCCCAGCGTGTCGAGCAGATTGCCAACATGGTCGAGGAAACTACGGCAACCATCCGCGGCACAACGGCCTCTGCCCATGAACTGGAAACCATCGCCAATAACCTCAAGGCGATGATCGGCCGCTTCCGGGTTTGAGCGAAACGCCGGGAGGATGAATTGCCGGTCGGCAACGAGATCGACAAGCCGATTGACAGGCCATCCTCCCTCTCACGATAATCGCACCCCTCTGCGGGAGAGAGAGCAGTGGATTTCCACGCTCCGCCGAAGGCGCAAACTCCCATAATCGCTCAGGCATACCGAACCGCAGAGATGATTCGCCGGCTGGAGAGAAGTTCCGAGCAGTGCAGCGCTTGGCAACTCACCGAAGGGGCAAGCCCGTGCAGGGCTGAAACTCTCAGGTAAAAGGACAGGGGGAGAGGCGTCGCAGAAGCACGCCCTGCGTCTTCTGAACTTTGATGGAACACCTCCTGATGCTAGACAGTCTCGCCCACGTTTTTCAGCCCCTCGCCACCAAGCAATTTGACCTGCTTCTCGTGGTTTATCTCGTCGCCATCACGGCCGAAGCCATGTCCGGCGCGCTGTCGGCGGGGCGCCGCAACATGGACATCTTTGGCGTCGCGGTGATCGCCTTTGTCACCGCGCTGGGTGGCGGCACCATTCGCGATGTCATCCTCGGCCATTACCCCATCGGCTGGACGCAACATCCTGAATACGTCTATCTGGT
>NZ_JAVHPH010000338.1:0-2335 GCF_036170495.1 Azonexus sp.
ACCCGCAAGCTTTACGAAGCCCTTCTTTCTTTCAAGATAGAAAGCAATCTATCGAAAGACCAGATTTTCGAGCTGTACATCAATCAGATTTTCCTTGGGCAACGCGCCTACGGTTTTGCGGCCGCGTCCCAGATTTACTTCGGCAAGCCGCTCAAGGATATTTCGATTGGCGAAGCAGCGATGCTGGCTGGTTTGCCAAAAGCGCCGTCGGCTTACAACCCGATCGTCAATCCGAATCGCGCCAGGCTCCGTCAGCATTACGTCCTGCGCCGCATGCGCGAATTGGGCCATATCACCGAAGCGCAGCACGAAGCAGCCCTCAAGGAACCCCTCGTCGTCAAACGTGAATTGGCCGAATACGCCGTCCACGCGGAATACGCGGCAGAAATGGCTCGGCAGATTACGGCCGAGCGCTTCCCGGAAGAGGTTTACTCGCGCGGCATGAAGGTTTACACCACCGTGGTCAAGGCTGACCAGGAGGCTGCCTACAATAGCCTGCGTAAAGGGGTTATGGACTACGACCGGCGACACGGCTACCGCGGCGCCGAATCCTATCTCGACACAAAGAATATCAAGTCTGATCAGGACGAGGCGATCGACGAAGCACTACAGGATATTCCGGATGCCGGCGACTTGATTCCGGGCCTGGTTCTGGCGGCCGACGCCAAACACATCAAGGTTTATCGCAAGGGCGGAGAAGTTGTCATGCTGACCGGCGATGCGATGAAGTTCGCTGCCCGGATGCTCGACGACAAAGCCCCGCCAAACAAGCGACTCAAGCGTAGCGCCATCGTGCGCCTGCAGAAAGACGACAAGGGGGGCTGGCAGATCAGCCAGCTACCTGAGGTCGAATCGGCCTTTGTTGCGGTCGACCCGAAAGATGGGGCCATTCGCGCGCTGGTTGGCGGTTTCGACTTCAACCGCAACAAGTTCAACCATGTCACCCAGGCCTGGCGGCAGCCGGGCTCCAGTTTCAAGCCCTTCATTTATTCCGCTTCACTGGAAAAAGGTTACGGCCCGAATAGCGTGATCGCCGACGAACCTATCGTCATCCCGGCTAGCCAGACCGGCGCGGCCGCCTGGGAGCCGCACAATTACGACGGCAAGTATGAAGGCCCGATGCGCATGCGCACGGCGCTGGCCAAGTCGAAAAACATGGTTTCGATTCGCATCCTGCAGGCTATCGGCACACACTACGCTCAAGATTACGCGGCACGTTTTGGCTTCGATGCTGCCAAGCACCCGCCTTACCTGACCATGGCCCTTGGTGCCGGGTCGGTGACGCCGTGGCAGATGGTGACGGCCTATTCGGTCTTTGCCAACGGCGGTTTCCGGATCAATCCTTTTGTCGTCCGCGAAATTCGTGACGGCGGAAATCAGGTGCTAGCCCTCTCGGCAGCGACTGAGGCTGGCAATGAGGAAGCCCGTGTCATCGACCCGCGCAACGCCTTCATGATGGACGCCATGCTGCGCGACGTCACCCTCTTCGGCACGGCAGCCAAGGCGTCGGCCATCCTGAAACGCCAGGATCTGGCCGGCAAGACCGGAACGACCAACGAGTATCTGGATGCCTGGTTCTGTGGCTACCAGATGACGGTTAGCGGTTGCGCTTGGATCGGCTTTGACCAGCCGAGAAAGCTCGGCGACAGGGAAACCGGGGGCGCCGCGGCGTTGCCGATCTGGATTGGCTACATGAGCCGGGCATTGAAGGATGTGCCCATGCTCCTCCCGCCGGTTCCCGACGGGCTAATTGCCTCTGGCGAAGGCCGGGAGCGAAGCTACATCTACGCCGAGAATGCCGCCAACGAGAAACTACCGGAAGAAGAAGCGCAGACTGTCGTTCCGCTACCGACCCCGGACCTCAGCACCCCGCCGGCCGACTGATCAGCGCAGTTCGATAATCTCGCCGGCCTGCTGACTGGCGAGCGTCGACAGTTTTTCCATCAGTTCGGCGGCATCGCGGGTGTCGCGCCAGACGGCGCCATCCCAGCGAAAATGGAAGCCGCCCGAGCGGGCGGCGACCCAGATTTCCCGAGCGACGCCGTGGCGATTGACGATGATCTTGCTTCCGTCGTCAAACTCGATTTCGAGCACGCCGCCCGCCGCCAACTGGCAGTCGACGTCAGCGCCGCTGGCTTCGAGCGCCGTATCGATCCTGGCCAGCGTCGCCTCGGCCAGGGTGTTGAATTCCTTGTCATCCATCGTGTGCTACCATCCCGCTCTTCGCTGACAGCGCCCCGAACATGTCCAGAATCGCCGCCCTGCTGATTATCCTGAGCCTTGCCGCCTGCGGCATGAAAGGCCGGCTTGAAATGCCGCCCGGCCCGGCCTCTGA
>NZ_JAVHPH010000339.1:0-2326 GCF_036170495.1 Azonexus sp.
AAACCGCATTGCACGGCGCCCAGTTCGCGCCCTTCGCGCAGGACGCGCAGCCAGTCGTCGGTGCTCAGTTCGACTTCGTGTTTGGCGAAATCGACCGGGTTGTAGCAGAACACGCAGTGCAGCGGGCAGCGGTAGGTGACTTCGGCGAGCAGCCACATCGGCGGGCCGATTTTGGCCGGGGCGTTCATGCCTTGGCCCCGCTATCGAGGCGCAGCCAGCGTTTTTCGATCGCCATGGCGAGAAAGGCCTCGACGTCGCCGCGCAAGCCGCTGGATGAAAAGGCTGCTTCAAGGTCGGCGACGATGGCCGCTATGTTGCGCAGGCCGTCGCAGCGGGCGAGGATCTCGCCGCCGCTCTGGTTGAGCTTGATCATGCCTTCCGGGTAGAGCAGCACGTAGCATTCCTGCGCCGGCTCCCACTGAAAGCGGAAGCCGTGGCCGAGGCGCGGCGTGCCGTCCATCAGGCGACTTTCCGTTCGGCGTCGATGTTGCCGGTGATGCCGTTGGTGCCGTAGTGCTGGCCCATGACGTCGTTCATCGCCCACAGGATGTCGAGCTTGAACTTGAGGATCTGCACGGCGCGTTCCTGCATGGCGCGGGTACGGAAGTAGTCAAGCGTGACATTGAGGCCCTGGATCACGTCGCGCGGGGCCTGGCTGGTGCGGTTGCGGAAATACTGCAGGCCGGATGACTCGATCCACGGGTAGTGGCCGGGCCAGGTGGCGAGGCGCTGGAGGTGGATGACCGGGGCGAACAGTTCGGTCAGCGACGAGCAGACAGCCTCCTGCCACGGGGCGCGGCGGGCGAAGTTGATGTAGGCGTCGACGGCGAAGCGGACGCCGGGCAGGACATGGCGCAGATCGACGATTTCCTCGCGGGTCAGGCCGACGGATTCGCCGAGGCGTATCCACGCTTCGATGCCGCCAGCGTCGACCATTTTTTCGCCATTCGGCAGGCCGTATTCGAAGCCGTCATGGTCAAGAATGCGCTGCACCCAGCCGCGGCGCACTTCGCGGTCCGGGCAGTTGGCCATGATCGCCGCGTCCTTCACCGGAATGGCGATCTGGTAGTAGTAGCGGTTGGCGACCCAGCCGCGAATCTGCTCGGGCGTGGCGTGGCCGGTGTTGAGCATGACGTTGAACGGATGGTGGATGTGGTAGGCCTTGCCGTTCTCGCGCAGCTGCGCTTCGAATTCTTCCCGGCTCCAGGCCGGGCGGCCGTCGTCGGCGTCGTGGGATTCGGCAAGGATGTCGGCTCGGATCATGGTTATCTCTCGTTTAAATGGTGATGCGGGCGCCGTCTTCGGCGACCTCGATGCCGCGCCGGGTCAATTCGGCGCGCTGCGGCGAGTTTTCGTCGAGGATGGGATTGGTGTTGTTGATGTGGATGAGGATCTTGCGCACGTGTTTTGGTAGCTCGTCCAGCCAGTCCATCATGCCGCCGGGGCCGGATTGGGGCAGGTGGCCGATGTCGCGGGCGGTGTTCGCGGACAGGCCGGCGACGATCATTTCGTCGTCCGTCCAGAAGGTGCCGTCGACCATCACGCAATCGGCTTCGGCCATGCGGGCGTGGACTGCCGGCGTGCGAGCGCCGAGACCGGGGGCGTAGAACAGCTTGTGGCCGCTGCGCTGGTCGGTGATGCTGACGCCGACGTTGTCGCCATCGACCGAGGCTTCGCGGTGCGGCGAATAGGGTGCCGCCTTGCTGGACAGCGGCATGACCGAGAAGTCGAGGCCGGCCACCTTGGGCATGGCGAAGGGCGTGCCGTCAAGCGGAAGCTCGTGGTGGTCTACGCCGCAGAAATGTTCCAGCACGCGCAGTATCGGGTTGCCGGTGGTCAGATCTTCGTAGACCGGCCCGGCGCACCACACGGGCATCTTGGCCTTCTGCTCGCGCAGCATGAAGAGGCCGGTGGCGTGGTCGATCTGGCCGTCAACGAGGAGGATGCCGCCGATGCCGGTGTCGCGCAGGGCGCGGTTCGGCTGTAATTCGGGGGTGGCCTTGATCTGCTGCAGGATGTCGGGCGAGGCGTTGAGCAGGGCCCAGTCCTGGCCGTCGTCGGTGCTGACGCAGATTGATGACTGGGTGCGCGGTTTGGCGCGGACGCTGCCGTCGCGCAGGCCGGCGCAATTGTGGCAATTGCAGTTCCACTGCGGGAAGCCGCCGCCGGCCGAGGCGCCGAGAATGATCAGTTTCATGATTGTTTTGGAACCGCCATCCCGGCCGGAGCCGGGATGGCGGCGCGTCCCTTAGCGGGCGGCGATGTACATCGTGATTTCGAAGCCGAAGCGGAAGTCACAAGCGGTCGGGGTTTCCCATTTCATTTA
>NZ_JAVHPH010000340.1:0-2318 GCF_036170495.1 Azonexus sp.
CATTGGTATTGCTACAGCCCCTGTACTGGTCTGGGTGTCGGCCCCCGGCTTTGCCGCAGACGCAGGCAAGTTCGAGCTGACGGTGACACTGACCCGGATCGCCTTCCCCTACATTTTCTTCATGTCGCTCGTCGCGCTCTCCGGCGGCATTCTCAACAGCTGGAGCCGATTCGCACTACCGGCCTTCACCCCCGTCCTGCTCAACCTTGCCGTGATCGGCATGGCGCTCTTCGCCGCGCCCTATTTCGACCCACCCGTGCTGGTGCTCGGCTGGGCGGTATTCCTTGGCGGCCTGCTCCAGCTCGCCATCCAGATTCCCGCCCTGAAAAAGATCGCCATGTTGCCGCGCCCCTCGCTCGACTGGCGCGCCGCCTGGGCCGACCCCGGGGTGCGGCGGATCACGAAGCTCATGGCGCCTGCCCTGATTGGCGTGTCAGTGTCGCAGATCAGCCTGCTCATCAACACCATCTTCGCCTCCTTTCTCCAGTCCGGTAGCGTGTCCTGGCTTTATTACGCCGACCGCCTCATGGAATTCCCCTCCGGCCTGCTCGGCGCCGCGCTCGGCACCATCCTGCTGCCCTCGCTGTCGCGCTATCACGCCAGCAACAACCCGGTTGAATATTCCCGCCTGCTTGACTGGGGCCTGCGCCTGACCCTGCTCCTCGCCACTCCGGCCGCTCTGGCGCTGGCCATCCTGGCCGTGCCACTGATCTCGGCCTTGTTCTATCACGGCGCCTTTTCGACCGAAGACGTCTTCCGCACCCGCGAAGCCCTGGTTGCCTACACCATCGGGCTCACCGGCATGATTCTCGTCAAGGTGCTGGCTCCCGGCTTTTACGCCCGCCAGAACATCCGGACCCCGGTGCGCATTGCGCTGATCTCGCTGGCCGCGACACAAATCATGAACCTCGCCTTTGTCGGCTGGCTGGCGCATGCCGGTTTGGCCCTGTCGATTGGCCTGGCTGCCTGCCTGAATGCCCTGATGCTTTATCGCGGCCTGCGCCGCCTGGAAATCTACCAGCCACAAGCAGGATGGCCAGTCTTCAGCGGCAAATTGCTAATCGCTTTGATCGTTATGGGCTGCATTCTGTGGTTTGGCATGGGTTTAGAAAAAAGCTGGTTGCAAAGGAGCTTCGTCGACCGGACAATTCATTTGGCTTGGCTGGTTCCGCTTGGCGCAAGCACCTATTTCGGCACACTATGGATTCTTGGCTTCCGCCTGAGGGATTTCAGACGTCAGGCGGCGTAATTCAGGAGGGGTAACGATGCAGCTGACCAGCACCAGCTTTTCAGATGGGCAAATGATTCCGGGTGACTATTCTTTTTGTACGCCGGACCCGACTCACCACGTCTGCCTTGGCAAAAACATTAACCCCCATCTATCCTGGCGTGGAGCCCCGGCCGAAACGAAATCCTTTGTCGTCATCTGCCACGATCCGGATGTTCCCAGCCGGGGTGACGACGTCAATCAGGAAGGCCGAAGCGTTCCCGCCACCCTGCCCCGCATCGATTTCTTCCACTGGGTTCTGATCGACCTGCCAGCGACGTTCAACACGATTGCCGAGGGCGAATTCAGCCATCAAATCACGCCGCGCGGCAAACCCGGGCCGCAAGCAGCGCCCGGGGGCCGACAAGGCATCAATAATTACACCGACTGGTTCGCCGGCGACCATGACATGAGCGGCGACTACTACGGCTACGATGGCCCGTGCCCGCCGTGGAACGACGAGATCATCCATCACTACATCTTCACGGCATATGCGCTGGATATTGACAAGCTGCCACTCGATGGCAAGTTTGGTGGCCCGGAAGTCCGTGCCGCCATTCAGGGCCACGTTCTGGCCGAAGCAAGCCTGAGCGGAACGTATACGCTGAACGCCAGCCTGCAGGCCTGATTTCAACACCCCGTCAACGCCAAAGGCCATGCAATGCATGGCCTTTGGCTTTTCAGGCGGGCCGGTTTCTGCCGGCCGAGTCAGGCCGGCCCTACTTGACCAGCCCTTTGCAGCCACCCACGGTGTTGCCAGCGCACGGGATGGACGTCTCGCGGTTGATCAGCCACTGGCCGTTCACCTTGATCATTTCCAGGGTCTTTTGCGTCGTGTCGTTGTAGCCCTTCGACTGGTAGATCTGGCGGAATTCGGCGAAGGCGCGATCATTACCGTCCATCCGGACTTTTAGCTCCTGGATCTCAACGTTGATGTCACCACGGGCCGAGATGCGACCGCGGCGCAGTTGCGCCCAGTCTTCCCGGGTCAGGCCACCGTCCGGGCTGAAGGTCGGGGCGTAGAAGGCGCTGTAGGCGGCGTAGTCGCGGG
>NZ_JAVHPH010000341.1:0-2307 GCF_036170495.1 Azonexus sp.
ACTTCATCGAGTGCCGCAACGTTGTTCTTCATATTGGCGAACAACAGGCGCTGTGCCATGTATTCATACAATGCTGCGAGGCGTTCGGCCAATTCGCCGCCGGCTTCCATGTCGAGGCTGGCGCGCAGGCCGTTGGTAATCAGGTCGATGGCCTTGGAGATGGCGGCCCCTTTTTCGGGAATTCGACCATCCTGCATTTGAATGCGGGCCAAGGAAATCGCCGCCGTGGCGCCATCGAACAACATCAATACCAAACGGTGCGGGTCCGCCGTCTCGACGGCAGCATCAACGCCTACCTTGGCATAACTCTCAGCGGGGCTACGCATCATCCCGAACATTGTTTTTATTCCTTAATTTGAAGAGGCGCCGGGCAGGTTGGCTAGCTGTTGGGTGAGGTAGGAGCTGGTCTTGTTCATGCTGGCAACCAGCGTATCCAAGGCGGAGAACTGCTTGCGGTAGCGGGCCTCAATCTGGGTCAGGCGGTCAGCCAGGGCCGTCTGGCGCTTGCCGAGGTCCTTGATCAAACGATTGGCGCTATCGGTGGCGGCGGTGATGTTGCCGGATGTGCCGACCAGACCTTCCAAACTATCCTTGAAACGGCTGCCGATTGTAGAAACAAGGCTGGTTACACCGGCGTAGTCGGCAGCGACGGCGGCGTTGAGTTTGGTCGTGTCGAGTTTGAGCGTGCCATCTTTTTGCAGCGCCACGCCCAAGTCAGAAAGGGTTTGGTAGGCCGACGTTCCGCCCGCCGTCGTTTGCAGCAACGATCTGACTTGGTTTTGGGCGCCACGCAGCGTACCGTCACCCTGCAGTGCCCCGGTCTTTTTGGTGCCGGCATCATAGTAACCAAGGTCTTTCATCGACTTCGCGGCATCGTTATAGGCCTTGACGAAGCTGTTGACCGTAGCTGTCAAAGCCGTAGTGCTGTCCTTGGTAACGGTCAGGTTGGTCGGCGAGCCAACATTGGTTTTGCTCAGCGTCAGGGTGACGCCATCGAGCACGCCGGTGGCCGTATTGGTGCTGCTGGTGGCGGCAATACCATTCAGTTTGAAAGCCGCATTCGAGGCTTCCTGGCCACCGTTGGCGGCAGCTTGGGAAAGCGTACCGGAGCCAGCGCCGGCCGGGTCGAAATCAAGACCGCCGACGCCTGAAAGCCTCATGACGTTTTCGGTACCGCTCTTGGCGCTGGAAAGGACCAACTGCTTGCCGTTCGTGCCGTTAACAATCGTCGCGCTGACGCGGCCATCGGTGGCCGCGGTATTGATCGCGTCGCGCACGTCTTCCAGCGTGGCGCCAGCGGTGACGGTTACGTTCAGTTCACGGGTCGCATCGGCAGCAAAAGCCAGGGCCGGGCTGGTGCCGGTCAGGGCCCCCAATTCGATTTTTAGCGTGCCGCCCGCTGCCAAACCAGCCGTCAGTGAAGCCGTGCCGGGGGCATCGGTCGAATCGGGGCTGGTCAGCCGGTGCGCGCTGGCCAGGGCGCTGACTTCAAGGCTATAGACGCCTGCTACCGCGCCCGTCGCGGCGGAGGCTGAGGCGATGCTTGTGTCGGCCACACTGGCCGAAAAGCTGGCGTATTTGTTGAGTGCGGTTTGCCCGGTCGCCGGAATGAAGCCCTGGGCGGCTGTCTGCAGTGATGACAGGGCGCCCTTGAGCGAACCAAGGGCCGATATTCGTGCCTGATAGGAGGCTTCCTTCGTTTGCAGGGCGAGCAATGGCTGCTGCTCTGCCTGCATTAAATTGGTGAGCAGACCGTTAAGGTCCAGTCCAGAGCCTACACCGAGAGAAGAAACGGCCATGATGAGCCTCCACGTTTAACGTTGGCGCCAGTTTACGCCTTTTGCTGGACCAGCAAACCCTTCATCTTGTCGATGGCCCTGGCGATCGACAGCATTTCTTCGGACGGAAATTGGCGGATCACGTCCTTGGTGGCCAGGTCAATCACTTTGATGACGGTCTTGCCGGTTTCCTCGTCCAGATTGAACTGAATCCCGTTGTTGATCGGCTTGAGGAACTCGTTGACCTGCTTGACGGCATCTTCAAGCTCCTGGCGCGTCGCTTCGGCTTTTTGCGCCTGGCTTGGTGCCTGTTCGGTCTGAACGCTGGTGGCGTTGCTGGCCTGCGCGGCGCGTGCCTGGCGAACCTCGACGGCCGGGGCTTCGGCCGCGACGAGGTGGGGCGTGATGCCGGGGGGGCTGGTGTTGATGGGCGAGATGTTCATGGTCAACTCCTCGATTAACGGGCGAAGGGCGCGGGGCGTTTCCGCCACCGCGCCCGGTTCGTTTCAGCCGGGCGCGTGGCCTGGCT
>NZ_JAVHPH010000342.1:0-2289 GCF_036170495.1 Azonexus sp.
TGGTCAAGGAAGTCGCTTCCAAGACCTCCGACATCGCCGGTGACGGCACCACCACCGCCACCGTGCTGGCCCAGTCCATCGTCCGCGAAGGCATGAAGTATGTCGCCGCCGGCATGAACCCGATGGATCTCAAGCGTGGTATCGACAAGGCTGTCGCCGCCACCCTCGACGAGCTCAAGGCTTTCTCCAAGCCGTGCACCACCACCAAGGAAATCGCCCAGGTTGGCGCCATCTCCGCCAACTCCGATGCGGACATCGGCGAGATCATCGCCAATGCCATGGAAAAGGTCGGCAAGGAAGGCGTCATCACCGTTGAAGACGGCAAGTCCCTGGCCAACGAACTCGACGTCGTCGAAGGCATGCAGTTCGACCGCGGCTACCTGTCGCCCTACTTCATCAACAACAGCGACAAGCAGCAAGCGCTGATGGAAAACCCGTTTGTCCTGCTCTTCGACAAGAAGATTTCCAACATCCGCGACCTCCTGCCGATCCTCGAACAAGTCGCCAAGGCCGGCCGTCCGCTGCTCATCATTGCTGAAGATGTCGATGGCGAAGCCCTGGCTACGCTGGTCGTCAACAACATCCGCGGCATCCTGAAGACCGTTGCCGTCAAGGCGCCGGGCTTTGGCGATCGGCGCAAGGCCATGCTCGAAGACATCGCCATCCTGACCGGCGGTACCGTCATCGCCGAAGAAACCGGCCTGTCCCTGGAAAAGGCTGTCCTGAAGGATCTGGGTTCGGCCAAGCGCATCGAAGTTTCCAAGGAAAACACCATCATCATCGACGGTGCCGGCGAAGCCGCTTCGATCGAAGCCCGCGTCAAGCAGATCCGCATCCAGATCGACGAAGCGACTTCCGATTACGACAAGGAAAAGCTCCAGGAACGTGTGGCCAAGCTGGCTGGCGGCGTTGCCGTCATCAAGGTTGGCGCCGCGACCGAAGTCGAAATGAAGGAAAAGAAGGCCCGCGTTGAAGACGCCCTGCACGCTACCCGTGCGGCGGTTGAAGAAGGCGTTGTCGCCGGCGGCGGCGTCGCCCTGATCCGTGCCCGTGCGGCCATCGGCAAGCTCAAGGGTGACAACCACGATCAGGATGCCGGCATCAAGATCGTCCTGCGCGCCATGGAACAGCCGCTGCGCGAAATCGTCGCCAACGCCGGTGACGAGCCGTCCGTTGTCGTCGACAAGGTGCAGCGTGGCAAGGGTAACTTTGGTTACAACGCTTCCACCGGCGAGTACGGCGACATGGTCGAAATGGGCGTGCTCGACCCGACCAAGGTGACCCGCACCGCGCTGCAAAACGCCGCCTCCGTGGCCGGCCTGATGCTCACCACCGAGTGCATGGTGGCCGAACTGGCTGAAGACAAGCCGGCCGGCGGCATGCCCGACATGAGCGGCATGGGCGGTATGGGTGGCATGGGCGGCATGGGGATGTAATCTCCCGCCAAGCAAGCTGCACCGCTTCGAAGAGCCCCGCCCTGTGCGGGGCTTTTTGTTTTTCGGGGTGAGCCTCGATCATCGTCCGAAATAGCTTTGATCTGCGTTATGGGTTTTGTAACAGACTGTAAGTTAGCTGTAAGACGCCACGCCTAAATTACGCTTCGCAGCAATGCCTCTATAAACAAAATCTGAGGAGCAAATCAATGCAAGACACACTAGATCGGGTGACAGCTAACCCGAAATTTCTGGAGTTTGTTGCCCTGCGCAGCAAATACTCCATTTTCATGGCCATCATTAGTGCTGCCGCTTACTACGGCTTCATTCTCCTGGTCGCCTTCGACAAGGAATTCCTCGGCAAGAAAATCGGCGAGGGTTACACGATGAGTATCGGCGTGCCGATCGGCGTCGGCGTTATCGCTTTCACCATTCTGTTGACCTGGATTTACGTTCGCCGCGCCAACAGCGAGTTCGACGCGATCAACGAAGGCCTGATCAAGGAGGCACAGAAGTAAGATGACTAAATTCACCAAAATTCTCGCCGGCCTTCTGGCGCTGGCTGTTGCCGGTGGCGCTATCGCCGCGGGTGCCGACCTCGGCAATACCACCAAGCAGGCAACCAACTGGACGGCAATCGTCATGTTTGCCATCTTCGTCGGTGCCACCCTGTTCATCACCAAATGGGCTGCTGCCAAGACCAAGTCGGCGGCGGACTTCTACACTGCGGGTGGCGGTATCACCGGCTTCCAGAACGGCCTGGCGATCGCCGGCGACTACATGTCCGCCGCGTCCTTCCTGGGTATTTCCGGTCTCGTTTTCGCCAACGGCTTCGACGGCCTGATCTTCTCGATCG
>NZ_JAVHPH010000343.1:0-2282 GCF_036170495.1 Azonexus sp.
GCCATCACGCAGTCACGCAGATCGACGAAATTGATCTGCAACGGATTGATGTCAGGGTGGTTTTCGCTCAGTTCGATGGCGATATCGTTGATGTCTGTCCATTTCATTTGCGGTGCCCTTCCTTCGCCATGTTGATGCTGTATTTTGGAATTTCGACGGTTATTGGCGTTGACCGTACGATTGCCTGACAGCCAAGACGCGAATTGGGTTCCAAGCCCCAGGCCTTGTCCAGCAGGTCTTCTTCAATATCTTCAGCCGGCTCCAGTGAGTCGAAGCCTTCGCGCACGATGACGTGACAGGTTGTGCAGGCGCAGGACATTTCACAGGCATGGTCCAATTCAATCTCATTGGCCAGCAGGTTCTCGCAGATCGACTTGCCCTCTTCGGCCTCGATCACCGCGCCATCCGGGCACAGTTCGACGTGTGGCAGGACGATCAGTTGCGTCATGCGTCTTCTCCAATTTTGATGTCGTCCACATTACGGCCGGACAACACCTTCTTGATACTTTGGTCCATGCGCCGATGGGCAAAGGCTTGCGTTTCAAAGCCAAGGTCGTCCATGGCGATATTGATCAGCCGACGATTCTCACCGGCCATGGTTGCTCGCAGCTTGCTAATGGTATCGACAATCTTGGCCGTTTCAACCTCATTCAACAGATGTCGATCTTCCTTCATAGCGGCTTCGGTTGCCTCGATCATCCGCTGCGCCTCAACCTGCGCCTCTTTGAGGGCACGGCTCATGGCATCGTCCTTGGCATGCTCCATCGAATCTTTGAGCATGCCGGCAATCTCATCATCCGAGAGGCCGTAGGATGGTTTGACGGTGACGCTCGACTCGACGCCAGTCGTCTGCTCGCGTGCCGCGACGGAGAGCAAGCCATCAGCATCGACCTGAAAGGTGACGCGAATACGCGCCGCGCCAGCCACCATCGGCGGAATACCACGCAGTTCGAAGCGAGCCAGCGAACGGCAATCGCTGACCAGTTCGCGCTCGCCCTGGACGACGTGGATCGCCATCGCGGTCTGGCCGTCTTTGAAGGTTGTAAACTCCTGGGCACGTGCCGTCGGGATGGTCGAATTGCGCGGGATGACCTTCTCAGTCAGTCCGCCCATTGTTTCCAGACCGAGCGACAGCGGTATGACATCAAGCAGCAGCCAGTCATCCCTACCCGTCTTGTTGCCAACCAGCAGGTTGGCCTGGGTCGCGGCGCCCAGCGCGACGACTTTATCCGGATCGAGATTGGTCAGCGGTTCCTGGCGGAAGAAATCACCGACGGCCTTCTGGACTTGCGGCATGCGCGTCGCACCACCGACCATGACGACTCCCTTGATGTCTTCGGCCCTCAGCCCCGCGTCGCGTAAGGCCTTCTTAACAGCCTGCAAGGTCTTCGAAATCAGCGTCTGGGTAATGCTGGCAAAAGTCGCAACATCAAGCTTCAAGTCAACCATTTCCCCTGTGGAAAGCCGCGCCATCAGCGGTGCTTCGGGATTGCTGGTCAGAAACTCTTTGGCCTCGCGGCAGCGCATCATGAGGAGGCGGCCATCTTCCGGCGACAGCGGCTGCAGCTGAGCCTGCTCGATAACCCAGCAGAAAATTCGATGGTCGAAGTCATCCCCCCCCAGCGCCGAGTCACCGCCGGTGGACATGACCTCGAAAACACCTTTGGTCAGCTTGAGAATGGAAATATCGAAGGTGCCACCACCCAGATCGTAAACCGCATAAACACCTTCGGCCGCATTATCCAGGCCGTAAGCAATGGCGGCTGCGGTCGGTTCGTTGAGCAAGCGCAGCACGTTGAGGCCAGCCAATCGCGCGGCATCCTTTGTCGCTTGACGCTGCGCGTCGTCAAAATAGGCCGGGACGGTGATCACGGCGCCGACAAGATCACCGGCCAGGGCTGTTTCAGCGCGCTGCTTGAGGCTCTTCAGGATTTCGGCCGAGACTTCCACCGGACTCTTGATACCGGCAATCGTGTTGACCTTGACCATGCCCGGCGCTTCAATGAAGTCGTAGGGCATCGATTCGACGTGGGCAATATCCTTCAACCCCCGCCCCATGAAGCGCTTGACCGAAACGATGGTGTTGCGCGGATCGACTGCCTGCTTGGTCTGTGCATCGTAGCCAATGTCAGTCGAGTTATCGGCATGATAGCGAACGACTGACGGCAACAAAGGCCGTCCCTGCTCGTCGCTCAGGCAGATGGAGATTCCGCTGCGGACAGTGGCAACCAGCGAGTTGGTGGTACCCAGGTCAATCCCGATGGCGAGCTTGTGCTCGTGCG
>NZ_JAVHPH010000344.1:0-11612 GCF_036170495.1 Azonexus sp.
CGGCGATGATGTCTTCGAAACGGTCGGGCGCCAGCTTCTTGAGCAGCTTCTTCATCCCTTCCGATTCGACCTGAAAGATCGCCGTCGTGTTGGCGTCACGGAGAATCTGGTAAGCCGCGGGGTCGGTGAACCCAAGGCTCATCAAATCGAGCTTCTCGCCGGTCATCCGGCGAATGTACTCGACGGCCAGCTCGATAATGGTCAGGTTGCGCAGGCCAAGAAAGTCGAACTTGACGAGGCCGACCTTCTCGACGTCGTCCTTGTCGAATTGCGACACCGTCGACGCATCGCTGCCAGGGGCCTGATAGATCGGGCAGAAATCGGTGATCTTGCCCGGCGCGATCAAAACCCCGCCGGCGTGCATGCCGACGTTACGTGTCAAATCTTCAAGGCGGCTGGCCAGATCGAACAGTTCGCGGATGGTTTCGCCATCGCCATCGCCCTCCATCATCTCGCGTAACTGCGGCTCCTGCTCCAGCGCCTCGGCCAGCGATACCGGCTTGTTCTGGACAATCGGAATAAGCTTGGAAATCCGGTCGCACATCGAATAGGGCAGGCCAAAGACGCGCCCGACGTCGCGGATCACCGCCTTCGACGACATCGTGCCGAAGGTGGCAATCTGGCTCACCGCATCCTGTCCATAGTGCTGGCGGACGTATTCGATGACGCGCCAGCGGTTATCCTGGCAGAAATCGACGTCGAAGTCAGGCATCGACACCCGTTCCGGATTGAGAAAGCGCTCAAACAGCAGGGCGTAGGCCAAGGGGTCGAGGTCGGTAATGCGTAGGCTGTAGGCAACCAGCGAACCGGCGCCGGAACCCCGGCCCGGCCCGACCGGAACGCCATTCTGCTTGGCCCAGTTGATGAAGTCCGCAACGATCAGGAAGTAGCCGGGGAAGCCCATCTGGACGATGGTATTGCACTCGAAGACGAGGCGGTCGTCATATTCCGGCCGGCGCTGCACACGCACCGCGGGGTCGGGATAGAGCTCGGCGAGGCGGACCTCCAGCCCCTTTCTCGCTTCATCGACAAGGTATTCGTCAATGGTCATGCCCGGCGGAATCGGGAAATCGGGTAGAAAATTCTTGCCCAGCGTCATCGTAATATTGCAGCGGCGGGCAATTTCCAGCGCGTTTTCCAGCGCCTCAGGCAGGTCGGCGAACAACGCGACCATCTCGGCCTGGGTCTTGAAATACTGCTCCTCGGTATAAATCTTCGGGCGTCGCGTATCGCCCAACACGTAGCCTTCGGCGATGCAAACGCGCGCTTCGTGGGCGCGAAAGTCATCGCGATTCATGAACTGGACGGGATGCGTCGCGACCAGCGGAATGCCTGTTTCACCAGCCAGATCGGCCGTCTGCTGGACGATGGCCTCCTGCTGCGGCTGGCCGTAGCGCTGCACTTCCAAATAAAACGCGCCGGGAAAAATCGCCTCCCAGGCCTTGGCCCGCTGGCCGGCCAGATCGAAATTGCCGTTCAGCAACGCTTCGCCGACATCGCCCAGATGCGCCCCGGACAAGGCAATCAGCCCGTCGCAACCAACCTCGCTGAACCACTCACGATTGATTTCGGCCCGGTCACGCCGCCCTTCAACCAGATAAGCCTTGCTCAGCAACTGGCACAACTGCTTGTAACCGGCGTTGTTGCGCGCCAGCAGGAGCAGGCGACTAGCATCGTCGGGCGACGCCGGATTGGCGATCCAGACATCCGCCCCGGCTATCGGCTTGACCCCCTTGCCGCGCGCCCCGGAATAGAACTTGACGAGGCCAAACAGGTTGCCCAGATCGGTCAGCGCCATGGCCGGCATGCCATCCCCAGCCGCCCGCTTGACGGCATCGCCGATGCGCACGATGCCATCGGTGACGGAATATTCGGAATGGAGACGAAGGTGGACGTAGCGCGGCGAATTCATGGGCGACATTTTACCGCGGCCGACCGGGCAGCTTCCGTTTAAGTACGCCGAAGGACATTGCTACGGTCAACCGGGTTTACTACGTGAAACGTAAAAAACGACCAAATTTGAAAAAACCGAAAACCGGCAAGAAAACCGGAAAATCACGGACAGACCACGTTTTTTGCAAACCAAGTTGTGGCCGGTATCTGGCACCGCGGTACAGCCTGCGCTACGCTGCATGTTTCAATAAAAACAGGAGACACGCATGAACACCGCCGCCGAAGAACCCCTCGTCCTGCGTACCGACCGCGCCGATGGCCTGACGACGCTGACGCTGAATCGTCCCGGCCAGTTCAACTCGCTGTCGAAGGACATGCTGAGCGCCCTGCAGGCCGAACTCGATGCCATCGCCGCCTCGAGCGGCGTGCGCGTTGTCGTCATTGCCGGGGCTGGCAAGGCGTTTTGCGCCGGCCATGACCTCAAGGAAATGCGTGGCAATCACAGCAAGGCGTTCATGCAGGCGCTGTTCAAGCAGTGCGGGGAGCTCATGCTGAGCATCACGCGGATGCCGCAGCCGGTCATCGCCCGCGTGCATGGCATTGCCACCGCCGCCGGCTGCCAGTTGGTGTCGATGTGCGATCTGGCGGTGGCGGCCGATGTCGCCAAGTTTGCCGTGTCGGGCATCAACGTCGGGCTGTTCTGCTCGACGCCGGCGGTTGGCCTGGCGCGCAACCTCGGTCGCAAGGCGGCACTCGAAATGCTGCTTACGGGCGAGTTCATCGACGCCATGGAAGCCAAGGCCAAGGGCCTGGTCAACCGCGTCGTCCCGGCCGATGCGCTCGATGCCGAAATCGAGCGTCTGGCCGGCAACATCCTGGCCAAGAGCGCCGTCGCCGTGCGCATGGGCAAGAGGATGTTCTACCAGCAGCTCGAAATGGGCCTGAGCGAGGCCTACGACTACGCCGGCGAGGTGATGGCCTGCAACATGATGAGCGCCGATGCCGGCGAGGGCATCGACGCTTTCATGCAGAAGCGCAAGCCGCAATACAAGGGCTGCTGATCACTCGGCCGGCGACCAATCGACGGGCAGCAGCTCACGCGCCGGCCGGCCGATGTAGTAGCCCTGGGCCCGCTGGACCTCAAGCCCGACGAGTTCGGCCAGCACCTCGGCCGACTCGACATATTCGGCGACCACGGTGATGCCCATGTCGCGCGCCAACGAACGGATGCTGACGACGAAGGTGCGGTCCTTCTCGCTGTTGAGCATGTTGGCGATGAAATCGCCCTCGATCTTGAGGTAGTCGATCGGGAAGCGGCGCAGGTAGTGGAAGGACGAGAAGCCGGAACCGAAATCGTCGATGGCCAGTTTGAAGCCATCGCTTTTCAGATCATTGAGGAAGCGTTCGAGCAGTGACAGGTTTTTGACGGTGTCGCGCTCGGTGATCTCGAAAACGATGTTGTGCGGGGAGATGCCGCTCTTCGCGACGATCCGCCGCAGGTCGCGGGCAAACTCGTTGAAGACCAGCGCCCGGGGCGAGAGATTGATGAACACTTCGCCGCAGTGGCCGCGCGCCGAGAGGATGGTCAGGGCCTGTTCGATGACCATCATGTCGAGGCGATGGATGACCCCGATCTTCTCGGCAATTTCGACGAATTCGTCAGCCCGGATGACCTCGCCATCGAGTTCGATGCGCGAGAGGACTTCGTAGGCGACGATTTTCCGTTCGGCAATATCGAGAATGGGCTGGAAGAATGGCACGACACGCTTCGCCTCGATGGCATCGAGGACCATGACGCTCTTCTGGGTAATGTCACGGAACACCGACACGATGTCGTCCTGAGTCGGCACCGCAACCTGCCCCTTGCCCGCCCCCTTGGCCTTGTACATCATATTGTCGGCAAAGAGCAGCAGATCCTTGGCGTTGTCGGCATGATCGGGGAACACCGCCATCCCGATCGACGCCGTGCCGTGCACGATCGCGCCTTGCGGCGTCGCCACCTCCATCGATTCGACTGCCTGGCGGATACGCTCGGCCACCAAAAGCACCGCATTGGCATCCGCTTCCGGCAACAGCACGACGAACTCGTCGCCACCGTAGCGGGCCAGAATGTCACCATCGCGCAAGGCATTTTGCACCTGGCGAGCAAAGCGCTGGAGATAGGTATCGCCGACCACGTGACCGTGGTTGTCGTTGATCAGCTTGAAATTATCGAGGTCGATCAGCAGCAAGCCGAAGCTGTAGCCATGACGCTGGGCGCGGCCGACTTCATAGAAGCTCAGCTCCCAGAAAACACGCTGGTTGAACAGATCGGTCAGCGGATCGCGGGTAGCGTAATACTCGAGATCGCGGGTGTATTTGTAGATCGCCTTGACCGACCCGACGACGTTGAGCAGGGTCGACAGGACGCTTTCCATCACCAGATACCGCGTCTCATCGTCGAGCACGCCGGCCTGCACCCCAATGCCGACGATGCCGCCGATCTTCGGCTTATCGACAAAGAAGGATTTGACGCGCAGCGCCACATCCTCCTCGGTCAAATCGATCGGCTCGCCGAGTTGGCTCGAAACATGGTGATGGATGTTGCAGGTGCCAATATCGGCGAAAGTCGGCAGGCCCGCCAGCTCCTGGCGAATATGCAACTCCATCATGGTCCGGGTGCGCTCGGTGACCGGCCCGCGCCAGAAAACCTCAAGGTCGAACAATTCGTCGTCGATCTTGAAAATAGAGAACAGTGTATGCGCCGGCAGGATGCCGTTGATGTCGCAGAGCAAGCGCCCGACATATTCGCGCCAGTCACGCACGACCTCGGAGGTAATGACAAATTTTTCAAGCAGGCCGATCTCGAAGGTCAGGATTTCCTTGTCGACGGCAATGGTCCGCAGCTTGGCCAGCAAGCGGTCGAGCGCCGCAAATACCCCGTTCAACTCAACGAAACCAAGGTCGCGCTGGGCGATGGAAATATGGCGTAAATCGCCAACCGCATTGACCTGATCGAAATCCGCCTGGAGACCTTCGAGCGACCCTTCGATCCGCCGCCCGACCCACCACACGGCGGCGCCAGCCAGCACGGCCGCCAGCGGCACGAGCAGGGCAAATGCCAGATACAGATCGCGCCGGGCATCAGCCAGCAGTGTGGCGTAATCCTGGCGCACCTCGACCGCGCCGAGCACATCGCCAACCTTGGCATTGCGGTGGCAACGCTGGCACTTGGCCTCGGCCACCAGCGGGTAGATATGCCGGGCGTAATCGGCCGTATCGCGGCGTAGCGGCTTACCGCTGCTCATCACCTCTTGCAGATCGGAATCGAAAGGCGGCTGCTCGATTTCATCGTAGAGATCGACCACCATCTGGCTGCGGTAAATCTGCACGGTCAATCCGTTTTCCTTACCGGCCACCGCGATGGCATGCAGAAAAGCATCGGCCTGGCTGCGCCGCCACCCCTGGCTCATCAGCTGGTACATCGAGGCAAAGGTAATCTGGGTCGTCGCTGCAGAAGCGCGCGCAGCATTGGCCCGGACGATGTTGTCAAAAATGCGATCAAGCGACCAATAAGCCCCACCGAAGAACAAGGTCGCAACGATCGCCGAAGCGCCGAATACAAAGTACTTTATTCGCATTTTAATAACCCTCCCAGGTACCGGGGATTATTACCGAATTCGCGGCCTGGTGGGCTGCTTCGTCATTCGCACCGGCGTCAAAATTTGCAAAATGAGGCCCGCCGCAGCAAGCCGGTTAAACTGATGCCATGCCTTTTTCCCTCCACCCCCTCGCGCTCCTCGCGTTCGCCGTGGCACTGGCCGGGGCACTCTGGCGCGCCCCGACGCCTGGCGCCCCCGGATTTGCCCCGCCGCCGGCCGCCGTAGCATCGACATTGCCAGCGCGCTGCGTCAATGAAATGCTCTGGCGCGATGCCGGATTGGCGGCCGCCGCCCCCAACCTGACCGAATTGCCCGACGGCCGCATCGCCGCGGCCTGGCTGGCCGGCCCCGAAGACGCCATGACCGTCCATTTCAGCGTGCGCGATCGGGGCGGCTGGCGTCGCCCGGTGCTCATCGCCACCCCCGAAAGCACGGCCGCCGGCACCTTTGCCCAGATCGGCCGGCTCGGCAACCCGGTCCTGCACGGCGAAGGGAGCTGGCTGCACCTGTGGTACGCCAGCAGCACGCTGGGCAGCTCGATCAACTACAGCCTATCGACCGATGGCGGCAAGAGCTGGACCAAACCGGCCCGTCTGCCAATCTCGCCGTTGGCCAATTTCGGCGGCACCGTCCGCGCCGCCCCCGTGCCGCTGGCCGATGGCGGACTGGGCCTGGCGATCAGCCACGACTTTATCGGCCAGCACGGCGAATGGCTGCGCCTGTCGGCGACTGGGCAGATTCTCGACAAGGCTCGCCTGCCCGCCACAACCGCCACGCTGCAACCGGCCGTCGCCGCCCTCGACGAGCAGCGGGCCATCGCTGTGTTGCGCGATGCCGGCCCGGTGCCGGGTTCAGTTCGGCTGGCGACAACGGACAGTGGCGGTCGGCGCTGGCAGGCCGGTGAAACCCTCGCCGTGGCCAATCCGAATACCTCCGTCGCCCTGCTCCGCCTGAAGAGCGGCCGGCTGCTGCTCGCCGGCAACCCGGCCAGCGGGCGACAGGCCTTGTTGCTCTGGCTGTCGGCCGACCAGGGCAAAACTTGGCGGGAAGCACGCACGGTCGAAGCCGCCCCCGATGGCGGCGCCGACTACGGCAACCCGTCCCTGCTGCTCGGCCGCGACGGCCGCGTCCACCTCGCCTATGACTGGCGCCGGCAAGGTATCAAGCATGTCGTATTCAGCGAAGCCTGGCTCGACGGAGGGCAGCCATGAACCCGCTGGCCGCCTACGGTCTACTCGCCCACGCCTTGATTTTCGGGGCGCTGACCGCCCTCGTGCCGTTCGGCGAGCTGCGCGCCCGCGTCGCGCTGGCGGCGACCACGCTGGCGCTGGTGGTCGGCATTGCGCCCGGCATGCACGCTTTTTTCGGCACGCCCTCACTGACCCTCGTCGCGCTAGCCATCCTGCAATTGGCCGACAAAACACCATCGCCGCTCAGTGAGCGACCGGCGCTCGGCCTGCTCGTTTTTGCCATACCGTTTTATGCCGCTGCGCTCGGCGCGGGGTCGTTCGACCCCTATGCCCTCGGCTACCAGCCAACCTGGCTGCTGGCCACCCTGCTACCGCTCGGCCTGGCCTTGTGGTGGCAGCGGCAGGACCTCTGGCTGACAATTCTCGCCATCGACCTCGCCGGCTACGCCAGCGGCGTTTTCGCCAACCTGTGGGATGTCCTGCTCGACCCGCTGCTCGTCCTGCTCGCCTTGATCATCGTCGTCCGCCGGCAGGTCATCGGCCTTACCGCGTCAAGGACTCGCTGATCAGGCGACGAATGCTGCCGGCTTCGAACGGTTTGTCGCAGATGGCCGAAACGCCGGCCCGCTCGACGGCGGCCAGGCGGCCCATGTTCTGCTCGCTGGTCACCATGAGCACCGGCACCTCGGCCTGCCAGCTTTGCGTGCGGATGTATTCGGTCAGTTCGCGACCATCCATTTCCGGCATGTTGTAGTCGGTAATCACCAGGTCGACCATGGCCTGTTCGAGCAAGCTCACCGCCTCCTTGCCATTGACTGCCTCGGTAATGCGCTCGATGCCCAGTTCGCTGAGCAGACGGCGCAAATGGCGGCGCGACGACAGGCTGTCATCGACGAGCAGGACGCGCAGGTTTTCGATTTCGGCAACGTCGAGATCTTCCGGCGGATTGAGGTAGTCGGCGGCGGCATAGAGCGCGCGCGACAGTTGCTGTTCGTCAAAGGGCTTGGCGACGATGCTGCAGGCGCCGGACTGGCGCACCGGTTCGAGCACCTGCGGCCGGGTTTCGCTGGAGACGAGAATAAACGGCACAGTTTCAAAATCGGGATCGGCGCGCATAGCGGCGACCAGCTCTGTGCCGGCCAGATCGGGCAGGTAGAGGCTGCTGATCACGATGACGTTGCTGCTTTCAGCCTTCAGCGCGGCCAGCGCCGCGCCGGCTGTGTCGACCGTGGTGACTTTTTTGACACCCTGGTGCTCAAGCATCCGGCTGACCAGATGCGCCTGCATCGGCGACGGCTCGACCAGAATGATCGCGAGGTCGGCCAGCGAGGTTGTCAGTGCCATGCGGTCACTCCGGAAAGTTGGGGAATGACCTCACTATAGCAGCGAGCGGGCGGCCAGTGGCCACCCGCGCCTGCCTTTACCCGTGCAGGCGTGCCGCGATTGCGGCGACGCGCTGGCCGTAGCGGCGGGCAGTATCGAGATCGCCGGCCGGCACTTCGTCGACGCTGGCATCGGCGGGCGAGCGGACGAGCAAGCCGACCGAGCCGCCAAGATGATTGACGTCCGCATGGGTGGCGGCCTTGGTGTTGGCCGGCAGGATGCCGAGACTGACCCAGATGCCGCCGTGCTGCGAGGCCAGGGTGTGCAGTTGAATCAGCGTCGCACCCTTGTCGCCGACCGGGCTGGCGCTGTTGGTAAAGCCGCCGAACACCTTGTCCTGCCAGGCCCGCGCGTACCAGGGCTTGGACGAGGCATCGGCAAATTTTTTGAACTGCCAGCTCGGGCCGCCCATGTAGGTCGGCGTGCCAAAAATGATGGCATCGGCAGCGGCCAGCTCTTCCCAGCCGCCTTCGGGCAGATTGCCATCGGCGTCGATGGCCAGCAACGCGGCCCCGGCGCCTTCGGCGACGGCTTCGGCAACGCGCTTGGTGTGGCCGTAGCCGGAGTGATAAACGACAATGGTTTTGCTCATGGCGATAATCCTTTTCAGTTTTGGTGAAGGGGGAGTCAGGCAGCAGGCGGCAGGTCGAAGAGCAGGAATTCAGCCTCTTCGCTCGCCGAAAATTTGAGATCGGTTTCGTCGGCAATCTTGGCGCCGTCACCAGCACCTACATTTTTACCGTTTATGTCCAGTTGACCGTAGATAACCTGCACGTAGCCCAGCCGGCCGGCCGGCAGGCGGTAATCAATGCTTTCGCCCGGCGCCACGACGGTGGCCCACAAGCGGGCATCCTGGCCGATGGTCGTGCTGCCGCCAGCGCCATCCGGCGAGGCCACCAGGCGCCAGCCGCCGCGCAGTTCGGCGAGCGGCAGGGCCTGTTGCTCGTAGCTGGCCGGCGTGCCGCACTGCGCCGGCTCGATCCAGATTTGCAGCAGGTGCGTCTCTTCTTCGTTCGACGGATTCGACTCGCTGTGCAGAATGCCCTTGCCGGCACTCATGCGCTGGACTTCGCCGCGCCGAATGACGCCGCCGTGGCCAAGGCTATCCTTGTGCTCCAGCGCGCCGGACAGAATGTAGGTAACGATTTCCATGTCGCGATGGCCGTGCCGGCCGAAGCCGCTGCCCGGCGCGATGCGATCTTCGTTGATGACGCGCAGGACACCCCAGCCCATTTCGGCCGGGTCATAGTAATCGGCAAAGGAAAAACTATGCCTGGCGCGCAGCCAGCCGTGGTCGGCGTAACCGCGTTCGGCAGAGGGGCGAAGCTGGATCATTTTCAGTTTCCTTGTGAATGAATCGTACCAATTAGTCACCATACTATTCGCCGTGTTCAATTAAAAACAGCGAATTATTATGAGCCTATCGTTTAATATTTTTCATATGAAAATATCGCTTGATCTGTTGCTCATCCTCGATGCCATCGAACGCCTGGGCAGCTTCACTGCGGCGGCGGCCGCGCTGCATCGCGTACCCTCGGCGCTGTCGCATGCCGTGGCCAAGCTGGAAAGCGATCTCGGTGTCACGCTATTCCGACGCGAAGGGCGCAAGGCCACGCTCAACGAGGCCGGACGCACGCTACTCGACGACGGCCGCCACCTGCTCCGCGCGGCAAGCGAACTGGAGCGCCGCGTCCAGCGCATTGCCGACGGCTGGGAGGCCGAACTGCGCATCGCGCTCGATGCCATCATTCCGATTGAACGCATCTTTCCGCTGCTCAAACGCTTCTACGCCGCCGGCCACGGCACGCAGATCCGGCTTTCCGGCGAAGTCCTCGGCGGCACCTGGGATGCCCTGGCGACCGGCCGGGCCGACCTGGCGATCGGGGCACCGGGCGATCCACCCGCACGCAGCGGCATCGCCACCAGCCTGCTGTGCACCCAGTCCGCTTTCGTTTTCGCCATTGCCCCGGAGCACCCGCTGGCCACCTGGCCGGACATCATCCCGGCCAGCGAACTCTTGCATCATCGGGCCATCGTCATCGCCGACACCTCGCAGGAGCTCGACGCCCGTACCGTCGGCCTGCTTGAAGGACAGGATGTCCTGCGCGTTCCCGACATGCGTGCCAAGGTCGCGGCCCAGGTGGCCGGGCTGGGCATCGGCCACCTGCCGCGCTGGCTGGCCGAACCGGAAATCACGGCCGGACGGCTAATCGAAAAAGCCCTCGCCACGGCCCGCCCGGCGATCCCGCTACACACCGCCTGGCGAACACGACAGGACGGCAAGGCGCTACGCTGGTTCGTCGAGGAACTGGCCAGCCACGACGTCACCAGCGCGCTGACCGCAGGGCTTTAAGGCGACGATTCACCCTGTCCACACGCGTTGCATATAGTGCTATCGTGGGAGCATAAACAACAAAAAATACAACAGTGGAAAAATCAGGACATGGCCCTCTCGACATCCGTCAACACGGCCACTATCTCCCGCAGCTCCTGCTGCGTGGCGGTGGTGCCTGGTTTGCGCTCGGCCTTATTTTGGCCGTCACCGCGGCGCTCTACGGCTTCGTTTGGCAACACACCGAAGAGCAGATTTACCAGCGTTTCCTCTATCGTGCCGAGCAGGAACGCAGCATCCTGCTCTCCCGCCTGAATAGCCATGCCCAGGTCCTGCGTGGCGCGGCGGCCTTTACCGAAGCGAGCAAAGAGGTCAGTCGCGACGAGTGGCGGCTTTATGTAAACAACCTGCAACTGGCCGAAACCCTGCCCGGCATCCAGGCCACCGGTTTTGCGCTGATGATCGAGCCGCCAGACAAGTCCGCGCACGAGCAAACTATCCGGGCCGATGGCTTTCCCGATTACGCCATCAAGCCGAATGGAAACCGCGAGCAGTACAGCAGCATCGTTTTTATCGAACCCTTCACCGAACGCAACCGTATTGCTTTCGGCTACGACATGTTTTCCGAACCGGTTCGCCGGCTGGCCATGGACCGGGCCCGGGATCGCGGCGAACCCACCCTGTCGGGAAAAATCACCCTGCTCCAGGAAACCGGACAGCACGCCCAGCCTGGCTTTCTGATTTATATGCCGGTGTACCGGGCCGGCCAGCGACACGAAACCGTTGAGGAACGCCGGGCGGCGCTGCGCGGCTTCAGCTACGCGGCGTTCCGGGCACACGACCTGCTGTCGAGCGTGATCACCAAGGACAACAAGGATGTCGACATCGCGCTGTACGACGTCGCCGTAGCCCCCGACAATCTGCTATTCGACTCGCACCTCGAAACAAACAGCCCACCCGGCCGTCAGCGCACCACACTGCCGATTGATTTTGGCGGCCACCAGTGGGTTGCCCAACTACGCAGCCGCCCTGAATTCGATCGCATCACCTGGACACCGTTGCCGCTGAGCATTGCCTTCGGCGGCGCCTGCAGCGGTCTGATGGCCTTTTTCTGGCTACGCCGCAACGATCGCTACCGGCAACACATCACGATCTACGCCGACCGCCTGCACA
>NZ_JAVHPH010000345.1:0-2260 GCF_036170495.1 Azonexus sp.
TCAATCTGGCGCGCGACCTGGCCCGCGCGCTGGCGCTGGTCTCGATCCGCGTCGTTGAAACGGTGCCCGGCAAGTCGTGCATGGCGCTCGAACTGCCCAATCCCCGGCGGCAGACCGTCAAGCTCTCGGAGATTATTTCCAGCAAGCCCTACAACGACATGACCAGCCCGCTGACCGTCTGCCTGGGCAAGGACATCGGCGGCCTGCCGGTGGTCGCCGATCTGGCCAAGACGCCGCACCTGCTGGTCGCCGGGACGACCGGTTCGGGCAAATCGGTCGGCGTCAACGCAATGATTTTGTCGATGCTCTACAAGGCCGAGCCGGATCAGGTCCGCCTCATCATGGTCGACCCGAAAATGCTCGAACTGTCGATCTACGAAGGCATTCCGCACCTGCTGGCGCCGGTCGTCACCGATATGAAGCAGGCGGCCAACGCGCTGCACTGGTGCGTCACCGAGATGGAAAAGCGCTACAAACTCATGTCGGCGATGGGCGTGCGCAACATCGCCGGCCTCAATACCAAGATTCGCGACGCCGAGAAACGCGGCGAGCATATCCCGAATCCGCTGACCCTGACGCCGGAAACCCCGGAGCCGCTGAAGACCATGCCCTTCATCGTCGTCATCATCGACGAGCTGGCCGACCTGATGATGGTCGTCGGCAAGAAGGTCGAGGAGCAAATCGCCCGTCTCGCCCAGAAGGCGCGGGCCTCCGGCATCCACCTGGTGCTGGCGACGCAGCGGCCGAGCGTCGATGTGATCACCGGCCTGATCAAGGCCAACATCCCGACCCGCCTATCCTTTCAGGTGTCGAGCAAGATTGACTCGCGCACCATCCTCGACCAGATGGGCGCCGAAGCGCTGCTTGGCATGGGCGACATGCTCTATCTGGCGCCGGGCACCGGCTACCCGACCCGCGTTCATGGCGCTTTTGTCTCTGATGATGAAGTGCATCGTGTCGTCGAACACCTGAAATCAACCGGTGCGCCGGAGTACATCGACGACATCCTGACTGGCGCCGGTGGCGACGACGAGGAGGGCGGTGGCGAAGGTGGCGAGAGCGGCCAAGGTAACGATGGCGAAAGCGATCCGCTCTACGACCAGGCCGTCGATATCGTGCTCAAGAACCAGCGGGCCTCGATTTCGCTCGTCCAGCGTCACCTGCGCATCGGCTACAACCGCTCGGCGCGGCTCATCGAGGCGATGGAAAAGTCGGGGCTGGTATCGGCCATGGATGGCCGTGGCGGGCGTGAAGTGCTCATGAAAAAGCCGGCCGAGTGAGTTTCTCCAGCAATTTGTTACACCCTGAAACAGCGCGCCAGGCGCCAACCCGCTAAGCTTCGCCCATGAAATTTGCCCGAAAATTCCGGTTGACCGTAGCGTTGGCCCTGTTCCCACTGCTGGCCAACGCTGGCGCGGTCGATCAACTGCATGATTTCCTGAAAAGCACGCGCACGCTGAAAGCCGACTTTTCACAGATGGTCATTGGCAAAAATGGCCGCAAGCCGCAGCAGTCGTCGGGTACTGTCGCCATTTCGCGGCCCGGCAAGCTGCGTTGGGAAATCCTCAAGCCGTATCCGCAGCTTGTCGTTGGCGACGGCGAGAAAGTCTGGATTCACGACCCCGATCTGCAACAGGTCACCGTGCGCAAGGCCGGCCAGGCCATCGGCGGTTCGCCGGCGGCGCTGCTCTCCGGTAGCAACGAGCTGGAAAAGAACTTCACGCTCAAGGAAGCCGGCGAAGCCGAAGGCATGACCTGGGTCGAAGCCACCCCGAAGGCGGGTGACAGCGGCTTCGAGGCGGTTCGCCTCGGTTTTTCCGGCAACGACCTCAAAGCCATGGAGTTGCAGGACAGCTTTGGCCAGACGACGCACATTCGCTTCAACAAGATCGAACGCAACCCTGCTTTGCCGGCCAGCACCTTCAAGTTCACCCCGCCAGCCGGCGCTGATGTGGTGGGTGAGTAAGCCAGCTGGAAAGCCTGGTTTCCACGGTCAACCGTAAAAAACCGCCAAAATTGAAAGCCTGCGGATCGGCTATCGCATCGAGTGCAGGCCGATCATCGTCCCTTCCGTGTCGATAACCAGCGCGATAAAACCGTACTGCCCGATGGCCATTTTTTCTTTGTGGATCTTGCCGCCGGCCTTGACGGCTTTGGCCGCCTGCACGGCGCAATCGGCGCAGCTGAAATAGACCAGGACGCTGTTGTCGCCGCCGCCACATCCGTCCATCCTGACCAGGGCGCCGGGCGCGCCGTAGCT
>NZ_JAVHPH010000346.1:0-2254 GCF_036170495.1 Azonexus sp.
CGACGAAGTGGATTTCGATGTTCGGCGCGCTGGCGATTTCGTCGAGGTCGAAGCCGGGGGGCGGGAAACCGTCCAGTGCTTCGAGGGCGCGGCCCTGGAGCAATTCGGTCAGGGCGCGTTCAAGGGCGATTTCGAAGCGCGGATGGGCGCCGAAGCTGGCGAAGACGCCTTGATCCTTGGGGTTGAGCATGGTCACGCACATCACCGGGTAGAGGCCGCCGAGCGAGGCGTCCTTGACCAGGATGCCGAACCCGGCGTCGCGCAGGCCCTTGATGCCGGCGGCGATGCTCGGGTAGCGGGCGATGACGTCTTCCGGCACGTCGGGCAGGCACAAGCCTTCGGCGATGACCTTGAACTTGACGTGGCGTTCGAGGATTTCCGACAGTGCCTGGGCGCGCGCTTCGGCCAGCGTGTTGCCGGCCGACATGCCGTTGCTGACATAAAGGTTGCTGATGACATTGACCGGGAAGAAGACCTCGGCGCCGTCGCGCTGGCGGACGTAGGGAATGGCGCAGATGCCGCGATCCTCGTTGCCGGAATTCATGTCCACGAGCATTTCGGCCGGGATGCTGCCTTCCGGGTTGTAGAAAGCTTGCAGTTCGGGCGTCAGCAACTCGGCTGGCCAGTCGGTGCCATGGGCCGTCAGCGGGAACCAGCGTTCGCGCGGGTAGTGCGTGAAGGCGCGGTTGGCGATGGTTTCGCCGAGGTAATAATGGTTCCAGAAATAGTTGCAGGACAGCCGCTCGAAATACTCGCCGAGGGCGCTGGCGTGGGCGGCCAGCTTGGTCGCCCCTTTGCCGTTGGTGAACATCAGGTGGCAGGCGCGATTACGCACATGCACCGACCAGACGTTGTCGACCGGGTTGAGCCAGGAGCATTCCTCGATGTCGAAACCGCGGGCGGTGAGCTTGGCCTGCATCGAGGTGATGGCGTGTTCGAGCGAGGCATCTTTGCCCGGAATGAAGTGTTCTTGTTGCATCGGGCGTCCTGCCTAAAGGGTGAGGCGCGCAGTGTACGTCAGGCAGCGGCCATTGCCACGGTCAACCGGAAATATTGACCAAAACTCAAATCGAACTGAGGGCGTTCTGGCGCTCCTTGAGCAGTGCGTAAATCGCTGGAATGACCGCCAGCGTTAGTACCGTCGATGAAATCATGCCGCCGACCATCGGCGCCGCGATCCGGCTCATGACTTCCGCGCCGGTGCCGGTGCCCCACAAAATGGGCAGCAGGCCGGCCATGATCGCGGTAACCGTCATCATCTTTGGGCGGACGCGTTCGACGGCGCCTTCCATCACCGCGGCGTAGAGGTCGGCAGCCTGCGGGCGACGGTCTTCGGCGGCGCATTTTTGCTGCACTTCGACCCAGGCGTGGTCGAGGTAGATCAGCATGACCACCCCGGTTTCGGCGGCGACGCCGGCCAGGGCGATGAAGCCGATGGCGGCGGCGACCGACAGGTTGTAGCCGAGCAGCCACATCAGCCAGATGCCGCCGACCAGCGCGAAGGGCACCGAGAGCATGACGATCAGCGTTTCGGTGAGGCGCCGGAAATTGAGGTAGAGGAGCAGGAAGATGATGAGCAGGGTGACCGGGACGACCACTTTCAGCTTGGCGATGGCCCGTTCCATGTACTCGAACTGGCCGCTCCACGTTACGTAGGTGCCGGGGGTGAATTTGACCTGTTCGTTGACTGCCTTGCGGGCTTCGGCGACGTAGGAGCCGATGTCGCGGTCGCGGATATCGACGTAGATGTAGGCCGAGAGCAGGGCGTTTTCGGTGCGGATGGCCGGAGCGCCGGTGGTGATCTTGATTTCCGCCAACTGGCCGAGCGGGATCATGGTTGCCGGAGCACCCATTTCAGCCGGCACCGGGACGAGTACTTCGCGGGCGATGGCCTGCGGGTCGCTGCGCAGGTCGCGCGGGTAGCGAATGGTTACTCCGAAGCGTTCGCGGCCTTCGACGGTGGTGGTGACCATCTCGCCGCCCAGTGCAGCGGCAACGACATCCATCACTTCGCCAACCGTCAGACCGTAGCGAGCCAGGGCGATGCGGTCGGGCACGATGTCGAGGTAGAAGCCGCCGGTGATGCGTTCGGCGAAAGCGCTGCTGGTGCCGGGCACGGTCTTGACGACGCGTTCGATTTCCTTGGCCAGGCGTTCCATTTCAACAAGGTCGGTGCCGAAGACCTTGATGCCGATCGGCGTGCGGATGCCGGTGGACAGCATGTCGATGCGCGCCTTGATCGGCATCGTCCACG
>NZ_JAVHPH010000347.1:0-2240 GCF_036170495.1 Azonexus sp.
TTAAGGAAATTCAGGCTTACGTCCGAACCGGTGGCGAAACTACGGCACGTACCGTGGAACATACCGTCAGTAGTGGAACCAAGGCCGTTACCTATACCGATGAGTTGAGGCTGATTGAGAACGCGGCGGAGGCTCAGCGAAGTGCTCGGGGTGGGTGGGCGAAGAATTCGGCGTCTCCAGAAGTAGAAGACATAGAGAAGGTCTACACGCATGAGGCGGGTTATCCGGACTTGACAAAATTTGCAGATCCCCAAACGAAAA
The DNA here is from genome assembly GCF_036170495.1 of Azonexus sp. Lineage (GTDB taxonomy): Bacteria > Pseudomonadota > Gammaproteobacteria > Burkholderiales > Rhodocyclaceae > Azonexus. The sequence continues at coordinate 262 of NZ_JAVHPH010000347.1, forward strand.
AACTTACCGGCATCCCAGCTTTCGCCGGCAAGATTCAAAACCGGACAATGAAGGCTGATGAGGAAATGTATCGATTTTTTGGTCCGAAAGGCGCAACCCATGGCGAATTGATTGGCGACACTGCACCTGGTGGCGGTTGGTGGGGCTTGGGATCGCCGCCTAAAATAGCCAAGGAATGGCGAGAAAAAGCCGCTGTCCTCGACGAGTGGAATCGCGACGGCTATCTGCTGGTCGCCAAAGTCACTGACGACAATGCCGTTAAAGCCTGTGTCGGCAAGATTTCCGAACAAATGGGCGACAAAATTCCTGGTCAGTATTTAGGCGGTGGTGGCTTGCAAGCCGTCATCGAAATGGATGACGCGACAAAGGCCGCGTTAAAAAGTGCGGGCGACGCCACCATCGCCACCGGCAAACCGCAAACCGTCAAAGCAGCGGGAATGACCTTTGAGCTACGCCCGACCGGCTGGACCGACGCCAACGGCGTCTGGGGGTACATTCATATGCCCGGCGCGGGCACAGTGCAAACCGCCCGCCTGGGTGCGCGCGAACTGGCGGCCAAGGACGACCGTGACCCGAAAGCGAATTCGAGGATAAGCAAGCAATGAGCGATTATTTGAAGGAAATCGAAGAGGAACTGGCCAACCTGCAACTTCCTTCTTCTCCATCTCCCTATACCTACAACCACGACAGCATCCCCAATGACGAGGAACGCCGCCGCATCTTCTACATGCTCAAGAAAAACTCGTCGTATACCGCCTGGGCGCGGGTCGGCAAGTTTCACGACCAGTGGATGGCGGTTTATACCAAGGCCTACGAGGAAGCCCGCGCCTCAAATCGGGACGAGTATTTCTTCTGGGAAAACCGATATATAAAGGACTGCGCCAACTACAAAGGCTATGCCGAGTGCCTAGCTCGCTTGAAAAAAGGCGATAAACGCCCTTTTAAGTTTTTGGGGAGATTCGGGTACTTTTATCAGGCGCTGCTCCCCTCCCATTGTTGGAGCACCGACATTATGCGATTCGAATGGGGGGAAAATGAACTGGAAGAAACCGCTTCGCCGTTTTGGTCTGAATTCGATACAGCGCTCCGTCAGTTGTGCGTTGAGGCGGAACTCAATTACATCCTGGAAGATCGCTACACCGATGTGCCCGCGCCAATTGGCCTGCGCGGCTTTCGTGGCCCCAATTTCCTGCGAAACAGAACAGTGCTCCCCGACGGCAAACTCCCACCCGTCCCCGACGCTCCCCTGCCCCTGCGAATCATCCAGACCGGCGACACAGTCCCCTGTTCCGGCATTTGGGAACCAGTCAAGGTCGAAATGTCGTCCGGCCTTATGGGCATGTTCAAAAAGCCCCAGATTCCAGACAGCGGCGATCTTGAACTCGACGGCACGATGAACTATCTGCATGTCGACTCACCCGCACCGACCATCGCTTTCGAGGCCGATAGTCTCAGGCGAGATGGTCGCCCGACTTTCTGGAAACTCCTGTGGCGTGATGATCGTTACGAAGACGGAACCATCCCGCCCGAAGAAGCCGACTATCAGTTCCGCTGTCCCGAATTCTCTCCTCCGCCATGGACCGAGTTTTACCCGGAAGAAGCAAGAAACGCGAGCGGCATGTCGGCAACTGAGCGCCGCAGCATCCCCGGCGGCCAATCCTGCACGGAAGCCGGCTGGTGGTTCACCCCGGCCAAATCCGGTTCTCGCCGGTTCTTTAAACAAGGCGAAACCATGCCCTCGCTCGGTGGCGACTACGGCGACACCTTCTGGCAGCGTTCACCGGATCAGTCAGCGCCATCGTTGTAATCCGCTTTCACGGTCAACCCGAATTTCATTTTTGAGCATTTTTTCCGGTTGACCGTGGGACTCGACCAATCCGCGTCGGCCGGGGCTCAGCCGACGCTGCGTTTTCATCGGGTCAATGCGTTGTTGGGTCTGGCCGAGGCTGAGGCGGGGAGTTATGGCAATACGTGTTGGG
>NZ_JAVHPH010000348.1:0-2240 GCF_036170495.1 Azonexus sp.
CCTGATCTCCATCGGCGACCGTTCCGTCGGCGGCATGACCGCCCGCGACCAGATGGTCGGCCCGTGGCAGGTGCCGGTGGCCGACGTTGCCGTCACCACGATGGGCTACCAGGGTTACCTCGGCGAAGCCTTCGCCATGGGCGAGCGCACCCCGCTCGCCGTGTTCGACGCCCCGGCTTCCGGCCGCATGGCGATCGGCGAGGCGCTGACCAACCTGGCCGCCGCCGATGTCGGCGAACTCGGCAAGGTCAAGCTGTCGGCCAACTGGATGGCGCCGTGCGGCGTCGCCGGTGAAGATGCCCGCCTGTTCGACACCGTCGAAGCCGTCTCCGACCTGTGCAAGGCCATCGGTGTCTCGATCCCGGTCGGCAAGGATTCGCTGTCGATGCGCACCGCCTGGGAAGAGGGCGGCGAGAAGAAGCAGGTCGTCTCGCCGCTGTCGCTGGTCGTCACCTCGTTTGCTGCGGTCGACGACGTGCGCAAGACAAAAACGCCGTTACTTGCTGTCGATCAGGGCGAAACCGAACTGCTGCTGCTCGATCTCGGCCAGAGCCGGCTTGGCGGCTCCTGTTTGGCGCAGGTGTACAACGCCACTGGCAGCGATGCACCGGATGTCGACGATCCGGCCAAGCTGAAAGGCCTGTTCGATGCGGTGCAGAAACTCAACCGCGACGGCCTGCTGCTCGCCTACCACGACCGTTCCGATGGCGGCCTGTTCGTCGCCGCCTGCGAAATGGCCTTCGCCAGTCGCCGCGGCGTCTCGCTCGACCTCGATGGCATCTGCTACGACGCCGGGGCCGGCGATGTCGATGGCTCGGAAAAACGCCCCGACCTGCTGGCCGGCCGCGATTTCGAGCACATCGTTCGCGCCCTGTTCAACGAAGAGCTCGGCGCGCTGATCCAGATCCGCCGCGCCGACCGCGCAAAGGTCACGACCATCCTGCGCACCCTGTTTGTGCCCTACCATTTCGTCGGCCTGATGAACGAATGGGACGAAATCCGCGTTACTCGCAACGCCAAGCGCGTACTGCGCGAAAAACGCGTCGATCTGCAGCGCGCCTGGTCTGAAACCAGCTTCCAGATGCAGGCCATGCGCGACAATCCGGATTGCGCCCAGCAAGAATTCGACCGCATCCTCGACGTCACCGACCCCGGCCTGACGCCGAAGCTGACCTTCGATCCGCAGGAAGATTTCACCCAGGTCTATGCTCAGGTCAGCGGCCATCCGCGCGTCGCCATCCTGCGCGAGCAGGGCGTCAACAGCCATTACGAAATGGCCGCCGCCTTCGACAAGGCCGGCTTTGCTGCGGTCGACGTCCATATGAGCGACATTCTGGCCGGTCGCGTCAGCCTCAAGGATTTCAAGGGCCTGGTCGCCTGCGGCGGCTTCTCCTACGGCGACGTCCTCGGCGCCGGCCTCGGCTGGGCGCGGACCATCCTGATGCATGACGGCTGCCGCGACGAATTCGCCGCCTTCTTCAAGCGTCCGGACACCTTCGCGCTGGGCGTCTGCAACGGCTGCCAGATGATGAGCGCGCTGAAGGCTATCATCCCCGGCGCCGAACACTGGCCGGCCTTCCGCCGCAACCAGGTCGAGCAGTTCGAAGCGCGCTTCGTGATGACTGAAATCCTCGATTCGCCGTCGATCTTCTTTGCCGGCATGGAAGGCTCGCAGGTGCCCATCGTCGTGTCGCACGGCGAGGGCAAGGCCGTTTTCGCCAATGCCGACGACCAGGCCAAGTGCCTGTCGGCCGTGCGCTACGTCGACAACAAGGGCGAGCCGACCGAGGTCTATCCGTACAACCCGAACGGCTCGCCGAACGGCTTGACGGCGGTGACCACGGCCGACGGCCGCTTCACGATCATGATGCCGCACCCGGAACGCGTCTTCCGTACCGTGCAGATGTCCTGGCACCCGGAAAATTGGGGCGAGGATTCGCCGTGGATGCGGATGTTCCGCAATGCGCGGAGATGGGTCGGTTAAGCGACCGGAAAGAACAGAAAAGGCGGCTCGCAGGCCGCCTTTTCTGTTCTTGGGCGGGGCCAGCTTACACCAAGTCCGTCCCAGACCGTGCGGTCCCCCCGGTTTGTTTTCTCAACAACACCTGCCATCAAGCGCCAAGGTTCGCGCAAGGCATCCCTGCCTGCAATCTCCGCCAGAAAATAGTCGATCGGCATCGGACGCAAATCAGCGTTTCCCTAGGGTAACACCGGGTTCCCAGTGTTTTCCCGCTGGCATA
>NZ_JAVHPH010000349.1:0-11504 GCF_036170495.1 Azonexus sp.
AAACGCTGAAGCTCGGCATGATGATGCGCCAGGCGACGACATTGGTTTCGCCGCTCTGCTTGACGAGCAGCGCCGCTTCGCGCACGGGGCCTTGCGTGACGTCGATGACGCGCGGCGCGATGACGAGGGCGACCGTCGCCGCCTGGAGCAGACCGGCGATGACCAGGCCCTGCCAGACCGGCAGACGGCGCCAGAAGGCGAGGCTAACGACCGCGATGGCGAGCAGGGGCAACAACCAGCGGGCTTCGTCGGCGAAGGCGACGGTCAACCCGGAAATCAGCGTTTTTTCGAAAGGCCGGCTCACCTTGCCGGCAGCGAAGGCGAGCACTTCCGGCAGGGCGGCAAGGAGCAGCGCGAAGAGGATGATCGGCACGAAGGCCAGCCAGCGCCGCTCGAAATCGAGGCGATGGCGGGCGAGCAGGATGAAGAGCGGCGTGCAGCCGTACAGCAGGTAATGCGGCAATTGCGTGCCGGAGAACGAGAAGAAGGCGAAGACGACGACGAACCAGATGACCAGGAAAAGCTCGAACAGGCCATCGCGGTCGCTCTGGCGCAGCGCGCCGACGACCTTGCCGGCGATGGCGAACAGCCAGCCGGTGAAGGGCAGCAGGATGAGCGGCGTCACGGCGAAGTAGTACCACCAGCGTCCGCCGTGGCCTTCGAAGGTGTCGGCGTAGCGGTTGATGTTGTGTTTGAGGTAGAAACCGCGGAAGAAGGCGTCGCCCTGGTCAAGATAGACCGCGACGTGCCACGGCACGACGATGGCCAGGAAGAGCAGCCAGCCGGGCCAGAAGAAGGCGGCTTTGAGCCAGTCGCGCCAGGCGCCGGCCGAAACGAAGAAGAGGCCGCTGATGAGCAGCGGAAAGAAGACGGCGACCGGCCCTTTGGCCAGAAAACCGAGGCCGAGCGCAGCATAGACGGCGAACAGCAGGCGCCGCGTTTGGGCGGCCGGTTTGCCGTCCCGGCTGGCGCAAAAATAGTCGTAGATGCCGAACAGGGCCAGCGCGATGAGGAGATTGAGCAGGGCATCGGCAATCGCCGCCTTGGCGATGAAGCCGACGACCAGCGTCAGCGCCATGACCAACGAAGCGATCTGCGCCGTCATCTGGTTGCCATGGCGAACGCAGAAGCGGAACAGGGCGAAGACCCAGAGCAGTGCGAAAATGATCGATGGCAGGCGGAAACCGATTTCGCTGACGCCGAGCACGGCGACCGAGGCGGCCTGCGCCCAGTAGATGAGGATGGGTTTGTCGTGGCGCGGCGCGTCGTTGAGCGTCGGTGAAACGAGGTTGCCGCGCGCCATCATTTCGCGCGTCGCTTCCGAGAAAGCCCCCTCGTCCACATCGGTCAGCGGCAGGCTGTAAGCATTCAGAACAAAGGCCAGGAAGAGCGCCAGCAACAGGCTGAAGGGCGAGAGCAGAAAACGTTCGATGGAGAGCGGCAGGGAGCGAAATGGCATCGCGGCATTATAAAGCGCGGCGCCCCATCCCGGTGCGGCTGAAACTTGGCTTGACGATGCTACGGTCGACGCCTAAATTCGGCCAAAATCGAAATCCGCTCAACAGAGGAAACCCCATGCAAATCGGCACCCCGCTCTCCCCTTCTGCCACCCGCGTCATGCTGCTCGGTGCCGGCGAACTCGGCAAGGAAGTCATCATCGCGTTGCAACGCCTGGGCGTCGAAGTCATCGCCGTCGATCGTTACGAAAACGCCCCCGGCCACCAGGTCGCCCATCGCGCCCACGTCATTTCGATGACCGACGGCGCGGCGCTGCGCCGGCTGGTCGAACAGGAAAAACCGCATTTAATCGTGCCGGAAATCGAGGCTATCGCCACCGACATGCTGGTCGAGATTGAAGCGGCCGGGCTGGCCGAAGTCATCCCGACAGCGCGCGCCGCCAAGCTCACGATGAACCGCGAAGGCATCCGCCGGCTGGCTGCCGAGGAACTGGGCCTGCCCACCTCGCCGTATAAATTTGCCGATTCGCTGGCCGAACTGCAGGCTGCCATCGATGCCGGCATCGGCTACCCGTGCATCGTCAAACCGACCATGTCGTCGTCGGGCAAGGGCCAGTCGCTGTTGCGCGGCCCGGCCGACGTGCAAAAGGCCTGGGACTACGCGGCGAGCGGCGGCCGAGTCAATCAAGGTCGCGTCATCGTCGAAGGCTTCATCAACTTCGATTACGAAATCACCCTGCTGACCGTGCGCGCCCGCGACGCCAGCGGCGAAGTCGTCACGCACTTCTGCGAACCGATCGGCCACATCCAGGTTGCTGGTGATTACGTCGAATCGTGGCAGCCCCAGACGATGACGGCGCCGGCGCTGGCCCGGGCCCAGGAAATCGCCGGCGCCGTCACCGGCAACCTCGGCGGCCGCGGCATCTTCGGCGTCGAGCTGTTCGTCAAGGGCGACATGGTGTGGTTCTCGGAAGTCAGCCCACGGCCGCACGATACCGGGCTGGTCACCCTGTGCTCGCAACGTTTTTCGGAATTCGAACTGCACGCCCGCGCCATCCTCGGCCTGCCGGTCGATACCGCGCTGCGCGAACCGGGCGCCTCGGCCGTCATCTACGGCGGCATGGACGAATCGGGCATCGCCTTCGCCGGGCTGGAGGCGGCGCTCGCCGTGCCGCGTACCGACCTGCGCCTGTTCGGCAAACCGGAAGCCTTCAAGAAACGGCGCATGGGCGTCGTCGTGGCCAATGCTGGCACGACGGACCAGGCGCGGGCCAACGCCAAGCTGGCGGCCGGCAAGGTCCGTCCGATCAAGGGCTGATTGATCGGCGGTGACCACACCAGCAGGCATGACATCCAACCGGGTGGCGTTTGAAGTCATGACACATTGCTACGGTCAACCGGAAATTCCGGCGAAAAACATGATTGCGACCGTGAAATACTTCACGGTTGCTCTATGGCATCGTTGACGCACGTCAAAAGCATTACACCAAAAGTACTATTTACTCCTGACATTGTAAAAATGTCAGGAGAACAGCCGTGCCAATTATCTGGGATAAAAAACTCGAAACCGGGATTGAAGTGATCGACGCCCAGCATCAGCGCATCGTCGAATACATCAACGATCTCGAAATCGCCAAGATGAAGCTCGACAAGAAGTTGGTGAACGACACCATCGAGCAACTCATCGACTACACGCAGTCGCATTTCGGCTTCGAGGAAGAGATGCTCGAAGAGGCCGGCTACAAGTTCCTCAAGCCGCACAAGAAAGTGCATGAACTATTCATTCGCCGCGTCACCGACATCACCATGCGCGCCGCCAAGGGCGAGGACATTGTCGATGAACTGCACTCCTTGCTCTCGAAATGGCTGATCAACCATATCGCCAACGAGGATCGTGACTACGCCGAAGCGGTCAAGCGGATGACCGGGATCGATCACGGCCCGGCTGCCGTGGCAAGCATCGCCAGGCAACCCAGCCCGGGCTTCCTGAGTGGGCTGCTCGGCCGCTTCTTCCGCTAAGACCGTTGCTCCGGGCGGCTCGGCGAGCCGCCCAGGTCAGGAGACCTGGACGCGGGCCAGGCGCCCGACCGGAAATTTAGCCGCAAAGCGGCTGCCGATCCCCGGCGTACTCCTGATCTCAAGCTGGGCCTGATGCCGGTTCAGCGAGTGCTTGACGATGGCCAGGCCGAGGCCGGTGCCGCCGGCATCGCGCGAACGGCCGCGGTCGACGCGGTAGAAACGTTCGGTCAGGCGCGGAATGTGTTTGGCCTCGATGCCGATCCCGGTGTCCTCGACAGCGAACTCCGCGCCCTGTGGCGTGGCTTTCCATGCGATGCGGACGGTGCCCCCGGCTGGCGTGTAACGCACGGCATTGGCGACAAGATTTCCGAAGGCGCTGACCAGTTCGGGCTCCGAACCGCGCAGGTCGCACTGCCCGTCAACGTCGGCCACAAAGCGGTGCCGGCCGGCCGACAGCGCTTCACCATCGCGGCGCAGCTTGTCGATGAGGTTGCTCATATCGACCAGATCGTTGCCCGGCGGCGGCGCCGACTCAATGGAAGACAGGGTGAGCAGATCCTGGACAATCGACTCCATGCGCGTCGACTGCTCGGCCATCATCTTGAGGTAGCGCTGCTGATCGTCACGGGCCAGCTCGATTTCCTGCAGCGTTTCGAGGAAGCCGGCCATGACGGTGAGCGGCGTGCGCAATTCGTGTGAAACATTGGCGACGAAATCGCGGCGCATCCGGTCGACACGGTCGCTCTGCGTGACGTCCTTGATCTGCAAGAGGCGACGGTCACCGGCATAGGGAATGACGTGGATCGACAGCACCCGGTCCGTGCCGCGCTCCGAACGCAGGGTCAGCGGCCGCTCGAAATTACCGGCCTCAAGATAGGCGACAAACTCCGGCTGGCGCACCAGGTTGACGATGGGCTGGCCGCGATCACCGACCGATTGCAAACCCAATTGGGCTTCGGCGGTGGTGTTGCAGTAAATGATCTGCTGGTTGAGGTCGAGCGCGACGACACCGTCGGTCAGGGCCTGCAGCGCAGCGAAAAGGCGCTCAATCTTGTCGTCGCGTTCGGCAATCCGGGCGCGCAGGTCTTTTTCGTGCCGGTACAGGCGGCCAAAAATGCCGTCCCAGGCGCCCTCTCCTTCCAGGCAGGCATCGACCACCGGCCGATGCGACCAGCGATCGAGCCGGGCGAAGTTGCGAAAATGGAAAATCATTTGCAGGCCGAGGCCGGCGCAGAAGACCAACCAGCCGGCCCAGGCGGCGACGAAATAACCGACCGGCAAGGCGAAGAGGATCGACAGCAGGGCGAGCAGCACGGCCCGTATGATTTGGGCTGACACGCCGTTCAGGCTCCCCGGAAACGGTAGCCCGTGCCACGCACGGTTTCGACCCGCTCGTGGTTGCCGGAATCCTCCAGCGCCGCGCGCAGGCGGCGGATATGGACATCGACCGTGCGTTCCTCGATGAAGACGTGGTCACCCCAGACTTCGTCGAGCAACTGGGCGCGGGTATAAACGCGCTCGGCATGAGTCATGAAGAAAAAGAGCAGGCGGAATTCGGTCGGCCCGAGCTCGATCGGCTGACCGCTGGCGAGTACCCGATGGGTCGCCGGGTTGAGCGCCAAGCTGCCGATCTCAACCGCTTCGCCAGCCAGGTGCGGCGACCGGCGGCGGAGCACGGCGCGGACGCGAGCAACCATTTCCTTCGGTGAAAAGGGCTTGGTGATGTAGTCGTCGGCCCCGGCTTCGAGGCCCTGCACCTTGTCTTCTTCATGGACGCGGGCAGTCAGCATGATGATCGGCAGTTCGCGGCTGCGCTCGTCGGCGCGGATTTTCTTGGCCAGCGCGACGCCGGATTGGCCGGGCAGCATCCAGTCGAGAATGACCAGATCGGGCAGCGCGGCGCGGATCGCCGATTCAGCCTCTTCGGCGCTACCGGCGCGCACAACGAGAAAACCGGCGTGCTTGAGGTTGACCGTGACGAGTTCCTGGATAGCCGGCTCGTCTTCGACGACGAGAATCGTCGGTGTCACTGCGCCTTCTCCTTGGTGTGGCGGATGTCACGCCCCTCGACGATGTAGACGACCTGCTCCGAAATATTTTTGGCGTGGTCGCCAATGCGTTCGATGGCCCGGGCGATCCAGATGATGTCGATCGAGGTGGTGATGGTGCGCGGGTCCTCCATCATGTGGGTGATGAGCTGGCGGATGATCGACTTGAATTCGGCATCAACATCCGTGTCGGCACGAATGACATCAGAGGCCTGCGGCGTATCGAGCCGGGCGAAGGCGTCGAGCGCCTGGCGCACCATGGTCAGCGCCGCTTCGGCCAGATGCCGGATACCAACGCCGTACTGCCCGGGCAGATGGCCGTTTTCATAGATGCGGCGAACACCCTTGGCGATCTTTTTGGCCTCGTCGCCGGCCCGTTCGAGATCGGTGACGATTTTGCTAATGCCAAGGATCAGGCGCAGGTCGGAGGCGGTTGGCTGGCGCTTGGCGATAACGTGGGCGCAGTCGTCGTCGATGGCCTTTTCGAGCTCATTGACCCGGCGATCGGTCTCGACAATGGTCTTGACGCTGGCGATTTCACCCGTTGCATAGGCATCGATGGCGGCGGAAACCTGGGTTTCAACCAGACCGCCCATGTGCAGAACGTGGGTACGCAGGCGGCTGAGTTCGTCATCGAACTGGCTGGAAAGGTGGTGGGATTCGCTCATTTCATTCTCCTTGATTTCATGTGCCCGTGCGTCGTGACGCGCAGCCCCACCGAAGGCAGTGCGGAGGCACGACGAGGCGGGGGGGCAAAGTCGCGGCGGGTGGGCGCACGAAATTAGCCCATGCGGCCGGTGATGTAGTCTTCAGTACGCTTGTCCTGCGGCTTGATGAAAATCTCGTCGGTCTTGCCGAACTCGATCAACTCGCCGAGGTACATGTAAGCGGTGTAGTCCGAAACGCGCGCCGCCTGCTGCATGTTGTGGGTGACGATGAGGATGGTGACGTGCTTTTTGAGTTCATGCACCAGCTCTTCGATGGCGCCGGTGGCGATCGGATCGAGCGCCGAGGTCGGCTCGTCGAAAAGCAGCAATTCAGGATCGGTGGCCAAAGCACGGGCGATACACAGGCGCTGCTGCTGGCCGCCGGACAGATTGGGCGCCATGTCCTGCAGGCGGTCCTTCACTTCATCCCAGATGGCGGCACCGCGCAGGGCCTTTTCGACCTTGTCGTCGAGCGCCCGCTTGTTGTTTTCGCCGCGCACGCGCAGGCCGTAGGCGACGTTTTCGTAGATGGTTTTCGGAAACGGATTCGGTTTCTGGAAAACCATGCCGACGCGCATGCGGACTTCAATCGGATCGACGTCCGGCGACAGCAGGTTGGTGTTGTCCGGAAAGAAGCGGATTTCGCCTTCGTAGCGGTTGCCCGGATAGAGGTCGTGCATGCGGTTGAAGCTGCGCAGATAGGTCGATTTACCGCAGCCGGAAGGGCCGATCAGGGCGGTGACCTTCTTGTCGTAGATCGGCATGTTGATGCCCTTGAGCGCCTTCGCCTCGCCGTAGAAAAAGTTCAGGTTGCGGGCTTCGGCCTTGAGGGTCGGGTGATCGTGAATCTGCATCGGAGACTCCATTTCGGATTTCATTTTTGGGCAATTTTTCCGGTTGACCGTGGAAGTTAAGTCTTGAGGCAGTGCGTTGCCAACGCGAAGACAAGCCGCAGACAGTGCGAGTAGCACGGCAAGGCGAAGTCGACAAAGTTGGCGGCGCGCTGCTTCATGACGATCACCACTTGATGTTCTTGCGCATTTTGTAGCGAAGATAAATCGCAACCCCGTTCATGGTCAGGACCATGGCCATGAGCACGAAACCGGCGGCGGCGGCATTCACTTCAAAGGCCGGATCGGGACGCGAGGTCCAGTTGAAAATCTGGATCGGCATCACGGTGAAGGGCGACATCACCCAGTCGAACAGGCCGGCATTGACCCCCGGGCTAACTTCGGTGAAGGGCACCGGCGGCAGGAAGGCAATGAAGGTCAGCGCACCGATGGTGATGATCGGCGCCGTCTCGCCGATGGCACGGGCCAGCCCGATGATGACGCCGGTCAGGATGCCGGGCATGGCGTACGGAATGATGTGATAGCGGCAGGTCTGCCAGCGCGTCGCACCAACCGCCATCGAGCCCTCGCGGATCATCGCGGGAATGGCGCGGATCGCTTCGCGGGTCGATACGATGATGATCGGCAGGATGAGCAGGGCCAGCGTCAGGCCGGCCGACAGGATGCTCTGACCAAAACCGAAGGTATAGACGAAGATGCCGAGCGCCAGCAGGCCGTACACAATCGACGGCACCGCGGCCAGGTTGGTGATGTTGATCTCGATGATCTCGGTGATCCAGTTGCGCTTGGCGTACTCCTCAAGATAGACGCCGGCGGCGACGCCGATTGGCACCGCAGCCAGGGCAGTGACCAGCATGACGAGCAACGAGCCGACCCAGGCCGACAAAATGCCGGCCTGCGTGGCGCGCCGCGAGGCAAAGTTGAGGAAGAAATCAAGGGTGAAACGCTCGGAGCCCTTGGCCACCATGTCGGAAATCAGTAACACGATGACAAGCAGCGCAACAGCCAGGCAGAAGATGCCGAGCACCTTGAAGATGGCGTCCTTGAGCTTGCCCTTGGCGATCAGGGCGCGGATTTGTTCGGTGGTCAGGGAATGGGCTTGCATCAGTAGTTCTCCCGGAATTTGCGGCGCAGCCACTGGCCGAGAATGTTAAACATCAGGGTAATCAGGATCAGCGTCAGGCCGGCGGCGAAGATGGTCTGGTAACCGATCGAGCCGTGCGGCAGGTCGCCGAGGGCGACCTGGACGATGAAGGAGGTGATGGTGGCGGCCGGTTCCATCGGGTTCCAAGTCAGGTTCGGCTGCATGCCGGCGGCGACGGCGAGGATCATCGTTTCGCCGACCGCGCGCGAGATAGCCAGGATGTAGGACGCAGCGAGACCAGAGAAGGCGGCCGGAACGACGACGTGCAGCGCCGTATGGAGGCGGGTCGAACCCAGCGCATAGGAGCCTTCGCGCAGGCTCATCGGCACGGCGCGCATGGCATCCTCGGACAGCGAGGCAATGTAGGGCACGATCATGATGCCCATGACCAGACCGGCGGAAAGCAGCGAGAAACCGGGCAGCTCCGGAAAAAGTTTCTGCAGCAGCGGGGTGACCATGAGCAGTGCGAAGTAGCCGAAAACGATAGTCGGGATGCCACCGAGCAGTTCAAGAATCGGCTTGGCGACTTCGCGCACCTTGCCATGGGCGAACTCGGACAGGTAGATGGCGATGATCGTCCCCATCGGAATCGCCACGACGAGCGCGACAAGCGAGGAAACGAGGGTGCCGGAAATGAGCACCATGATGCCGAAGTGGGCATCGTCGAAGAGCGGGGTCCATTGGGTATCGGTCAGGAAGTCGACGATGCTGACATGCTGGAAGAACTGGACGGACTCGGAAACGAGGACATAAACGATGCCGATGGTGGTCAGCACCGACACCGCGGCGGCGGCGAAGAGCATCGCCTCGATGAGGCGTTCGCTGATATGGCGCAGGGCGTTGTGTGACAGGCGATCGCTGACCGTGGGCAGGTCGGATGGAGAGTTTGCAGACATGACGTGATTCACTTGAAGATTCCTTACGGCGTGAAACCCGGCCGTAGCCGGGCTTCTGCGACTGGCGGGCCGAAGCCCGCCAGATCGGAGTTTACATCTTTGCTTCGCGCTTCATCAGGTCTTCGATGGTGATGCCAATTTCATTGTGACCACCAAACACGGTGCCCAGCTTGTTTTTCTTCACATGCTCAAGGTTGCCAAGATAAGCGGAAGCCGGCAGCGGTACGTACTTCACTTCCTTGGTCAGCGCCGCGCCGTTTTTCATGTAGAACTCGACGAACTCCTTGACCTCGGGCTTCTGCAGCGACTTGGCCTTGACGTAGATGAAGATCGGCCGCGACAGCGGCGCGTAGGTGCCGTTTTCGACATTGGCGCCGGACGGTTCAACCGCCTTGCCGGTCTTCGGATTGACGATCGGCAGCGCCTTCAGCTTGCCGGTATTCTCGGCGTAGTAGGCGTAGCCGAAGTAGCCGATGGCATTGACGTCACGCGAGACGCCTTGAACCAGCACGTTGTCGTCTTCGGAAGCAGTGTAATCGCCGCGCGAGGACTTGGCCTTGCCGACCATGGCTTCGGTGAAGTACTCGAAGGTGCCGGAGTCGGCACCAGCGCCGAACAGCTTGACTGGGGCATCAGGCCAGGCCGGATTGACCTGGTTCCACTTCATGATCTTGCCCTGGGCAGCCGGTTCCCACAGCATCTTCATTTCGGCGACGGTGGCCTGCTTGAGGAAGGCATTCTTCGGGTTGACCACAACGGTCAGCGCGTCAAAGGCGACCGGCATTTCGATGTATTCAACACCAGCGGTCTTGCACAGTTCCATTTCCGTCTTGGTGATCGGCCGGGAAGCGTCGGAAATATCAAGTTCGTCGCGGCAGAACTTCTTGAAGCCGCCGCCGGTGCCGGAGATACCAACCGTCACCTTGATGGCGTTCTTCTTGGCTTTCTGGAATTCCTCGGCCACCGCTTCGGTGATCGGGTAGACGGTGGAAGAACCGTCGATCTTGATGACTTGAGCCTGGGCGGATTGGGCGCCAATCAAGGCGACACCGGCAACGGCTAAGGCAGAAACAAGTTTTGAATTCAGCATGGGTAACTCCTGAACAGGGTTGAATGGACAACGCTGCGGAGATTACCCGTCGATTATTACAGTCAAGTGACAGACTGTAATAATCGAAAAATTATGACTTTTTGCCTACTTGGCCGGACGCCCGGTCTTGATGCGCTCGACGCGCCCCATCACCGCTTTCAGCTCGGCATCGTTCAAGGCCGCGAGCAGAGCAATGCCACCGCGCAGCAATTCGCTTTTCTTGACGTCGTTGCCGAGCCCGCTCAAGCGCTTCTTGAGCACGCCGATGCGGGCATATTCGGCCTCTGGCATGGCATAGCTATCACGCACCAGCTTCACTTTTTTGGCCTTGGCCGGCTTCGCAGCCTTCGCCGCTTCCTGCTTCATGACCTTGGGCTGATCGTATTTGATCGCCTGCGCCTTGACCAGCGCATCGGCCAGCACCTTCTGATGCTTGGCGACGGTGGCCTCGACCGGAGTCGGCTTGCGCACCACCTTGGCCTTGCTGGCCGCCGGGGCTGGTTTGGCCTCCCCTGGCGCAGGCTTCTCGGCGGCGACCGGCACCGGCGTTGGCGCGGCAGTATTGGCAACCGGCGCAGCAACAGCCTGGGCAACAGCCACGGCCGGCTTCACTTCAGCCTTCGGCGCGGTGCGCGGGACCAGCTTCTTCACCGGGCTGGGCATTGCAACAGGCTTGGCAGCCGGGGCTTTCCTGATTTTATCGCTCATCTTGCTCTCCCTAAAAAAACGGTATGAGTAGTTTAGTCACTATGAAAGCATGCCAAAGTTAAACTTTTATGACCGTTTTGGACTAAATCGACGGGTTAAAATGCGCGGCAAACCCCATTCAGGAGGAGCAGCATGACCCAGGACGAACTCAAACAGGCCGTCGCCCAGGCCGCCGCCGACTACGTCGCGCAGACGGCACCGGCCGGCAGCATCATTGGCGTCGGCACCGGCTCGACGGCCAACTTTTTTATCGATGCGTTGGCCCCGTTGAAAGACAAATACACGGGCGCCGTGGCCAGTTCGGAAGCCACCCGCCAGCGCCTGGAAGACCATGGCATCAGGGTCTTCGACCTCAATGACGTCGACGACATCCCGGTTTACGTCGATGGCGCCGATGAAATCGACGCCGGCCTCAACATGATCAAGGGCGGCGGCGGCGCGCTGACGCGCGAGAAGATCGTCGCCGCCGTGGCCCGTCAATTCGTCTGTATCTGCGACGGCTCGAAGCTCGTCGAGGTGATGGGCAAGTTCCCGCTGCCGGTCGAGGTCATCCCGATGTCGCGCGCCCATGTCGCCCGCCAACT
>NZ_JAVHPH010000350.1:0-11442 GCF_036170495.1 Azonexus sp.
GGAAAACACTGTTTGTGTAGAAAACATGTCTATGACCCAAACCCGCAAAAACTACATCCGTCCCCTCGACATCAAGCATGGCCAGGTCGACATGGCCCACGGCGCCGGCGGCCGGGCGATGGCGCAACTGATCGAAGAGCTGTTCGCCAAACACCTCGGCAACGAATACCTGGCCCAGGGCGACGACGGCGCGCTGTTGCCGCATCCCGGCGAGGGCCGGCTGGTCATGGCGACCGATTCGCATGTCGTCTCGCCGTTGTTCTTCCCGGGCGGCGACATCGGCTGCCTGTCGGTGCATGGCACGATCAACGACGTGGCCATGATGGGCGCCAAGCCGCTTTATCTTGCTGCCGGCTTTATCCTCGAAGAAGGTTTCAAGCTCGCCGATCTGGCGCGCATCGTGCAAAGCATGGCCGCCGCCGCCAAGGAGGCCGGCGTGCCGGTGGTGACCGGCGATACCAAGGTCGTCGAGCGCGGCAAGGGCGACGGGGTATTCATCACGACGACTGGTGTCGGCGTCGTGCGACCGGGGCAGGAGCTGTCCGGTCGTTGTGCCAAACCGGGCGACGTCATCCTGGTTTCCGGCACCTTGGGCGATCACGGTATGGCGATCATGGCCGAGCGCGAAAGCCTTGGTTTCGAGTCGCCCATCGTTTCCGACACCGCCGCCCTGCACGGCCTGATCGAGGCGATGCGGGCCAGCGGCGCCGAGCTCCACGTGCTGCGCGACCCGACGCGCGGCGGGCTGGCGACGACACTCAATGAGATTGCCAAGCAGTCCGGGGTCGGCATGATGCTGCTGGAAAAGGCCTTGCCGGTGACGCCGGCGGTCAATGCGGCCTGCGAATTTCTCGGCTTGGACCCGCTTTATGTCGCCAACGAGGGCAAACTGGTGGCGATTTGCGCCGAAGCGGATGCGGACAAGTTATTGGCCGCCATGCGGGCTCACCCGCTGGGGGCGGCGGCAGCCATTGTCGGTACGGTGCATGCCGATGCACACCATTTCGTCCAGATGACGACCGGTTTTGGCGGCCGGCGCATCGTCGACTGGCTGAGCGGCGAGCAGTTGCCGCGGATTTGCTGAGGCTGGCCTAGTGGCGCAGCGCGATCATCACCGACTGTACGTCGCCGACTTCGGAAATGACGAGCTCGCGGGCGTCGGCGAAATTGTCGGCGTTGCGGATGTGGAACAGGTCACGGCGACCGTCCGGATAGCGGATAGCGGCGACGTATTCCGGGCGCGGTGCCCGGCTGACGGGAATGTCCCGAGATTTGACGCGCTTTTGCTGTGCTTGCATGGTTGTTCCCCGATCCCTTTTTTGTTGATGCGCATCGTAGACAAAGCCAAGTCACTGAAAAATATCGCGAAAGTTATAGAGATATGCGGCATGGGAAAACGCTCCCTGCCAAGCCCCGTCCCGTCTCGCTTCACCTTGCTGACATGAATTGTAAAGAACTGTAAATCGTGCGAATTCTCTTCATCACCCATAGCTTCAACGGATTGACTCAGCGCCTTTTGGGCGAATTGACGACGCGTGGTCACGAAATCAGCATCGAGTTCGATATTGCCGATGCGGTGACCGAGGAGGCGGTGGCCTTGTTTCGGCCGGATCTGATCATCGCGCCTTTTTTGAAAAGGGCGATTCCCGAGTCGATCTGGTCGCGCCATTGCTGCCTGATCGTTCATCCCGGACCGGTCGGTGATCGCGGTCCGTCAGCCCTCGATTGGGCGATTCAGGGGGGCGCCGGGGAGTGGGGTGTCACCGTGTTACAAGCCGAGGCTGAAATGGATGCGGGGCCGGTCTGGGCGTCGGCGAGCTTTCCGATGCGCCCGGCCCGCAAGGCGTCGATCTATCGCAACGAAGTCACCGAGGCGGCGGTACGGGCGGTGATTGCTGCGGTCAACCGGAAAAAGGCGGCTAATTTCCAACCGGAACGGGGGCCGGGTCAGGCGCACGCGCCGATGAAACAGGCCGACCGCGCCATCGACTGGCGCCGCGAAAGCAGCGCCACCATCCTGGCCAAGCTCAATGCCGCCGATGGTTTTCCCGGCGTTGCTGACCAACTGTTCGGCCTGCCCTGTCATTTGTTCGACGCCTGGCCGGAAGCCACCCTCAAGGGCGAGCCGGGCAGCCTGCTCGGCCGACGTCAAACGGCGATCTGCCGGGCGACGGTCGACGGTGCCGTGTGGATCGGTCACGTCAAACCGGCCGGCGGCATCAAGCTGCCGGCGACACATGTCTTTCCCGAGGCCATGGCGCTGCCCGAGTTGCCGCTCACCGACTGGTGGAAATCGCCGACCCCGACCTGGCAGGACATCGCCTACGAAGAAGCCGGTGGCGTCGGCTTTCTGAGCTTCGAGTTCTATAACGGCGCGATGAGTACGGCCCAATGCCGGCGGCTGACCGCCGCCTTCAACTGGGCGACGGGCCGGCCGACCCGGGTCATCGTGCTGCGCGGCGGCAGCGATTTCTGGTCGAACGGCATCCACCTCAACATCATTGAGGCGGCGGAAAGCCCGGCCGACGAATCGTGGGCCAACATCAACGCCATCGACGATCTGGCCGAGGCCATTTTGCGCTGCGCGACGCAGTTGACCGTCGCTGCGGTCGGTGGCAACGCCGGGGCCGGCGGCTGTTTCCTGGCCCGCGCCGCCGATTACGTCTGGGCCCGCGATGGCGTCATGCTCAACCCGCATTACAAGAACATGGGCAACCTTTACGGCTCGGAATTCTGGACTTACCTGCTGCCGCCCCGCGTCGGTGACGACGGCGCCCGGGCCATCATGCGCCACCGCCTGCCGATGACGGCGCCGGAGGCAGTCAAACTCGGCTTTTACGACGCCTGCCTGCCCGGCCCCGGTTTCGCCGTCGATATTGCCCGGCGCGCCGCCGAACTGGCCGGCGCCGCCGATTTCCCGAAAAAACTCGCCGCCAAGCAGGCCCAGCGCCAGATCGACGAAGCGGCGAAGCCACTGGCTGCTTACCGCGCCGAGGAGCTGGCCGAAATACGCCGCAATTTCTACGGCTTCGACCCCTCGTACCACGTCGCGCGCTATCATTTCGTTTCCCGCTCGGCGCATTCCTGGACGCCGCGCCACCTGGCCCGACATCGCGATCTCGACTGGAAAGTTCCGGCATGACCCTTCCGTCTTCCCGCAGCAGCCTGCGCCGTTTGCCCGCCATCCTCGTCATCGACGACGAGGTACGCTCGCAGGAAGCCTTGCGGCGGACGCTGGAAGAAGATTTCGAGGTGCTTTGCGCGTCCAGTGCCGACGAGGGCATGGAAATCCTCGAAAAAGAGCAGTCGACCGCAGCGATCCGCATCGTCCTCTGCGATCAGCGCATGCCGGGCACCACCGGCGTCGAGTTCCTCAAGGAAGTACGCACCCGCTGGCCGGACATTGTGCGCATCATCCTTTCCGGCTACACCGACGCCGAGGACATCATCACCGGCGTCAACGAAGCCGGCATCTGGCAATACCTGTTGAAACCCTGGCAGCCCGAACAGCTGCTGCTGACCCTGCAGCGCGCCGCCGAGGTGTGGCGGCTGCAGCAGGAAAACCAGCGCCTGTCGCTCGACCTGCGCACCGCCGAGCCGGTGCTTAAACGGCAGGTCGACCACAAGCAGGAAAAGGTCAAGAGCAGCTTTGGCCTGGCCGGCCTGATCCGCGCCCCGGGCAGCCCGATCAATGCCGTCTGCGACATGGTCGGCCGCGTCGCGCCGTTCGACCTGTCGGTCATGGTCACCGGCGAATCGGGCACCGGCAAGGAAATGATCGCCCGCGCCATCCACTACGAGAGCCGCCGGGCGAGCAAGGCCTTCATCACCGAAAACTGCGGCGCCCTGCCCGACACCCTGCTCGAATCCGAACTGTTCGGCTACAAGCGCGGCGCCTTCACCGGGGCGGTCGAGGACCGCGTCGGGCTGTTCCAGCAGGCCGACGGCGGCACGCTGTTCCTCGACGAAATCGGCGAAACCAGCCCGGCCTTCCAGGTCAAGCTGCTGCGCGTGCTGCAGGAAGGCGAGTTCCGCCCACTCGGCAGCAATCGCTCGGTGACCGTCGATGTCCGGGTCATCGCGGCGACCAACCGCGATCTCGAAGACGACGTGCGCACCGGCCGTTTCCGCGAAGACCTCTATTACCGGCTGGCCACCATCGCCCTGCACGTGCCGCCGCTGCGCGAGCGGCCGATGGACCTGCCGCTGCTCGCCCGCCGCCTGCTCGACAGCAGTTGCGCCGCCCTCGGCAAGCCGGTCGAAGGCATCACCAACGAGGCGCTCGCCTGCATCGCCGCCTACCGCTGGCCGGGCAACGTGCGCGAACTGCAGAACGAAATCCTGCGCATGGTCGCCCTGTCCACGACGCCGCTGCTCGGCGCCGACCTGCTGTCGCCGCGCGTCCTGCGCACGCCGCTCGGCGACTTCGACGAAGCCCGCCCATCCGCCGAACTGGCCTGGGCCGCCGGCCTCAGCGGCGGCTTGAAGGAACGCATGGACCAACTGGAAATGCACGTCCTCAAGGAAGCGATGATCCGCCATCGCTGGAACAAGTCGCGGGCTGCCCGGGAGTTGGGGCTGTCGCGCGTCGGCCTGCGCGCCAAGCTGGTTCGCCACGGGCTGGAGCAGGCCGAATGAAAGTCCTCTGGCTGCAGAGCGGTGGCTGCGGCGGCTGCACGCAGTCGATGCTCTGTTCCGAGCCGCGCTCGCTGTTCGACGAATTGCGCGACGCCGGCATCGAATTCCTCTGGCACCCGGCACTGTCGGTCGACAGCGGCGAGGAAGCGCTGGCCATCCTCGAAGACTGCGCCGAAGGCCGGCTTGCCTTCGACGCCCTGTGCATCGAAGGGGCCATGCTGCGCGGCCCGAACGGCACCGGCAAGTTCCACCTGATGGCCGGCAGCGGCCGGCCGCTGACCGAATGGGTCGCCCGGCTGGCCCGCCACGCCAAGTGGGTTTTCGCCATCGGCTCGTGCACGGCCTACGGCGGCTTTTCGGCCAACACGCCGGGTAATCCGCTCGAAGCCTGCGGCCTGCAGTTTGACGAACAGACGCCGGGCGGCTTGCTTGGCGCCGGCTTCCAGTCGGGTGCCGGCTTGCCGGTGATCAACATTGCTGGCTGCCCGACACATCCCGGCTGGGTCGTCGATACGCTGGAAAAAGCCGTTTTGGAAGGGTTGACCGGAGCGGACCTCGACGAATTCGGGCGGCCGCTGCTCTACGCTGGCGAACTGGTCCATCACGGCTGCGCCCGCAACGAGTTTTACGAATTCAAGGCCAGCGCCCAGAAGCAGTCGGACCTCGGCTGCCTGATGGAAAACCTCGGCTGCAAGGGCACCCAGGCGCATGCCGACTGCAATCTGCGGCCGTGGAACGGCACCGGCTCCTGCCTGCGCGGCGGCTTCGCCTGCATCGCCTGCACCGAACCCGGTTTCGAATCGCCCGGCCACGCCTTCCAGGAAACGCCCAAGCTGGCCGGCATCCCGATCGGCCTGCCGACCGACATGCCGAAAGCCTGGTTCGTCGCGCTGGCCGCGCTGTCCAAGTCGGCAACCCCGAAGCGGGTGCGCAACAATGCCGTCGAGGACCATCCGGTCGTCATGCCGGCCATCCGCAAGAAGGGCGGCGGCAAGTGAGCCGGATCGTCGTCGGGCCATTCAACCGCGTCGAAGGCGATCTCGAAGTCAGCCTCGACGTCGAGGCCGGCCGGATCCAGTCGGCGCAGGTCAATTCGCCGCTGTTCAGGGGCTTCGAACAGATCCTGATCGGCCGCGCCCCGCTCGACGCGCTGGCCATCGTGCCGCGCATCTGCGGCATCTGCTCGGTCGCCCAATCGGCCGCGGCAGCCTCGGCGCTGGCCGAGGCGATGGGTATCGTTCCCACGGTCAACGGGAAAATATCGCGAAATTTGATCTGTGCCACCGAAAACATGGCCGATCACCTGACCCATTTTTACCTCTTTTTCATGCCCGATTTTGCTCGCCCGGCCTATGCTGACCGAGGCTGGCACAGTGCCGTGGCCAAGCGTTTCACGGCGGTTAGCGGCGATGCCGCGGCTGAAGTGCTGCCGGCCCGCGCCAGCTTCCTCCGGCTGATGGGCTTTCTCGCCGGCCGCTGGCCGCACACGCTGGCCATCCAGCCAGGCGGCAGCACGCGCGCGATCACGGCCGGCGAACGTATCCGCCTGCTGGCGCTGCTCCGCGAATTCCGCGGCTTTGTCGAAAAACGCCTGTTTGGCGACTCGCTGGCCGCTGTTGCCCAATTGGCCAGCAAGGACCAACTGCTGGCCTGGGCCGACGGGCGGCCCGGCGATTTCCCCGCCTTCCTGCACGCCGCCAGCGACCTCGGGCTCGACAAGCTCGGCCGCGCCTACGATGCCTTCCTGTCCTACGGTGCCTACGACCTGTTTCCGACCGGCACCTGGCAAGCCGGACAGGCGGCCGCCTTCGATCCGGTGGCCATCGACGAGGACACGACCAGCGCCTGGCTGGCGGCCGGCCAGCCGCGCCACCCGGCGCAGGGCGAAACCATCGTCGATGCCGCCAAGCCCGACGCCTACACCTGGTGCAAGGCGCCGCGCTACGCCGGCCAGCCCTACGAAGTCGGCGCGCTGGCCCGGCAGGTCATCGCCGGCCACCGGCTGGCGCTTGATCTGGTGCAGCGCGACGGCGCCAGCGTCATGGCCCGCGTCGTCGCCCGCCTGCTTGAACTCGCCCTCGTCCTGCCCGCCATGGAAGGCTGGGTGCGGGCGCTGCAGCCCGGCGAACCCTTCTGCGCTCACGGCGAGATGCCCGACGACGCCAGCGGCACCGGCCTCGTCGAAGCCGCCCGCGGCAGCCTCGGCCACTGGCTGAGCATCCGGCGCGGCCGCATCGAGCGCTACCAGATCATCGCCCCGACCACCTGGAATTTCTCGCCGCGCGACAACAATGCCCAGCCCGGCCCCCTCGAACAGGCCCTGGTCGGCCTGCCGGCCGGCGACGGCGCGCCACCGACGGTGCAGCATGTGGTGAGATCGTTCGATCCGTGCATGGTGTGTACCGTGCATTAAGTCTAACTTATTGATTTATATGTATGTACGTCAAACATGCGTCAAATGCACGTCAAACGAAAAAGCGAAATCCGGGTACTTTGCGTCGTTTAAATAATGATTTCATGCAAAAAATGGCTGACTTTCTCAGGCAATTGCCATGCAAATGCCGGGCGGTCGGCCAGAAATTGTGTGAATAGTTGCTTCCCGATCTGACCAACTCACGTGTTGCTTCCATGCCAGTTCTCGAAAAGCAGAACGCAATTTTGGCTGCCTCTCGGTAACATAGACGCAGGGAATTTACGAAATGCTGGAAAGGAAAGAGCATAACTGCCTTCAAATGAAATGGCATTCGCGCTGTCGCCAGAACCCCCTGTCGCCAAAGCAACGACCTGGCCTGTAAAGGTCAAAGGACTTCGATTGGAGGGTATGCCTCTTCCTTCTTGGCGCGCTTAGCAAAGGCCTTGTCGGAAGTGATGAAACTCTCTGCTTTTGCCTTGCCGCTCAGGGCCAGGTGCATCGCGTCGGCGAAATCCATCCCTGTCTCGTACCAGCCGAGCGCACGCAGCACAGCATCAAATTCCAGCGGTTCAAAGTTGGGCAGGTTGAACAGTAGGCGGAGGGCATGGGCGATGGTGGCCCGGTCGCAGTCGGTGGATTCCAGTACCCAAACCAATTCAATCAGTACGGTCGGCGGCGTGATGTAGTGGCGAGCTTTCTTCAGGAGGGCAGCGGCGGCCTGATAATGGGCCTCGTCATCCCGCAGCAGGAAGCGGGCGAGAACGTTTGTATCGAGGGCAATCATCAGGCGTGCTTGGAGGTGTCGTCGTTGGCCTTTGCCTTGGCCCTCAGCGCGGCCCGCATGTCGTCATCGGACATGGGCACCCGGCCTGCCCGGTGAAGGATGCCGCCGACTTCATCAACCGTAGCTTGTTTGATGTTGGCGGCCGGCATCAGGCGCAGACTGTTCCCTTCCTCAATGATGATGAACTCCACACCTGGTTGCAGATGATGCGAATCGCGCATTGCCTTGGGAATGACGATCTGCCCTTTGCTCGACATTTTGACGGTTTCCACGTTTGGCCTCTGTTCGGTAAGACGGGTTGGTAAGACGCATGATAGCCCCATGGGCGGTGAGGTGTCGATTGCCGGTGTAGTGCACCGCGCCGATTGGCGTTTACCAAATCGCCCGCTAAGCCTTTGATTCTTTGTGTGCGGAATAGTGTGTTTTCGCGGGCGGAAAATGAGCCTATCCTATTGAGCCAACGAAATAAGTGCCGCTTGTTTCTCCTGCGTATGGTCTGTACTGTGCATTAGCAAAGCCATGGACTTCTCCCTAAATGCTCATTGACCTCATCTCACGCGCTACCCTCGTAGACATGGCCGGAAGCCCTGCTTTTCGGCGCGGCGAAGAATACTTTTCCGTCGGCGCGGTTGGCCGCCTTCGGGCGACTGAGAGCAAGGTTACCGCCAAGGTCGAGGGCAGCGACACCTACCGGATCGAGTTGCGCGACGACGACGGCGATCTGGCCTACGACTGTTCATGTCCGCGGGCAGCGGACGGCTATTTCTGCAAGCATTGCGTGGCCGTCGGGCTGGCGTGGCTGGCTGAAAATGCCGCGGCGGCGCAACCGGGGGCGGCGCCCGGCAAGAAGAAGCGGCGCGATCCTTGGCAAGACATCAAGGAGTACCTGACCACGCAAGCACCGGAAACTTTGATCGAGCTGTTATTGGACGTGGCCCAGCGCGATGATCGGCTCTATCAGTCGCTGTCGCTCAAGGCCGAGTGTACGGGCGGTGGCGGCAAGATGGGGAAAGCATTCCGGCGGGCCATCGACGGCGCGACACGCATCGAAGGCTTTGTCGATTGGCGTGAGGTGAGTACCTTTGCCGGCAATATCGAACAAGTGGCGGAGTCTCTTGCCGAACTGCTGCAACCCGATAGCGCGGCTGGCTTGGTGGAACTGGCCGAATACGCCATCGAGCGTATCGAGAAGGCACTTGAGCAAATCGACGACTCGAACGGCGAAGTCAGCAGCACGGTCCATGGTCTGGGCGAATTGCACCGGCAGGCTTGCGCCATGGCTCGGCCGGAACCTGGCGGACTGGCCGAGCGCCTTTTCCGGCTTGAAACCACGCTGCCGTTCAATGTATGGAGCTTCGATGCTGCCACCTACCACGATGTCCTCGGCGAAGAAGGCCTGCGTCGCTACCGTGAGCTGGCCGAGGCGGCGTGGCGCAAGATCAAGCCACGCGACAGTCTGGACGGCCACGATGACAATCGATACCGGATCACCCGCATCATGGAGCAACTGGCCAAGGCGAGCGGCGACATCGAGGAGCTGGTGGCGATCAAGTCGCGGGATCTTTCATCCGGCTACCGCTATCTTGAGATCGCCGAGATATTGTCCAAGGCCAGTCAGTCGGACAAGGCGCTGGACTGGGCGGAGCGCGGCCTGAAGGCGTTTCCCGAGTGTCCCGACAACCGCTTGCGCGATTTTTTGGTGGCGGCCTACCTCAAGCGCAAACGGCATGACGAGGCGCTGCAACTCACCTGGATTCAGTTCGAGGAACGCCCGGTTCTCGAACACTACATCAAGCTGCATGATGTCGCCGACCAGCTCGATACCTGGCCGATGCAACGGGAGCGCGCATTGATCAAGGTCGACACGGTCGTTGCGCACGAGGCAGCGACGACCAACCGATGGAAGCCGAAACCGTCGCTTCCCAACTATTCGTTGCGCCTGCAGATCGCCTTGTGGGAGGAGGACCTCGATGCTGCCTGGTCGGTCGCGCACAAAGGAATCTGTGATCGCAGCCTGCTGATCACCCTGGCTGGGAAGCTGGAATCTGGTCGGCCAAGCGATGCGATCAGTCTCTACCGTCGGGTGGTGCCGCTCATCGTCGAGCAGACCAAGAACGCTGCTTACGATGAGGCAATCAAACTGATTCGCAAGGTCGGTGGCTTGATGAAAACGCCGGCACAGCTATCCGAATTTGGCGACTACCTGGCGGAATTGCACGTGCAGTTCAAGCCGAAACGGAATTTCATCAAGCTGCTTGATGGTGTCGCACGTTCCAGCTCAGGCACCAAAATCACCTTGTAAAATCCGTTCGGCCGTGACGCCTGCGCAAGGTCTGTAGCCCCATCCATTGACCCAACATGACCCCTCTTCAGACAACGCTCTCCACTACCTTCAACCGCTTTTTCGAATCGGAAAAATCGAGCGGCATCGTCCTGATTGTCTGCACGATCCTTTCGCTGCTCGTCGCCAATTCGGCCTTTGGGCCGGCCTATCTGGATTTCTGGCAGGTCAAGGTGGCTGGGCTGAGCCTTGAGCATTGGACCAACGATGCGTTGATGGCGGTGTTTTTCCTGTTTGTCGGGCTGGAATTGGAGCGCGAGCTCTACGTTGGCGAGCTCTCGAATTTCCGCAAGGCGTTGCTGCCGATCATCGCCGCGGCCGGCGGCATCGTCGTCCCGGCAGGGATTCATTACGCGCTCAATGCCGAGATGCCGACGCAGGCCGGGGCGGGGATTCCGATGGCTACCGATATCGCTTTCGCGCTCGGCGTGCTGGCCCTGCTTGGTCGTCGGGTGCCGGCTTCGCTCAAGATTTTCCTGACGGCGCTGGCGGTCATGGACGATCTGGGGGCGATTGTTGTCATTGCTATTTTTTATACGATGCAGTTCTCGCCCGGTTATTTACTGGCGGCATTTGCCGTGTTTGGCCTGTTGGTCATCCTCAATCGCCTGCGCGTCATGACGCTGCTGCCTTACTTGCTGGGCGGCGCGCTGATGTGGTTCCTGATGCTCAAATCCGGCGTGCATGCGACCATCGCCGGGGTTTTGCTGGCCTTTGCCATTCCGTTCACCGGCCGGGCGGAAGATGAGGCCTCGCCGTCGCACCGCCTGGAACATGCGTTGAACAAACCGGTGGCGTTTCTGATCCTGCCGATTTTCGCCCTGGCCAATACCGGGATCGTCATCTCGGCAGATTGGCAGCAGGATTTGTGGTCGAGCAACAGCCTGGGCATTCTGGGCGGTCTCGTTTTTGGCAAGCCATTGGGTATTTTCCTGGCCAGCCTGTTCGCGGTGGCGGTTGGGGTTTGTGCCCTGCCGGTCGATCTCAAGCGACGTCACCTTTTGGGCGCCGGCCTGCTCGGCGGCATCGGTTTCACGATGTCCATTTTCATCACCAACCTGGCTTTTCACGATAGTCCGAGCCTCATCAATTCCTCGAAAATGGCCATCCTTTTGGCGTCGTTGGCGGCGGGCGGGCTCGGATTCATCTGGCTCCGTTTCTTCAGCCCGGCGCCACGCCGGTGAATCGGGAGAAAAGCCGCTGGTCGTGGCCATTCGATGAGGCCGAATGGGCTTTCCGGCTCAAGGTCTGTCGCGCAGGGGAGTA